>NZ_JAUSTO010000003.1:0-256364 GCF_030812885.1 Moryella indoligenes
AACTGTTATCCCCCTGTATGAGGCAGGTTCCCCACGCGTTACTCACCCGTCCGCCACTCGATCTACCGGATTCCGTCCGAAAACTTCCTCCTGTATCTCTCGTTCGACTTGCATGTGTTAAGCACGCCGCCAGCGTTCATCCTGAGCCAGGATCGAACTCTCTGTTTTAAGTTCTCTCCGGTTCAGATAACGTTGACTTTTCTCAGTTATCTTACCCGTTTTACTTGGTTTGGTTCTTCTTTTGAAATTTCAAAGTGTTACTGAGCTGATCGGTGCAGGCATGAAATCGCAGGCGATTTCATGCTGTGGCTCTCGCCACATATCTGCTTCGGCCCTTCCGGATTCAGAAGCAAGCTTCCTCTCCGTCAGGCCCTCGCAGCTGCCCGGCTCAATAACTCAAATTTCAGGGTTGTGTGTACTGTCTGATCTTTGATTTTCAAGGTCCTGTGCTGACCTCTGTCAGCCGCGCAGAAGGAGGGATTTGAACCCTCGCGCCGCTATTAACGACCTACTCCCTTTCCAGGGGAGCCCCTTCAGCCTCTTGGGTACTTCTGCATAAAGTACGCTGTGCTAAATCTTTGATAACGATTTGTAATTTTCTGCCATTCCCCGGAGTTCACTTCTTTTTCGTGAAACAGCTCATTTAATATACTTGTTCCGTTCCAAAATGTCAACAGGTTTCCACAACTTTTTTATAATGGTTGATTGTAAGCGGAGAGCCGGAGCTCTCCGCTTATCGACATTATCTCCCATCTCATCCCTGTGCTTTTTCCGCACAGTCTTTGCACAGACCGTAGAGCACCGAGCCCTCGCATTGCAGCCGGAAGCCGTGTCCGCTCTTTAAGTGCTCCTCTACCTCATCCATGAAGCCACAGTCCATATGAATGACACGGCCGCAGTGTACACATTTCAGGTGCAGATGCTCCGCGCAGTGCTGTCCCTCCCTCTCAAGCTGATACACTGCCTTCTCGCCCTTTTTAGCCACATATTTGATGACTCTTCGCTCCAGACAGAGCTTATCAAGATAGCGGTAGACCGTTGTCGGGCTGACCGAGAGCCCGCGCTCTGAGAGATATCCCAATATATCCGAAACGCTTATTGTTGAAGCCGAACTCTCCTCAAGACAGCGCATAATCCCCTGACGCGCCTTTGTGCTGTAGCTCGCACTCCTCGGCATAGCTTCCTCCTCCCGACAGAGACAGCACGCTGCTCACAGCACAGTCCCTGAGATAAAATCAATTCTTCTGCCACGCTGCGGCTTATGCCACAGCTCCACAGAAGCTTTGCTTTTATACTACCATGATTCTGTGAGAATTTCATCCCTCCGCTGCGGAATAAAAAACGCGAAAGCCCCGCGCAGCCCGATTTATCCGGGTCGCGCGGGGCAGATGTAGAAGCTTAGTATAAATATTAGCTTAGAAGAGGCCGGTGATTCTTCCGTTCTCGTCGACATCGATGTTCTCGGAAGCCGGAACCTTCGGCAGACCCGGCATCGTCATGATATCGCCGGTCTTAGCTACCAGGAAGCCAGCACCTGCGGAGACCTTGATCTCACGGATCGTGATCTTGAAGCTCTCCGGCGCACCGGTGAGGTTCTTGTTGTCAGAGAAGCTGAACTGCGTCTTTGCCATGCAGATCGGCAGCTTATCAAAGCCGAGCTCCGTGAGTCTCTGCACCTGCTTCTTTGCCTCCGGAGTCAGGACAGCGCCTGCGCCGCGATAGATGTTCTTGACAATTGCATTGAGCTTGGACTCGATGCTCTCTTCAACATCATAAGCGAACTGGAAGTTATTTCCTTCGCCGCTCTCGCAGAGACGGACAATTTCCTTTGCGAGTGCCAGACCGCCCTCGCCGCCCTTGGCCCAAACCTCAGACAGGACTACATTGACGCCAAGCTCCTTGCACTTATCCTCAATGAGCTTCAGCTCTTCCTCGGTATCAAACGGGAAGCGGTTGATCGCAACGACAGTCGGAAGACCGAATACAGTGGTCATATTCTCGACGTGACGAAGCAGGTTCGGAAGCCCCTTCTCCAGCGCCTCAAGGTTCGGCTTGTTGAGATCTGCCTTCGCAACGCCGCCGTGATGCTTCAGAGCGCGAACGGTAGCAACGACGACCGCGCAATCCGGGCGAAGACCGGTCATGCGGCACTTGATGTCGATAAACTTCTCTGCGCCGAGGTCAGCACCGAAGCCTGCCTCCGTGACAGCGTAGTCATTCAGCTTCAGAGCCATCTTGGTTGCGAGCACGGAGTTGCAGCCGTGAGCAATATTTGCGAAAGGACCGCCGTGAATGAATGCCGGGGTGTGCTCAAGCGTCTGAACCATGTTCGGCTTCAGAGCATCCTTTAAGAGCGCCGCCATAGCGCCTGCAGCCTTCAGATCACCTGCAGTGATCGGCTCATTGTCTACATTATATGCAACGATCATTCTGCTGAGTCTGTCGCGAAGATCCTTGATATCTGTCGCAAGGCAGAACACGGCCATGATCTCACTGGCAACCGTGATATCGTAGTGATCCTCGCGGACTCTTCCGTCCGTTCTCTTGCCGAGGCCATTCACGATATTGCGGAGCTGGCGATCGTTCATATCCACCACTCTGTTCCAGGTGATTCTCTTGGAATCAATGCGGAGCGCGTTGCCCTGGAAGATGTGGTTGTCAATAATCGCTGCCATGAGGTTATTCGCTGCACCGATCGCATGGAAGTCACCGGTAAAATGAAGGTTGATCTCCTCCATCGGAACCACCTGCGCATAGCCGCCGCCTGCAGCGCCGCCCTTGACGCCAAAGACCGGTCCGAGAGACGGCTCGCGAAGTGCGCAGGCTGCCTTCTTGCCCAGCTTATGAAGTCCATCGGTCAGGCCAACAGAGGTTGTGGTCTTTCCCTCTCCTGCCGGAGTCGGGGTGATTGCAGTAACCAGAATCAGCTTTCCATCCGGTCTGTCCGCAAGATCCTTCAGCAGATTGTAATCAATCTTTGCCTTGTCCTTGCCGTACTGCTCGATGTACTTTTCGTCAATTCCCTCATACTTTGCAATCTCAGTGATATTCAGGGCCTTGGCTTCCTGAGCGATCTCAATATCTGTTTTCATTGTTTACAATCCTCTTAGTCGTCTATGATTGAAAATACTCCGTCAGTTTCAATTACGCTTCTTACTTTTGATTACAGCCGGTCTGTGAGCTCGCTCAGTGCAAAGATCTCCTTCTCCAGCTTCACAGCCTCATCGTCCAGCTTCTTCACCTTTGCGGTGTACTCAGCAACAAAAGCCTCATCCTTGATGGAGCCAAGGTTGATCTTGACATTGAGACCGGCGCCGATCACAGCGGTTCTCGCGGCCATCGCAGCCACAAGGCCATCTGTAACTGCATTTGTGTTGCCTCTCTCGATCACAGCCTTCGCAAGCGGGAAGATCTTCGCGGCAGTCTCCGCCACGGAATACGGAACCTGCGCAGCACTCTTTAGACCGCTCTGCATCGCAGCGGTTCTCGCAGCCTTCTGCTCGTCTGTGTCCTTCGGCATGCCCATGGCAGCCATGAACTCGTTGAAGGAAGAGCTGTCCTTATCAATCGCCTCAACAAGCTCCTTTCTGATCTCCGCCGCCTTCACTGCAATCTCCTTCATCTCAGCCTCAGCATCCGCATACTTCTTCTTGCCGATGGTGAGACCTGCAACCATTGCCGTCAGAGCAGCACCCAGTGCACCAACCAGAGCAGAGACACTGCCGCCGCCCGGCGCCGGAGCATCAGACTCTGTCACCGCGATAAACTGCTCAACGCTCATATCCTTTAAAAGCTCGCTCATCTCACTCCTCCTCGTCCTCTAACAGCCAGTTCTCCATGATCTGCTTCTTCGCATCGAACTTCATCGGCCCAAATGCGCAGGCCTGCAGATAGTACTCCGCACAGTCGATCAGAGACTGCATCGGAACCAGGCCGACGATCTCACTCTCGATCACATTGACACCGTAGCGTCTCGCCTCCATCTTGACAGCCTCAAATGCGCGATAGATAGCGGTCTTCTCATAGTTTACAAGGTTCATGGAAACCTGCGCAACCGTCTCCTTGCCGGAGTAGTGATCCTTCAGCTCAATGCCGATCGCCTTGACAAAGTGATAGCCGCCGCGGATATTCTTCACAGCGTTTGCAATATTGGTCGCGATCTCCATGTTCGGGGTGTCGAGGTTGATGTTGAATGCAATGAGAGGCATTCTCGCGCCGATTGCAGTGACACCAGCGGTCGGATGAATGTGATCCGGGCCGAAATCCGGAGTCCAGAGCGCCTTGTCCTGAAGCTTCTCTGCCATGCCCTCAAACTGACCCTTACGGATCTTCGCAAGGTTCTGACGGTGCGGAGCAGTCGCAGAATCCTCATACAGAAATACCGGAATCTCATACTTCTCACCGACGAGCTTTGCGACTTCCTTTGCGATCACATCCGCATCCTCAAAGGTGGTGTTGCGGCAGGGAATGAACGGAACCACGTCAACTGCGCCCATTCTCGGATGCTGCCCCTCATGCTTGGTCATATCAATCACTTCCACAGCCACACCGTAGGACTCAACAACTGCATCTCTCAGAGCTTCTGGCTCTCCGACTGCGGTGATCACGCAGCGATTGTGGTTTGTGTCGGTCTGGCAGTCAAGCAGACGCACGCCCTTCTTATTCTTAAAGCAGGCGGCAATCTTTCCAACCTTCTCCATGTCGCGGCCTTCGCTGTAATTCGGTACTGTCTCAAGCAATTTCTTTCCCATTTCAATACCTCCGTTTCTGTCTGACAAACTGTTATGCTGCTATAAATTGTGACGCAGTGCGCCTTCATCAGCGCTACTGACACAATTATAGCCTATAAGCATAGCGGGGTATATAGCATCTGTATGATATTTTGCAGGATTCCCTTTACAAACAGCAAGTCTGCTCATGGCAATTCTTTACGAAACCAGATGAACATGAAAATAATATTTGTGCAATGTGGTTTTATTTAAGACCTCATCTCTCATCCCTGGTTATCGGCCTCTTCTATTTTGCTATCGGCATCGCATATAATGTATTGGATAAAATACATAAATTTTCCAAAATTGACTTGATATATTTATGTCGTATGTTATAATTTATATATCGTTATTAAATTAACGTTAAAGAAATCTCAATATTGCGCAGCTGGCGAAGCAGTGACTTTTTTTCAAGAATACACTGCCGCGTACACCACAAAAGAAAGAGAGAGGTAAGCAGATGAAGGTTGCAGTCGTCGGTACTGGTCTGATGGGTATGGGAATTGCTCAGGTTTTTGCAGCGCACGGTGATCAGGTTGCCATGTGTATCGTCACTGGCAAGGATCCCGAGAAAAAGCAGGCAAAGTTTTCCAAAAATATTCAAAAGCTTGTTGCCAAAGGTAAGATGACACAGGAGAGCTGTGATGAGCTCTGCTCCAGAGTGCATTTTGGCGGACTTGAGATCGCCGCGGATGCCGATCTTGTCATTGAGAGCGCACTGGAGAGCATGGAGGCAAAAATCCAGGTCTTCCAGCAGCTTGACAAAATCTGTGGCCCGGATGCGCTGTTCACAACCAACACCTCCTCCCTCTCCATCACGGAGCTGATGAGTCATCTGAACCGCCCGCTGGTCGGTATGCACTTCTTCAACCCTGCACCGGTCATGAAGCTCATTGAGATCATCCCCGGCATACTTACACCGCAGAACCTCAGCGAGAAGATTTATGAAATCTCCAAGGAGATCGGCAAGGATCCGGTCTATGTACAGGAGGGTCCCGGCTTTGTTGTGAACCGCATCCTGATCCCGATGATCAACGAGGGCATCAGCATCTACGCCGAGGGTCTTGCAAGCGTGGAGGATGTAGACAAGGCGATGAAGCTCGGTGCGAACCACCCCATGGGACCGCTGGCACTCGGCGATCTGATCGGTCTTGATGTATGCCTCGAAGTCATGAATGTTCTCTATAATGAGACTCTTGACAGCAAGTATCGTCCCAACCCGCTGCTGAAGAAGATGGTTCGCGGCGGTCTGCTGGGCAGAAAGAGCGGACGCGGCTTCTACGATTACAGTAAAAAGTAAGTATAACTACGGTATCTCCAGGACCGTGCTCCTCACACCGTCCTGTGGTACAACTATATGGCTTCGGCCACAAAAAACGAAGAGAAGCACCGCGATGCCAGACTCCTCCGGCACCGCGGTGCTTCTCTTCTCTTATCATTAAAATATATAATAAATCTATTCTTTCGACAGGCCACCAAAGCGCCTGCCCTTCGGACAGCAGCAACAGTCGAAGTGCGCTTCTCACTCCTACCGGCGCTCATAATCCAGATTCACCATGAGTTCCCCGGGCTCCGGCTTTCTCTCGATGAGCCCCTGCTCATACATCCAGTCGATATTCTGCTGCCAGCACGCCTCTGTCTGTGACAGGAACGGAGCGTCCTCCTGCTCCATGAGCGGAAGCAGAATCTCTGCACTCTTTCTCTCCACATCGGGACTCAAAGGGAAATTCTCCTCATTCTGATTGTCCAGAAGGATCTGCAGCGATGCCTCCGGGTCCGCCTGAAAGTCCTCAAATCCCCGCTTTGAGGCGCGCAAAAAGGCCCTCAGCACCTCCGGCTCCCTCTGAAGAAGCTTTTCATTCGTCAGAAAGCAGAGCTCGTAAAAATTCGGCACGCCATAATCTGTCAGCGGGAAGTAATTCAGTTCAAACCCTTCTTCCTCGAGCTGCGGAACCTCATGGTTCACAAGGCAGCCGATGGTCGCATCCACAGCGCCTGTTGTCATGGAGCTCATCAGCTCAAAGCCGACATTTTGCAGCGTCACCGCAGAGGGATCCTCTCCGACATCCTTCATGAGTGCCTGCACCATCGCTTCAGAGAGTGCCGTGCCCCCATAGCCCACTGTCCTTCCGACAAAATCCTTCGGACTCTGAATGTTTTTTTCCTTCAGAGAGAGGATGATATTCAGCGGGGTCTGACAGATGGCGCCGATTGATCTGAGACCGATCCCCTGATTCGCCACCGCCTGAATCACATCCTGCTGATAGTAAGCACTGAGCTCCGCCTTTCCCGCTGCCACAAGAGCCAGCCCGTCATTGTCATTTGCCGGAAAGCGAACCTTCACATCCAGCCCCTCATCCCGATAATAGCCGCGCTCGATTGCAGTATAAATGAAGCTGTGAATCGCATTCGGATACCAGTCAAGAACCAGATTCAGCTCGCGAAGCTCTCCCTGCGCCGCGCCTGCTTTGCTTGTCTCCGACTGCCCGGAGCTCTTCGCTTCTCCGGAAGTTCCCGCTGCCATCTCTCCCGCGGCGCTGCCTGCATGATCTGCACTCTGACTGCCGCAGGCCGTAAATCCCAGCGACATAAGCACCGCCCCCGCGAGCAGCACTCCAACTGTAGCACTTCTTCTACTCTTCATCTCTGTTCCCCCCTTATTTTTTCAATCATTTCTCCAATGAATCAGTACAGCTTCGATGCAGCCGACCGCTGCGACCATGAGCATGGCCGCCAGACTCAAGAGAAGCACAGGCGCAAAGACGCCCGCCCCGTCCAGCTGTGTCATCATGCGGCGCGAGAAGTAGCCCAGCCCGCACTGCGCCCCCAGCCACTCCCCGATCGCGGCGCCGATCACCGAGATCGGAACTGCCATCCGCAGCGCCGAGAAGAAATACGGCAGCACCGCGGGAAGCTTCAGCTTGAAAAAGATCTGCCGCCCGCTTGCGCCGAAGCTCAGCATGAGCTCCTTCATATCTGTTCTCACCGAGCGAAACCCGTCATAGACTGTAATTGCCACCGGAAAAAAGGTCATGAGCACCGTCACCAACACCCTGCTCCAAATGGAGTAGCCGAACCAGAGCACAAAGAGCGGCGCGAGTGCCGTAACCGGAATGGTCTGCGAGGCGACAATGAGCGGATACAGGGCCTTCTCCGCCATCGGGCTCAGGTCCATGAGCACCGCCAGTCCCACCCCGAGCAGCACGGAGATGAGCAGTCCGATGAGTACAACCTCCATCGTGGCCGGGAGATGCGCCGCAAACAGCGGCTCCCTGAGCTCCCAGAGCCTTGCAAGGATCTGCTCCGGCGCGGGCAGTATATAGGCCGCGTTGATGCGCCGCGCCGCCACCTCCCAGAGCAGGAGCAGGAAGCATACCAGCGCTGCCGCCGGGCCGTTTTTACAGATAGCTGCCTTCCACTCAGACCTCTTCATGACGGCTCCTTTCTCAAAAGCCGGATGAGCTCTTCCTTCAGCTCTGCCGCCTCCGGACGCTGAAGACTCGCTGCTGTACGCGGAAACGGAAGCGGAACCTCAATTGAGCGAAGCTTCCTGATCGGCGAGGTCTCCACTGCCAGAATCCGCGTCGACAAAAACACTGCTTCCTCGACATCGTGGGTGATAAAGAGCACCGTCTTCCTCTCCCGCTCCCACTGCTTCAGCAGCCATTCCCGCATGGAGAGCCGCGTCAGGCAGTCGAGCGCCGAGAAGGGCTCGTCCAGCAGCAAAAGCTCCGAGCCTGTGAGCAGAGTGCGCGCAAAGGCTGCCCGCTGCCGCATCCCGCCGGAGAGCTCCCGGGGCGCCTTCGCACCCTGCCCGAAAAGCCCGACACTCTGAAGTGCCTCCTCTGTGAGACGATTCATCTCTGCCTGCGTTCTGCCTCTCTGGATCTCCAGCGGGAGGCGCACATTTTCCGCAACGGTTCTCCACGGAAAGAGCAGATCCTGCTGAGGCATGTAGCCACAGTAGCGCCTCCGCCCCGCAATCGGCAGACCATCCACCAGGATCTCTCCCTCCGCCGGAATGAGCAGCTGGTTCACCAGGCGGAATATGGTGCTCTTTCCGCAGCCGGAGGCGCCGATCACCGAGACGAACTCCCCCCGCTGAATCTGAAAGCTCAGGCGGTCAATGATGGAAAAAGCCTCCGATGCGTACTGAAAGCGGACATCGCAAAAGCGGAGCACCGCCTGACCGCTCACGCTCTCTGCTCCCATGCCATATCCCAGAAGGACTGCTCAAAGCGGGAGCAGTTCACAAAAATTTCCGCGAGCTGCGAGAGCTCTGCCTCCGGGCTCTGTTCTGTCAGGCGCTCCATGAGGACTATGAGCTTTTCATTCTCCTCGTGATAGCTGAGAGAGCTGTAGCCCTGCACCCACTCCCCATAGAAGGGATGAGACACGGAGGACGGATACTGCTTCAGAAGTCTTCTGGCAATGTACTCATAGCTCAGTGCACAGGCGAGAATCGCTGCTGTAAGCTCTGCCTCTCCGCCCTCATAGGAAATGCGCAGCATGTAGGAGGTATAGGAGAGATTGTCGAGAGAGGCTCTGCTCTGCTCTGCCTCTTTCTCCGGAATGCCGAGCCGCCGCATGTAGCTGCGGTGCAGCGCCATCTCCCCCTCCATGATCTGATGGATGTAAGCTGCAAAAATACGCATTGACTCCGGCTCCCGCGCCTTCGCCGCGCCGAGCGCGAACACCCGCGCGTACTCAAAGAGATATACATAGTCCTGAAGCATATAGAAGCGGAATCTGTCCTGATTCAGGCTTCCCTCACCGAGCCCCCGCACAAAGGGATGCTTAAGATACCCCTCCCAGATCGGCTCTGCCGCCCTGAGCAGCCGTTCTGTCGTCCGTCCCGCGTGCGCCGCAAAGTTCGGGAGCCGCTGCCCCTCTGCACTCTGTACTGCAAGCAAAGCTCTGTCCATAGCTCCTCCTCTCACAGCTCATGTGAGCCGTAGTTCTCTCCGATATCCCATCCGTGATCCATAGGCCCGGAGCCACTTCCGAGATCCAGCATGGCCGCGAGCGCACCGGAGATATACGCCTTCGCACGCTCCACTGCAAGCGCAAGCTCCGCCCCCTTCGCGAGGTTTGCCGCTATGGCGCTGGAGAGCGTGCAGCCCGTGCCGTGCGTGTTATGATTAAAGATACGCTTTCCCATGAACCAGCGGCAGCCGTTGTCCCGCCACAGGAGATCATTGGCATCGTTCAGGCTGTGTCCGCCCTTCAGCAGTACCGCGCAGGAAAAGCGCCTTCCAATCAGCTCTGCCGCTCTCTCCATGTCCTCCGGGCTTTGAATCTCCATCCCGGAGAGTACCTCCGCCTCCGGAATGTTCGGCGTGAGCACAGTCGCAAGCGGAAGGAGCTCCGTCTTGAGACTCTCCACCGCGTCCTCGCTGATGAGCCTGCTCCCACTGGTCGCCACCATCACCGGATCCACGACAATATGCTCTGCTCTGTAGAAGCGCAGGCGCTCTGCAATCCCCTCAATGAGTCCCACAGAGGAAACCATACCTATTTTCACCGCATCCGGGCGTATATCTGTAAACACACTGTCAATCTGCTGCTTCAGAAATTCCGGAGGGACCTCATAAATCCCCTGCACTCCGGTGGTGTTCTGCGCGGTGAGCGCTGTGATCGCGGAGGTGGCAAAGACGCCATTTGCGAGCATAGTCTTGATGTCTGCCTGAATTCCTGCTCCTCCGCTGGAATCGCTTCCCGCAATGGTCAACGCTGTTTTCATAGTTCTGCTCCTTTCCGGACGAATCTCCTGCCGGGGTAACTCCCGTACACGCAAACGATCCCACAAAAAAGAGAGGAGACGCAGCTGCATCCCCTCTCATACAAGAAGCTGCACCGCCCGGAGCTCCGGGCAGCCGCCTCTCTTCCCTACGTTGGCATTATCCAAATCAGGTGTATGGGTTACGGCAAGGACAGCCGACTCTCAGCCCGGTTCCACCGAGCACCCCTCATCATTCTGTTTTCACGCTTCATCTTAAGGACTTGCGCGGCGAATGTCAAGGCTCAGTTCCTTAAGCCTCTCTCCGATCGTCAGGATCACTGTCTTTTCTTTCTCTGCCGCAGCGTGAACAGAAGGAAGAGCAGACTCAACAGTCCGGCGATCAGAGCATACAGCATATTATCACTCATATCTCCCATCTTAGGCAGTGCTCTCCAGTCCTTCTTCGGCTCTTCCACACTCTCCGCCGCAGGATACTGTAGCGGTATTGCTTCTGACGGCCTGACAGCGTTTTCGCGCGGAGACTCTTTCGGCCTGGTAACCCTCCTCGAAACGCTGGAGCCACCTGAAGATCCGGACGACCTCGGAAGGCTCTTAAGCTGATTGATGAGAATATATCCCTCTTTGGCACTTCCCTCCGTTTTAACATGGAAGCTCTGATTACCTAAGTGAATACCGCCGTCGGCTTCTCCCACTTCTTTCACACTGTACTCATACTTTGTTCCGTCATCCGCAGTCTCCGGCAGATGTTCAAACACTGCTGTCCACTGATTCTCATTGCTCAGAACCCTCACGATACCGGCAGGCTTTCCATTTCTTAAGAGCTCTGCACTCACCCGCTCCGGATGTGATTCAAGCGTCTCGCCCTTCTCATCCTTCCAGCGCTTGCTGACTCTGAGCTCCGTATATTTCAGCTGATAGGTATTGGTGACCGTGAGCCCCTCTGCCTCTGACAAATATTCCGCCGGCGGATTCGGCTCCTTCGCATAATACTCAAATACTCTTCCGCTGGGATCGTACTTCTCAAGCTTTCTTCCCTGCATATCTGTATCGAAGCGTCTGGAGCGGAGCGTTCTGTCCGCAACAAATTCATTTACCTTTTCCTCTATCAGCTCGCCGCTGACCTGATGGCCCTTTCTCCAAAGCTCCAGCTCCACAGAGGGCATGGGTCCGTTGACCCATATTTTTTTCAGCTCCGGAGTTACGTTGAGCTTCTCACCGTCTTCCGGTATGAGGTTCCTGACACGAACCAGCTGTTCACTCTCCGCCTTCCTCAGTGTAAGCACACCGTTTTCGGGCTCGTACTGCGGCTCGTACCCATGTGTCTCCGTCTCCTCCACCTGATACTGACCATAGTAGAGGTTTTCGAGCACTGCCTCCTCTCCTGCCTGAAGCTGCAGCTCCTTCTCGTAGCCGTAGGGGCCGGTTATGCGGAAGGTAAATTTCAGGGCTTCACCGGACTCGGCGGGAATTGCATTGGCTCCCGTGGCAAGCTGTCCGGGCCTTCCATTGCCAAGCGGCTCCTTTTGAATGCGCAGGCTCGCCCGGTTTCCTTCCGGCTCCTTCAGGCGATTCGTGACAGTAAGCCCCCGCTCTTCCTTCTCCCAGTTGTCCAGCCGCAGATCCTCCGGATTGCTGTACAGCTCCTTTACGTAGTAGCTGTACTCCCTTCCGTTGGCATCTGTCCGAAGCTGTCGACCGAAATTGCGCATGCCGTTCTTATCAAGCGGCATCGCCTCCGTGACCCGGACACCGTCTCCTGCGTCGCCGCCCTTTCTCCACAGCTCAAAGCCAAGCTCCGGCCTCTCAACGCTCGGATCCGGTACGTCCCAGAGCTTTCTTGCGATGAGCTCCTCAGTCTCCGGCTGCCGGAAGCTGTTTTTGATATCAATAGACTGCTGATTGACCTGCTCCGGTCTGTCTTTGCGGTAGGGCAGCAGCTTTTTCTCATAGCGAATTTCGCCATAGGACGGCGTGTACAAATTCTTATGAACACCTTCTATGAGCTCCTCCGCAGAGTAGATCCACTGTTTCCATGCGCCAGTCTCATCGTCGTAATAATCATAGTCCAGATCTGTAAACTCCGCCCTGCGCTCTGAGCTTCCGGTAAGCGCCGTCAGCTCCTCCACAGGATGGAAGTCTGCATCTTTCTTTCCACCCGCATCAAAACGGCTCAGCCTGACCTTAAACACAGGCATCGGATCTATATTTGTTCCACCGTCAAAGCTCTTGTTTACAGTGAGCTTCACCCTCGCAGGCTCCACGCGACGGTTTACAACCTGAAGCGGGAGTGCGAGTGCATCCTGCTTCCCCTCCTCTGTGACAGTGACTTTGGGAGCTCCGTCAGGAGCCGCCGGATCCTTCTGAACGCTGATCCGCCATCTGGCGCCGGTTTTCTCATAGCCAAGCCATGCTCCGCTCTCTTCTGCCGGCCTCCCGCCGATTTTTGCATTTTTTACACTTTCCTCAGACAGGCGATAGTCTCCTGTCTTCAGTCCCTCGAATGCAAGATCTCCGTTCTTATCCGTAGACTGAACCGCAACTTTCATGTACACAGGCCCGGCTATATGTTTCTCCAGCCTGAAGCTGACATTCTCCAGTGCATGTCCTCTGTCGTCTGTCTTATGAACAGAGACAGTTGCAGGGCTCGGGCTGTTCACAAAGCGCTTCACAATCTCCGTCGTATCTGTAACCTTGATCTCAAGATTCTTTGCATCCGCTCCCAGCGCAAAGCCCGGCAGCGTCTCGACCTCATTCAGAATGTAGGTTGCTCCGATCTCCAGATCCGCAAAGCGCAGCTCTCCCTTCTCATCTGTGCTGCCCTCCACTGCAACAGCGGCGTCCTGCTTCTTCAAACTAAACCTGACTCCCCGGAGCGCAGAACCGTCCTCCGAAAATTTCAGAATACGAAGACTTCCTCTGGTCTTGCGGTTTTCCCAGCTGAGATGAAGCGCTCCGTCAAAGGATGCCTGATTGGCCTTTCCGGGCAGATCCAGCACCTCCACTCTTCCCGGTACTGTCTCCTCATAACCGGCAGGAATTTTTGTCTCCTTCACCGCATATTTTTTCGACATATCAAATTTGTCGTACTGGAAGACTGCTTTTCCCTCTCTATCGGTCTTCACCGTCTCAAGGGCTTCGCCCGTGATCTTGTTGCCCTCATAGCTATACAGGCTGAGCTCCGCTCCCGGCACCGGCGTCTTCTCCTGATTTGGCTCCACCTTGTCTATGGTGAGCGTCACTCTGGGGTTGGTCGCCTCCAAGCTGTGATAGGTGAAATTATCCCCCGTGGTCTTGAAGCGGAAGGGATGGTAGCTGTTCGCATAACCCGTTCTGGGCTTGCTCTCCCGGATCTCAAAGGTGGCCGCCACCGGCACACTGACTCCGGTCGGAAGCTTCTTCATGCCAAAATCCATGAAGGAAAGCTTTCCCTCCGGCCCGGTCTTCTGAGTTTGAAGCAGCTCTTCACCGCCGTCCTCTTTTATCTCCCACAGCTGAAATTCTGTGTCCTCCAGCGGGTGATGCTCCATGTCCTCCTTCAGAATATCTACGCGGTTGGTGTTCTTCACCGGATAGTTCGGATACACAAGGTAATTGTTGTTGGAGGCCTGACCATTGACGCTCAGCCTGCCGCGTGCGTCGACATGTACCTTCACACGATTGTTTGTCCCGGCATTTTCGTACGCTTTATACCCCTCCGGGGCCTTAGGCTCCGCAATATAATAGTCCGTATCGACATCCAGATCCTGAAAGACCGCCTCGCCTCTTGCATTGGTCGACTGCTCCTTAAGCACTGTTCCATCCTCGGACTGAAGCTCAAGCTGCACGTCTCCAAGACGCTTTCCTGCGCTTGATTTGAGCTTCTCCAGAGCTGTCCTTGACCTCTCCTGCTCGGAGATACTGAACAGCCCCAGATTATACACCAGGAGTGTCGCCTTGTCATTTTTGATGGAACCAAGATCCATATGCGCATTCTTTCCGCCGTTATCTTTAAAGCGGATCTCTCTGGACGCAAAGGGCTGCAGCAGGCCGCGCGGCGTAGTCTCCGTCAGCGTGTACGGATAAACACTGCCAAACATTGGCAGGTTTTCAAAACGGACCAGTCCGGTTTCTGTTGACAGCACAAAGCGCCTCACATGGTTGGCTCCCTCGGGACCGCCCTCAAGCGTAAACCCGGTAAAGGGCAGCGGACGGTTATTGCTGTCCACCTTATAGAATTCCAGCGTGCCTGTGAGCGGTGTCATCGGCACCGGCGTATAGAGCTTCTTGTTCAGCACCTCCACGGTGAGTGAGCCATTTTCTGCCTTCTTAAGCTGCTCTGAGCGGATCAGGGTGTACTGATTCTCAATCTCATAGCCGTCCTTCGTGCTCAGCTCCTCCAGAATATAATCCCGATGGTTCTTCAGCTCATCGAAGAGGATCACTCCATTGACTTTTTTAATGCATTAAACGATATTAAATTCTGTAATAAATTAATATTTTGTATATTTTTTAATATTTATATAGATCTTTGGGCTCTTCACAGAAAACAGGGCAGTTGCACCAATTACTCGGTGCAACCGCTCCGCCAGACAAGCGCTTCTACTTTCACTCAGTGCACATAGACTGTCTCTCCCGCATACACGCGCTTATACAGCTTCTTTGCAAAGCTCAGCGGAAGGTTCACACAGCCGTGACTTCCGGAGCTCTTGTAGATTGTTCCGCCAAACTGTCCGCGCCAGGTCGCGTCATGCAGACCAATCCCTGCATCAAATGGCATCCAGTAGTTGACAAAGCTCGCATACAGGCGCTGAGAGCCGCGCAGCACGCGGTTTCTCTGCTTATAGTTGATCTGAAAGACGCCCTTATGCGTCTCTCTGGCCCGGTTTGGCGTACCCGTGACACAATCGCTCTCCATGATCTTGCGGCCGTTCTCAAAGAGAATGACATGCTGCTTCTCGATATCAATATCAATATAGTCAAGTCCGTAGCCCAGCTGGAACTCCGGATCTGCGGCGATGACAGGAATATAGATCTCCTCTTCCGCGAGTATATGCCGCTCTGCTGAGGAGGGAGAGGCCGTCTCTGCCTCCTCCTCGGGATCGTCCGGAATCAGCGCATTGGACCGACTGGCCGGCCCATACTGCTTCTCGGCTTTGCGCCTTCGCTCCTCCCTCGCCTCAGCGCTCTCCACGTTTTCTATATAAATGCCATCTGTGAGACAGATCGTATCATAGCGCTCTGTCTGTTCTGCCCCGGAAGCACTCTGCGCTGTGTCTGCATCACCCGCGCTCCGCTCCTCCTGAGATGACAGCCTCACTGCCAGCATCTCGGGCTCCGGCACAAGCTCTGCCTCCGCCTCTGCAAGAATGCGCTCCGCCTCCTCCGGAGTCTTCGCACGCTTTGCCTTTCTCTGCGCCTCCTTCAGGAGCTTCTCATTGCTCTTTTCCCTTGCGCGTGTCTGTGCCGCAGTCTCGGGAACCGGAAGCGTGACGCCGAGCTTTGCAGCCAGAATATGCTGAAACAGTACCGTATCTATGATATAGCGCTCTCCCTGCTCTGCACCAAGTGTCTTCAGAGCCGCGTCAAACTGATCCGGAAGTGCATCCGCATAAGCTGTGATCGCCGCTGCGTCAAGCCCTCTTCCGCCGTCTCGCGTCTCGCGAAGCCAGCCGCTCAGGATTGTGCCGTCCAGCTCACGCTCCTCTTCCCCGAGTTTCAAGATGTAGCTGTGGTGTGCGAGCGCATTCTGCTCCGCACATAGCTGACAAAGTACGCTATCCTCTGAGGAGCGCTCTGCCTTTACTGCGAAGCGCTCTGTGAGATCCAGCTCAAGGGCATCCTGAACGGCAGCCTCCTGAATGGCATCCATGATCTCCTTCCGGCCGCCGCGCCAGCCGTCCTCATCCGGCAGCACTGTAAAGCCGCTCTCAGGACTATAATCCGAAATCTTTGCGTCGACAGGCGCAATATCCAGTTGAAAGAGCCCCTGCTCCTCCAAAAGCTCCTCCGCGCGCACCCTGTCAAAGCTCAGATTCTTCCCGCTTGAGAGCTCATGGGAACGAAAGAATTCCAGCGGCCAGAGCAGCGTGTTCTGCCCCGCAAAGCCCTGACGTATCGGTGCATCCTCTGCGACAGAGAGAACCTCCGCGCGCGGAAGCTGATACTGCCGATCCTTCACGCTGACAGTCACAGCCCCCTCTGCCGTCTCTTTCCGAATGCGCTGAAAGGCTTCCTCCGGTGTGAGGTAGGAGGCTTCCACTCCGTCTACCTTTGTGTTTGGAAAGCTGTGCTGCCTAAAATAAGCAGCTCCTGTGCCGTACAGAGCCAGCACAACAGCTGCCGCCGCGAGTCTGATCCTCGTCCACTTCTCCATAAATTCCCCCGTCTTACTGTTCTTTTTCAGAAGAAAAGCCCGCTCCGGAAAATATCTGTCTATCTACGGAAAGGCTCCTGCTCTGTTTTCTAAAATTTATATTTCTACTTTACCATGGAAGGTAGGCAGAGACAACCGGGAGCGCGGCCTTTCCCAAAAGTTTTTTCTTTTTCTTTACTCATTTTTTGAAGGTATGATATATTAGTGCATAAGCTCTTGCGAGGAGCACAGAGCGCATCTCGCAAGGCAACAGAAATAATCAAAAAGTAGGGGGCTGCGAAGCTGCTCACTGCGATTTGTAAGGAGGCTATCTTATGGCACTGATGATTCCGGAAAATTATGACCCGGTTCTCTCCGTCCGGGAGACACAGGAAGCAATCAAGTTTATCCGAGACCTGTTTCAGAAGGAATTCGGACGGCAGATGAATCTGGAGCGCGTGTCTGCACCGCTCTTTGTATCCCGCAGCAGCGGACTGAATGACAATCTGAATGGAATCGAGCGCCCCGTAAGCTTCGACATGCTCTCCATCCCGGGAGAGACCGTCGAGGTCGTGCAGTCCCTCGCAAAGTGGAAGCGCTTCGCCCTGAAGCGCTACGGCTACAAGCCGGGAGAGGGCATCTATACCAATATGAATGCCATTCGACGCGACGAGGATCCGGACAATCTCCACTCCTGCTACGTTGATCAGTGGGACTGGGAGCGCGTGATCCGCAGAGAGGATCGCACGAGAGAGACGCTCGAGGACACTGTACGGCGCATCTATATGGTCATCAAGCACATGCAGCACGAGGTCTGGTATAAGTATCCGAACGCCGTGTACCGCCTGCCGCGGGAGATCAGCTTCATCACCGCGGAGGAGCTGCTTCAGCGCTATCCGGACATGAGCCCGAAGCAGAGGGAAAATGCCATCACAAAGGAATATGGCGCTGTCTTTATTGAACAGATCGGTGACAGGCTCTCGAACGGAGAGCCCCACGATCTCCGCGCACCGGACTACGACGACTGGGCGCTGAACGGGGATATTCTGTTCTGGTTTGAGCCGCTGCAGTGTGCAATAGAAATCTCCAGTATGGGCATACGCGTCAGCGAAGAGTCCCTTGCAGAGCAGCTCGAAAAGGCAGACTGTCAGAACCGCCGGAAATTCACCTATCACAAAATGCTCCTGAACGGCGAGCTGCCCTACACCATCGGCGGCGGCATCGGTCAGAGTCGTCTCTGCATGCTGCTGCTGGGCCGCGCCCACGTCGGCGAGGTACAGGCGAGCATATGGCCCGAGGAAATGCGCCGCCGCTGCGAGGAACACAATATGATACTGCTGTAAAGAAGGAAGAGCCACGCGATCGCGTGGCTCTTCCTTCTTTAGATTTCACAGAAAATCCCGGCATATCTTCTCTGCCCATTGCTGATACTCTGTGAGTGTCCTGCTCTTTTTTATTTTCTTCAGTTCCCTCTCACAGCCCGGAAAGCGCGCTCCAAGATAAAACCACAGCTCCTTCATGCGGCAGAGTGTCGCATTCTCAAACTGGAAGCTCCGGCTGTAGCTCTGAAGCAGACAGTCGTGAAAGCGGCACAGTCTCTCCCTGCTGTCCTCCGGATATCCTCCCGCAAACCACGCCTCCGCGAGCAGCGGGTCACGAAGAAGCCCACGTCCCAGCATCATGTGTTCTACGGAGGGGAATTGCTCCTCTATCCTCTGAATATCCTCAATATCCAGAATGTCTCCGTTATAGCAGAGCGGCATCCGGGCCACGCGCACGGCGTATGCAAAGGCGTCCATATGAACATGCCCCCTGTAAAATTCCTTCTGTACCCGCGGATGTATTGTGAGCTCCGAGATCGGATAGCGGTTGTAGATCTCCATGAGCGCCGGAAATTCATCCGGATCGCAGCGTCCGATCCTTGTCTTCACGGAGACCGTCAGCTCCGGATCGAGCTTTTCAAAGAGCTCGTCGAAAAACGCGTCCAGCGCATCCAGCTCTGACAGAAAGCCCGAGCCCTTATTTTTTGCCGCCACCGTACCGGATGGACATCCGAGATTCAGATTGAGCTCCCGGTAGCCGCAGTCCTTCAAAAGCTGCGCTGTGTGCAGGAA
The DNA here is from genome assembly GCF_030812885.1 of Moryella indoligenes. Classification (NCBI taxonomy): domain Bacteria; kingdom Bacillati; phylum Bacillota; class Clostridia; order Lachnospirales; family Lachnospiraceae; genus Moryella; species Moryella indoligenes. The sequence goes on from NZ_JAUSTO010000003.1 coordinate 18,958, forward strand.
GTCCTCCGCGCGGTTTGTCAGAATCTGCGGCACCAGCGGAATGCCTGCATTGTTTTCCGGCAGTATATCTCTCCGGTCCCGCTTCGTAATACCGATCCCACCGTGTCCCGGCGAAATGAAGGGACTCATATAATGTGTCACACCTCTGAAACACTGATGGAAGGCATTCCGGAACACATAGCCCGTGATGCCCTCCATCGGTGCGAGGCAGAAGCTCTTTATCATGACTTATCCTCAGTTTTTTTAGCCCCTTTCGCAAAGCGCTTCAGGAGATTCTCTGCGACGCCCTTTGCCGCCGCGGCCTTGTAGCGTCTGCGGGTATTTCCCTCAAAGGTATCCCCGATCGCAATGGCAAGCGCAGCCGTCGGCTCCGCCTTTGTCCCGATCAGCAGCTGCTCTGCCGCCTCCAGGCGGAAGGGCTTCGTCTGGATGGCTCCTGCAATCACGCGGGCCTCCGTGACGACGCCCTGTGCATCCCTCTTTAGTGCGGCCGCGAGACCGATGCGGGAGATCGTCACCTGCTCGCGGTGTCCGAGCTTCTCAAAGGCGGTCTCAAAGCCTGCCAGTGCACGGCGATCTATGATGAAGCGTGTCAGCACCTCATTGTAAGCGCGATCCGTGTCCTTCACGCCGCGGATGAACGCACGGATCGGAACGCTTCTCAGCGCGCCCGCCGGCCCCATGAGCTCCACCTTGGCATCCAGCATCCACAGCACCGGCGGAAGGTCTCCCGCCGGAGAGGCGTTGGCAACATTTCCCCCTATGGTACCCTTGTTTCTGATCTGCACGGAGCCGACGCCGCCTGCCGCCTCAGAGAGTGCTCTGAGCTCCGGATATCCGGCGAAGGCGTGCTCGACCTCCGTCATGGTCGCCATGGCGCCAATAGAAGCAGTATCCTCCGTCACGCGTATCTCCCTGAGCTCCGGAATATCGGAGAGGCTTAAGAGCTTGTCCGGCGAGAGCAGCTTCTCCCGCATCACAATGATGAGATCCGTGCCGCCCCCCAGTATGATGGAGCGCTCTGTCAGCTGGCTGAGCGCCTCCCCCAGCTCCTCAGGATTTTTCGGAATCAGACTGATGCTCATATGCCCTCCCTCAATTCTTTCGCCGCGCGCTTCACTGCGCTTATGATCTGCCCATAACCGGAACAGCGACATATATTTCCGGCGAGCGCCGTACGTATCTCCGCCTCGCTCGGCTCCGGATTCTGCATGAGCAGCGCCTTTGCGGACATAATCATCCCTGCGGTGCAGAAGCCGCACTGCACCGCAATCTCCTCGATGAAGCAGCGCTGCAGCACATCCAGCTCTCCATTCTTCTCCAGTCCCTCAATGGTCAGAACCTCGCGTCCATTGAGCTGCGATGCAAGGGTCAGACAGGCGTGAACCGCCTTGCCGTCCACAATCACCGTACAGGCTCCGCACTCTCCCTCGGAGCAGCCCTCCTTTGTCCCGGTGAGTTCCAGATCCTCGCGCAGAATATCGAGCAGTCTCCGCGTCGGCTCCGTCTCCAGAGAGGTTCTCTCTCCGTTCAATATAAAGTCCAGCCTCACCTCAGTGTTCCTCCTTGCTCAGATATTCCACGATGCGGTCCGATGACATCGGTATCATGCCCATATCGCTGTCCAGCGCCTGATTCACTGCAGCCATCACCGCGGCCGCCGACGGAACAAAGCTCACCTCTCCGATGGACTTCGCACCGAAGGGACCCTCCTTGGAGTGTCCGTCCTGAATCAGCAGCACATCAATATTCGGGAGAGCCGGCGCGTTCATCAGATGATATTTCGACAGGCTGTTCACAGAGCGTCCCTTCGGATCGATCGCAATTTCCTCCCGGAGCGCGGCGCCGCAGCCCTGCTGTGCCGCACCCGTAATCTGTGCGATGCACATCGCGCGGTTGATAGTCTGCCCCAGGTCATGCACGGCGAGATAGCTGAGCACCTTCGTAATTCCGGTCCAGGTATCCACCTCTACCTGCGCAAAGTGCGTGCCTGTGACACCCGGATTCGAGTTGTTCTGTCCGCGCTCCTCCGCAAAGATCTCCCTGCGGAGCACATTGATTGCGCCGTGTCCCACATCGCCGTAGGTAAAGCGCAGCTCGGGATCGCTCTTCGAGCGGATCACCGCTCCCTCGTAGTAGAGTGTGTCCAGCGGGCAGTCCAGAATCTCCGCCGCCCCTTCTATAATCTTCTCTCTCAGCTTCTCCGCACAGCGCTGCGCCGTCCGCCCCACGACAAAGGTACTGCGGCTCGCATAGCAGCCAAAGTCGAAGGGGGTGTTCGCGCTGTCCGCCTCCTTTAATCGGATCCGCTCCATCGGAAGATGCAGGGTCTCCGCAAGTATCATCTTAAATGCGGTCACAGAGCCGCAGCCGTGATCATGCACGCTGATATTGGCCTGCACGGAGCCATCCTCACACATCCGGAGCTCCACGCCCGCAAAGTCCTTGTAGCGCGGGAAGTAGGTATTGCCGTGGCCACCACAGCCGACCCCGGTTCCGCGCTTATAGCGCACATTCTTCGCGTTGAATTCCGCATCTGCCCGCCGCCTCTCTGCCCAGTGGAAGCGCTCCGCCCCCTGAATGAGCGACTCTCTCGTGCGTATCTCCTCCATCGGCAGCCCGGACTTATGATCCGTATCTCCCGGCAGAAGCACGTTCTTAAGCCGCAGCTCCACGGGGTCCATATTCAGCTGCTTCGCGGCCTTCTCCATGGCATGCTCTATCATAGTCGCCGCCTCCGGCCCTGTCCAGCCGCGGTAAGCGCCGGAAACCGGGGTGTTGGTGGAGACCACCCGGCCGTGCATAAGCCCGTGCGGCACGCGATAGCAGCGGAACATCTTGCCGTAGAGTGTACGAATATATGCCGCTGAATTTCCGATATATCCCCCCGCATCACTTAACAGATCCAGATCCATGCGGAGTATGCTGCCGTCCGCCCGGAAACGCGCCTTCAACACTGCGCGCATGGCGCCGCGGCATATTGTGGATCGCATCGTCTCCGCGCGGTCAAAAGCCAGCTTCACCGGACGGCGCAGCTCCTTTGCCAGCACTGCCGCAACCGGCTCAAGCATCCACTCCTGCTTTGCGCCAAAAGACCCCCCCATTGCCGCCTTGATCACGCGCACGCGGCTGTAGGGAAGCTTCAGCATATCCGCAACGACGGTACGAATTCCATGGACAGACTGATTCGGGCTCTCGATGGTGAGCTCGTCGAGATCCGGGTCATAATCCGCAATGCAGACGTGCGTCTCCATGGCGGCGTGGTGCAGACGCGCGATCTCCGTCTCCGCGACGATCTCAATCCCCTCCGCCTCATCCGGCTCCGCCTCTCCCGTCTCCAGAAAGCACTCGCTCTTCACCGGTTCCTCGCCCGGGAGACAGTTCTTCCCCTCCAGCGCCTCATCAAAACTCAGCGCGTAGGGAAGCTCCTGATACTTCACCTCAACCAGCGCAGCTGCGCGCCGTGCCGTCTCCTCATCCCGCGCTGCAACCGCACCGACTCTGTCGCCGACAAAGCGCACGTACTTCTCGAATACGTGCTCCTCCTGGGGCAGTTCATCCTGCGTCGCCTGACTGCGAAAGCGATTGAAGCGGTAATCCTCTGTGTTCAGGCAGTGAAACACGCCATACACTCCCGGCAGTGCGAGCGCTTTTCCGGCATCGACTGAGACCACGTAGCCATGCGGTATCGTGCTGAATATCATCGCGATATGTGCCATGCGCGACATGGTCTTATCTGCCGCATATTTCAGACGCCCGGTCACCTTTCCCCTGGCGTCATGGATCGGAATATCATGTCCTATCAGCTCCATGCTGCTCCTCTCTCCCTGCTCTCATAAAAAAGAGCTAAAACCACAAACTATATTGTGTTTAATCATAGCATTTTGTAATTGAAAAAGCGTTGAAGATTGACAGCTTTATTTCTTTTGTGCTAGCATGAAACCAATTTATCTGTTTCAAATCGGCATACGCTCACACAGGAGGTTCCGCCATGAAGGTCGCAGCCGTAATTGCAGCCGCCGGGCTTTCCGCCAGGATGAGAGATTTCAAGCCTCTGCTCTGCCTCGGCAGTTCCACGATCATCCACCACACCGTCTCCGCACTGCAAAGCGCCGGAGCGGAGGAGGTCATCATAGTCACCGGATATCAGAGCGCCGTTCTCATGCGGCACTTAAATTTGCCCGGCGTTATATTTTTAAAAAACGAACGTTTCGCAGAGACAGATATGCTTGCCTCCCTGCAGCTTGGCCTTGCCGCTGTCTCCCCGGAGGCGGACCGCATCTTTCTGACCCCCGGGGATATCCCTCTGGTGAAGCCTGAGACCATGCGGAAAATGCTGGCAGAGGACGCCGCTGTCGTCCGCCCACTCTTCGAGGGCCGCGGCGGACACCCTCTCCTGCTCCGGAGAGACGCCGTCCCGGCAGTGCTTGATTTCCGGGGAGACGGCGGTCTCAAGGGGCTGCTCCGCACCGGCACACTACAGCTTGCGGAGCTCGAGACCGGTGATCCCGGCATACGCATGGATGCGGATACACCACAGGACTACAAGCGGCTGCTGTGCTACGAGGCACAGCTCGCAGGGCACGGAAACCTTCGGCTCGATCTGCAGCTGAATATCGGCATGGAGGAGCTCTTTCTCACGACAGAGAGTGTACAGCTCCTCGATATGATCGCGCAGACCGGCTCCATCCAGAACGCCTGCGCCTGTATGCACATCTCCTATTCGAAGGGCTGGAAAATGGTGCAGCTCATGGAGCGCCAGCTCGGCTTTCCCGTGGTGCTTCGCACCATCGGCGGCGAGGGAGGCGGCGGCTCTTCGTTGTCTTCACGCGGCGCAGAGCTTCTGTCTGCCTACCGGAGCTTCCACCGCGAGCTCTCCGACCAGGCCGCCCGGCTCTTCGACAAACATTTCCCGGCCTGTCTCCGCGTGTCCTCAGAACGCCAGACAACGGCTGACATCGCAGAAAGAGAGACATAAATGCTGGATCAACAGAATCGGCTGATTGACTATCTGCGCATTTCGGTCACAGACCGCTGCAATCTCCGCTGCCGCTACTGTATGCCCGCGGAGGGCGTGGAGAGCCTTCCTCACGGCGAAATTCTGCGTTATGAGGAGATTCTCCGGCTCGCCCGCATCTTCTCCTCTCTCGGCATCAGAAGAATACGTCTGACCGGAGGCGAGCCGCTGGTGCGGCAGAATCTGGACCAGCTCGTGAGGGGCTTAAAACAGACGCACGGCATACGCTCCGTCTATCTGAGCACCAACGGCGTACTGCTGAAGGCACAGCTCCCCGCACTGCTTGATGCCGGGCTGGACGGCGTCAACCTGAGCATTGACACTCTGGATGCAGCGGAATTTGAAGCGCTCACGCGACGAAACGCACTCGCCGACGCACTCGCCGGGCTTCGCGCGGCACTCGCAATTCCCGGCTTTCAGGTGAAAATCAACTGTGTCCCCTCGGAACTGAACAGCGATCGGTGGTGTGCGCTCGCGGAGCTCGCAAGATCCCACAGCAATCTCGATGTGCGCTTCATAGAGCTCATGCCGCTGGGACTCGGACGAACACTCAGGAGAAAGACCGAGCAGGAGGTACTCTCCGTGCTGGAGGCACGCTTCGGCTCCTCCACCCCCTGTGCCGCAGCCCCCGGCTCCGGGCCAAGCCGTCTGGTGCGTTTCCCCGGCTTTCAGGGGCGCATCGGTTTCATCAGCGCTATGTCCCACAGCTTCTGTGAGCACTGCAACCGCATTCGCCTCACCGCCGACGGAAAGCTGAAGCCGTGCCTCTATTACAGCCATAGCATTGATCTCTGCACGCTTCTGCGCAGCAATGCGGACGACGACCGCATCCGCAATGCCATCGCGCAGGGCATACACGAAAAACCGATGGCGCATCACTTTTCAAACGCGGCCCCGGAAACGGCAGACAGCAGTGAGCTTTGTCCGAATGAAGGCGAGTCGCGGCTCATGAACCAGATCGGAGGCTGAGTATGGACTGGTATCCGCTCTGGAACTCGCTTCGCATCTCACTGATCTCTGCCGGGATCATCTTTTTTGTCGGGATTTTCGCGGCGCACGCTATCGCGGCGGCACCGCGCATCGTGAAGGGACTGCTGGATGTCATTCTCACACTGCCGCTGGTACTTCCCCCCACTGTGGTGGGGTATCTCCTGCTGCGTCTGCTCGGACCCAGACAGCCGCTCGGCGCGTGGGTACTCTCTCACTTTCAGCTGCGGCTCACTATGAACTGGTGGTCCGCCATCTTTGCGACCTGTGTTGTGATCTTCCCCCTGATGTACCGCACTGCGCGGGGAGCCTTCGAGAGCTTTGATGAGACGCTCGCAGATGCCGCCAGAACGCTGGGACGCTCTGAGCGCTGGATCTTCTGGAGAGTCAAGCTCCCCTGCTGCCGCCAAGGAGTACTCGCCGGAACCGTACTCGCCTTTGCAAGAGCTCTCGGAGAATACGGCGCGACCTCCATGATTGCAGGCTACACCCCGGGGCGCACCGCCACCATCTCTACAACAGTCTATCAGCTATGGAGGACCAACAGCGACGCGGAGGCTTTTCTCTGGGTGATGGTGAATATCGCCATCTCCACAGCAGTGCTGCTCTGCGTCAACATGCTGGAACAGAGCAGCCGCAGGCGGCAGAGGAAGGAGGCAGCACATGACGCTCTCCGTTGATATCGAAAAAAAGTTCGGCAGCTTTGAACTGCAACTCTCCTTCACTGCAGCAGAGGGCGTCACCGGTATACTCGGAGCCTCCGGCTGCGGCAAGAGCCTGAGCTTAAAGTGCATCGCCGGACTCATCACACCGGATCGCGGGCGTATCACGCTGAACGGGCGAACGCTCTTTGACTCCGCACGAGGCATCAACCTCCCTCCGCAGAGGCGCGCAGTCGGCTATCTGTTTCAGCAGTATGCGCTCTTTCCCCATATGACCGTCAGAGAAAATATCGCCGCCGGTCTGCACCACTTAAATCACCGTGAAAAGCAGGCGGAGACGCTGCGCCTCCTTAAGCTGTTCCAGCTGGAGGAGCTTTCAGAGCTTCGCCCGGCGCAGCTCTCCGGCGGACAGCAGCAGCGCACCGCACTTGCGCGCATCCTCGCGAGCCGCCCCGAGGCACTTTTACTGGATGAACCCTTCTCCGCGCTGGACAGCTATTTAAAACAGCAGGTGGAGCTCACACTCTTTCAACAGCTCCGGGACTTCTCCGGCCCCATACTCCTTGTGTCCCACAGCCAGCAGGAGATACGGCGGCAGTGTTCACACGTGTGTGTCCTGCACAAGGGACATGCACAGCCCATGCAGACGACAGCAGAGCTCTTCTCTGCTCCGGAGACACTCTCCGCCTGCTGTCTCTCCGGCTGCGAAAATCTGAGTCCGGTGCATCTGCTTCCCGGACAGCGCGCGGAGAGTGCCCTCTGGGGCGCCGTTCTCACCTTGCCCCATTCCTGCCCGCCCGATGTCTGCTATGTCGGCATCCGCGCAGGAGCCCTCCGGCTCTGCACCGCCCCCGGTGTAAACCGCATTCCCTGCGTCCCCCTCACGCGTCCCTTCTCTGACGGCGAGGCGACAGAGCTCCTGCTCTCCACGCCCGGGGGCAGTGCCCCGGAGCAGCTGCTCCGGCTGCGCTGCACGAAGGAGCTTCCCGCACTGAGCGGACCGCTCTACGTCGAGCTGCCGCCGGATGCACTGCAGCTCCTCAGAGCCGATATCTGAGATCAGACAGCGAAACGGACCACATTTCCCGCATTCTGAGTGTTTTTCATGTGAAGCACAGCGTTTTCAACTAAAATTAAACTCTTTTTCGTTAAAGTATAGTTAAATATTGTTGGCATTCTTAAACTGTGAGGTGAAATATGGAAGCACTTGTACTGAATGGTCACAATCTGACTCTGGAAGGCCTTCGTCAGGTCGCCTATGAGGGCCGGGAGGTCGCAATCGCACCGGAGGCGCTGGAGCTCGTGGATCGCGCGAGAGAGGTTCTCTTCCAGATGGCAGGCGAGGGAAAGCCCGTCTACGGTCTGAACCGCGGCGTCGGCTGGAACAAGGACAAGGAGTTCGATCAGGACTTCTTTGAGACCTACAACCGCAACCTGATCAACAGTCACTCTCTGGGGATTGCCCCCTACGCTTCAGTGGAAGAGGTTCGCGCGACGCTCTGCATCCGTCTGAATGCGGCGCTCTGCGGAAGCACCGGCATCTCCTCGGAGATCCTGAAGCTCTATATGGAATTTCTGAACCGCGGCATCCATCCGCGCATTCCACAGCGCGGCTCCATCGGCGAAGGCGATATCACAACGCTCTCCCTCATCGGCCAGAGCATGATTGGCCAGGGCGAGGTGGAGTACAAGGGACGCTACATGCCCGCAGCACAGGCACTCGCCGCTGAGGACATGAAGCCGGCTGTGCTCGGCCCGAAGGACGGTCTCTCCATCGTCTCCTCCAACGCACAGGGCGAGGCGATGACCGCTGTCCTCTACTATCAGTGCAGGGAGCTCGTAGACATGGCAAACGCTGTCTTCTGTCTGAGTCTTGAGGGCCTGAACGGCGGTCTCCAGCCGCTCGGCGCAAAGGTCAATGAGCTGAGAGGGCTGGCAGGACAGATCCGTGTTGCAGAGCAGTGCCGCAGCTTCCTCGCGGGCAGCTATCTTGAGCAGCCCGACCCGAAGCGCGCGCTTCAGGATCCGCTGAGCTTCCGCTGCGCAAGCGGTGTGCACGGGACTGTGCTGGATGCCATGGAATTTATTGAGAAATACATGCAGATCCAGATGAATGCAACGGATGACAACCCCTGCATCCTGATTGACGAGGGCGATACCTCCGTCAGCCAGAACTTTGAGACCACGACGCTGGCTCTCGGTGTCGAGATGCTCGCCAATGCCCTGAACCATGTCTCAAAGTGCATCTGCTACCGCACAATTCATCTCGCGGACCCAGCATTTACTGGGCTGTCCCGCTTCCTGACTCCGGCAGATGTAAAGACCATCGCCTACGGCACAATCCAGAAGGTCTACACTTACCTCGACTCCGAGAACCGCATGCTCGCAAATCCGAGCTCCATGGACTTCATCGCAGTCGCCGGCTCCATCGAGGATCACGCAAGCAACCTTCCTCTCGCCTGCTCCAAGGCGCTGAAAATTGTCCATAACCTCCGCTACATGCTTGGCATCGAGCTGATTCACGCCGCACAGGCGATCGATCTTCGCAGCAAACCGCAGCTCGGCAAGGTGACAGAAGCTGTCTACCACGCATTCCGCAGAGAGATCAGCTTCCTGAGCGAGGACAGAAACTTAAGCTACGACATCGAGACCGCTTACCGCTTCATCCTTGAGGGGCGCCTCATGAAGGCCATCCGGGACGCGGAGAACTGAGTTACACTGCATCCGAAAAACAAAAAGCTGATTTATTTTCAGATTCTTGCAAATCAAATCGGGCAGACTTCGGTCTGCCCGATTTGATTTGCTTATTTGCTTAATTCTGTTCCGAATAGACCTGTTCTGTCCCGGAGACGCGCGCCTTGTTTTTTTTTGCTTATTATTATATGATAAATAACCAAAACCTTATATTGTTTTGGCAGCGTGAAATCAGACCAGTCAGCGAGAGGAGGTGCATCATGGGTATTTTATCTGTCAACATACTCGGAATTCCTTCGATTGAACTGGATGGCAAGGCTGTCATTCTGCCTTATCGCAAGGCGGAGGCTCTGCTCTATTATCTTATCATGAAGCAAAAGGTCGCCCGAAGTGAGATGATAGGACTGCTATGGGCGGACTCCGATACCAATACCGCTCAGAGAAATCTTCGACATGCAATCTACACGCTCCGTAAAACTCTGGGCATGGATATTTTTCTCTCCGGGCAGCGCACTCTGCTCACCCTGGATCCGGCGCTCCCGCTTCGTTCTGACGTAAATGAATTCATGAACGGTGGTGCACTCTCTCTGTACCGCGGAGAGTTTTTAAAGGGCTTCGCCCTCCACCAGGCAGGGTATTTTGAGGACTGGCTCACTGAACAGCGAAACCTTTTTCAGATTCAATACCTGAAGCGCCTCCTCGCCGCCCAGAAAGACGCCCTGCAAAATGGAGATCTCTCCCTTGCAGAGCAGTATGGACTGAAGCATCTGGAAATTGATCCCCTGGATGAGGATGCAACTGTCACACTCATGCGGGTCTACGCCGCAGAAAGGCAGTATCGAAAGGCAATCGAGCTCTACCACAGACTGTCACAGCTCCTCTCCGAGGAGTTTGGCATATCCCCCTTAAAGAGCAGTTCCCAGCTGTACTACGGCATCGTAGACCAATGGAATTCCTCTTCGACAGGACGGGAAGATCGCGCAAATGAAACGCTTCTGATCGGAAAGGAAAGCGCGCTGAAAAAACTGCTTGCCCTCTGCCGCACACCCGAGAGTCTTGGTGGTATCTCCTCAGCCCTCATTGAAGGTGAAGCCGGTGTCGGAAAGAGCTGTCTGCTGAATCATCTGCTCACACACTTTGACTTCTCTGACCGCCTGGTCCTGAAGAGCTACTGCTATCCCTCTGAGCAGGAGACAGCATTTGCTCCCTGGAATTCTATCATGCTCTCACTTATGGCAGAACTGGAGAGCGGAAAAATATCCGTATCGCAGTCTGTGCTTCGTGCAGCCTCCAGTCTCTTTCCCTGCCTCTCTGTGGATTCGCACGCAGATATAGAGCCCGCCGGACACTACGCGCTTCACCCGAACTATCAGGCTTCACTGGAAAGTGTCATACTCCTGCTTGCCGTGATATCACAGCACAATCCCCTCCTTCTTGTATTCGAGGACATTCACTGGATGGATACAGGAAGCGCCAGTCTGCTCGGACTGCTGCTGCGCAGACTGCGTGCCCCCCAGCTAACCGTGCTCTGCACAGCTCGCACCATCGTACCGGAGCACATCTCCAGGCTGATACGCACTGTGGAGCAGGACAAGCTGATGGAGCGGCTTCTCCTAAAAAATTTTAACCGGAGTGAGACAGAGCGCTTCATACGGGCAAGCCTCAGTGATTATAGCGCAGACAGACAGCTGAACGATATCTACCGTGCCACAGAGGGCAATGCGCTGCTGCTCGTGCAGCTCGTGAATTCCTATCTGGAAGGTGCTGAGCCGGACAAGGTTCCGGACGACCTGGAAAAGCTGATGGACTACCGCCTCGCAAATCTTTCATCGGATGAACGCAAGGTGCTGGATCTTATCTCAGTCTTTACTGACTGGGCGAAGCTCGATACGCTCACTGCCATACTTACCATGGGCACGCTGGAGCTCACCTACACCTGCCACCAGCTTTGTCAGCGCATGCTGCTTCAGGAATCCTTGAAAAATGGTGAGCTGAGTTATGCTCTCGCTCATGAAAAAATCAAGTCTATACTTGTGCAGCAGCAGTCCGAGTCCGCGCGACGTATCCTCCATCTGCGTGTCGCTCAGCAGATGGAGCTGCAGCTCTCTGCACAGAGAACTCCTGTCTATGACAGACTGATCTACCACCTCTCCGAGGGTGGCGATAAAATCAATGTCTTCCGCTATCGTGTGCTGGCACTGAATGCCTACACCGGACTTACCTACGCTCTCCTTCCCACGCTGCGGGAACTTTCCGACGATGAGAATCCGCGGACAGAGGATCCGTTGCATACAGATTCACTGTCACTGTCCGACTACATTCACACATTGGAGAAGGAACTCGCCGCGCTGCGGCTCAACACAGCCCAGAACAGCATACTCGACAGTTCTGAGCTGATCCTGCTTCACTCCAAGAGCCGCTGCTGTATTTACGGTGGAAATTACAGGGAGGGACTCCCCACCATCGAGCAGCTCATCGAGCGCGCTACCGCTCTCCAAGACACAGACATGCTCGTGCGTGCGCACCTGCAGTACATCTATTATGGTATACAGATCTACGATCGCAGGGTGATGAAAACACATCTTGAGGCGGAACAGGCTCTCCTCACGGGGCGAAGGCTCAGCGTGGAGTATGGTGTTTACCTGCGCCTGTCCGGTCTTCTGAAACTGATGTATGCAAGGTATCGCGAGGCAAGGGAACTTCTGGATGAATCCGTACAGCTCTTCCAGGCTCTGGATAGCGACGGACATATGCAGTATGAAATCCATATTGCGGGAGCCTATAACTACATCGCCGAGAGCTATCGCCTTGAGGGCAATTATAAAGCTGCCTTTGATTACTACGACAGAGCCATACGCCACAACCGGAGTCTCGGCTACTACCCGGGAACAGCGGTCTTTTTCACCAACTGTGGTGTGGCTGCCTTTCAGTCGGGTGACAGGACGCGCGCGCGGCTGCAATTTGAGCATGCGCGACGCATCTATACCTCCTCACACGAGTACAGCGGCTATCCCATCGCGCTGAGCTATCTGGCATTTTTTGCTGCCGAGGCAGGAAACTATCACGAGGCCGCATCCAAACTACGAGAGGCTCATAAAATCAGCGATCGCATGGGCTCTCCCTGGTGGAAGGGCATTGCTCTCTTCCTCTCCTGGCGCATACGCATGCTGCCGGCGCTGAGTCAGGAGGCCCCGGAGGAGCTCCATGCACTCTGGCCCGCAGACCCTGCAGAACACTGCCGTCTCTGCCTCTCTTATCTGAAGCAGATGCAGCCCATCCCGGAAACTTCAGAAATAGAAAATGCGCTGAAACAGCTCACAAATGACCTGCCTTCCTGACGGAAAAGGAGCGATCTACACATCATTCAGATGTATAGATCGCTCCTTTTATTCTGTACTTTTTAATTCACCGGAGTATTACGCGCTTCCGGAATCACAAGTGACTAACAAATGCTGCTTACTCCTCAGGTTCCTCTGCAACCTTATCAATAAAGAAGACCTTGATGAAGGAAACAATCTGAAGCATGAAGACAAAGAGTACCAGGAATCCACCGGCTGTAGCCAGCGCCTTGACACCGTCAACACCCTGGGCACCGCCACCGAAGGCAGCCATGATGATAGCAACCGTACCGATTACGATACCCCAGAGAACCTTGATCTGTCTCGGCGGCTCGGAACCGATCGGAACGTCCTTCACGCACATGGAACCGACGTTGGTCAGAGTCGCATCTGCTGCAGTGACGAAGGAGATAACAATGATAAGAATATTAACCGGAATTACAATATGTCCCAGACCAAAGGGCAGGTGCTTCAGGAACTCCCAGAGCGCCATGACTGCGCCGCCTGCATTCAGGGCCGCAACAAGATCAGCACGACCGCTCATCTGCATCTCCAGCGCGCTGTTGCCCCAGATGCCGAACCACACCAGTCCGAATACAGAGGGAAGGATCCAGTTAACAACAAGGAACTCGCGAACGGTGCGGCCGCGGGACATCATTGCAAGGAAGATACCCGTAACCGGCGCATATGCGATCCAGCAGGACCAGTCAAAGAGGGTCCAGGAACGAGTGAGTGCGGTTCCGCCGATGTCAATCGGATCAAGACCCCAGAGCCAGAAATTATCCAGCCACACAGCGAGACCTGCAGTGCTGTTTCTCAGAATGAAAAGTACCGGACCGGTGACAAGAAGCAGAATGAGAAGGCCATAGTAGAACCACGCATTCAGACTTCCGAGCGTCTTCAGTCCCTTGTCCATTCCAATGTAGGAGGAGAAGGTGAAGAGCGCGATCAGAACCACACCGATGACGATAAAGAGCACCAGATTGTCCTGAACGCCATAGGTGCGAAGACCGGTCACGACAAGAGTAATGCACATCGCGAGACCACCGCAGATACCGACGCCCAGTGCCAGCATGGAGAGACAATCAATTGCTGCTGCAAGCACACCCTTGGTGATGCGCTCACCGAAGACCGGCTTCAGTGTCGCGGTAACGTTCAGCTTCTGTCTCTTATTGAAATAGAGATACGCTACGAGCACACCGCAGAGTGCATAGATCGCATACGGCATGAAAGTCCAGTTATAAAAGCTGCGGCCCATTGCAAAGCGGGCGGCCTCCTCGGAGAAGGGCTCAATACCGACCTGATCCAGTTCTCCCCATACGTTTCCGAAGTAGATGATGGGCTCATTGACGCCCCAGGTGACGATACCAGTCGCAACACCACCCGTTAGAGTCATCGCAAACCAGGTCCAGAAGGGGTATTTCGGCTGCGCGTCCTTGCCTCCGAGGCGAATGCTCCCGACCTTGGAGAGGCAGATCACAAGCACAAGAACAGTGCTGCCCGTCACAACATACTGGTAAAGCCATCCAAACGTGTCCAGAGACCAGTTAAAGAAGGCCATGGACGCTGAGGTCAGCGCCTGATTGTTGGTGACTCCGATGATTGCGGCAATTGCAAAGAGAATAATTCCCGGAACAAATACGTCCCAGCGAATATTATCCTTGTAATCGCCTTTCTTTGGGGGATTGCTGTTCATACTCATAAATTCCCTACCACCTTTCTTTGTCTTATAGCCCTTTTGCCGAAGTATTCGGCTGCAGCGCCACATTTCACTGCATAATTTAGCACAAATGTGTCAAAAAAACGTTGAAACGATTATAAATCCTTTATAATTATCATCATTTATTTACGAATAGTCTCTGGGGTAAACTTGATTTTTTTAGTAAACTATAACAAATGACGTACTGTACAGATCTACTTTACAGTAAAAGCTCTCCCATAGCACAGCTGTCCCGGCCCGCGCAAAAAACGCGCGGGTCGGGACAGCCAATGATATCAGTACAACTTTATATTTAAGCCTTTGCGGCTCCCTGCTTCAGCTTGAACATCGCCCGCTTTCTGAGCATCGGATCCAGAATCTTCTTCCGTATTCTCAGATTCTCCGGCGTCACCTCGAGGAGCTCATCCGTATCAATAAACTCAAGGCACTGCTCAAGGCTCATCACCTTCGGCGTGACGAGCTTCAGCGCCTCGTCCGCGCTGGAGGAGCGGGTGTTGGTGAGCTTCTTGGTCTTGCAGACATTCACCTCCACATCCTCGGATTTTCCGCTCTGACCGATCACCATACCGGCATAGACCTTTACGCCCGCACCGATGAAGAGCTGCCCCCTCTCCTGCGCCTGAAAGAGACCGTAGGTGATAGCCTCACCGCTCTCGTAGGCGATGATGGAGCCTGTCTTTCTGTAGAACATCTCCCCCTTGAACGGACCATAGCCCTCAAACTCCGTGTTCAGGATACCATTCCCCTTCGTATCCGTCATGAACTCTCCGCGATAACCGATGAGACCGCGCGAGGGAATGCTGAACTCGATGCGGGTGTAGCCGCCGTGAATCGGTGTCATCCCGACCAGCTCTCCCTTTCTTCCGCTGAGCTTCTGGATCACCGCACCGGAGAACTCGTCCGGGACATCGACATAGGCGATCTCCATCGGCTCCTCTCTGCGGTTCCGCTCATCGTAGCGGTAGATCACCTCCGCCTTGCTGACTGCAAACTCGAATCCCTCGCGCCGCATATTCTCAATGAGCACAGAGAGATGCAGCTCTCCCCTGCCGCTGACCTTGAAGCAGTCCGGGCTCACCTCCTCTACACGGAGGGAGACGTCTGTATTCAGCTCGCGGAACAGGCGCTCACGGATATGTCTGGAGGTGACGTAGCTCCCCTCCTGCCCCGCCAGCGGGCTGTCATTGACCATGAAATTCATGGAGATCGTGGGCTCAGAGATCTTCTGGAAGGGAATGGACTCCGGGTTCTCCGGGCTCGTGATGGTATCCCCGATGTGCAGATCCGAGATGCCTGAAATTGCCACGATGGAACCGACTCTGGCCTCCTTCACCTCGACCCGGTTCAGCCCCTCATACTCATAGAGCTTACCAATCTTCACGCGGCGCAGCTTGTCCGGCTCATGGTGATTTACAATTGCGCACTCCTGATTCACGCGGATCACACCGTTGTCCACCTTGCCGACACCGATGCGGCCCACATACTCATTGTAGTCGATGGTGCTGACCAGAAGCTGCGTATGGGCATCCGGATCCCCCTCCGGCGCCGGGATGTGCTCCACAATCGCCTCAAAGAGCGGAGTCATGTCCATATTTCCGTCATTAAGATCCTTCCGGGCCCAGCCGCTCCGGGCACTGGCAAAGATAAATGGGCACTCCAGCTGATGGTCGTTTGCATCGAGATCCATGAGAAGCTCCAGCACTTCATCGATTACCTCATCGGGACGCGCCTCCGGACGGTCACACTTGTTTACACAGACAACAACATCCAGCGAGAGCTCCAGTGCCTTTTTCAGCACGAAACGGGTCTGGGGCATGGTTCCCTCAAAGGCATCCACCACGA
Source organism: Moryella indoligenes (assembly GCF_030812885.1). Classification (NCBI taxonomy): domain Bacteria; kingdom Bacillati; phylum Bacillota; class Clostridia; order Lachnospirales; family Lachnospiraceae; genus Moryella; species Moryella indoligenes. Next base: position 35,218 of record NZ_JAUSTO010000003.1, read on the forward strand.
GCACCACGCCGTTCACCATCTTCAGCACGCGCTCCACCTCGCCGCCGAAATCTGCGTGTCCGGGCGTATCAATGATATTGATCTTCGTCCCTCTATAATTCACCGCTGTATTTTTGGAAAGTATCGTAATGCCGCGCTCGCGCTCTATGTCATTGGAATCCATCACGCGGTCCACAAGCTCCTGATTCTCGCGGAAGATACCGCTCTGCCGCAGCAGCTGATCCACCAGGGTTGTCTTGCCGTGATCAACGTGGGCAATAATCGCAACGTTTCTCACATCATCTCTCGTAATTCTCATAAAAACCTCTCTGTTCTTCCCTTCTGTCGCCTCAAACAGCGCACTCCGGCTCTCTGCCGACGTTATTCACAAAAAGTTAGTTTACTACCTGTAGACCTTCTATGCAAGTCCCGGCTTTACAATACCGAACCTTCTGAATCTCCTCCGGCAGCACGCGCCCCGCGCTCTGTTCGGAGACCCGCGCGATGATCTGTTCTGCCTTTTCCTCCGGCACAAGGAGGGTCATGCTGACCGCCTCGCCAAATTCTGTCTCCATAACAGAGAGCGTCTCCTCCTCTGCGAGATACTGGAGCTTCCCGTAGAAGCTGTAGTCTGTGCTCCAGCGTATCAATCTGCCCCTGAGCCGCTCCGAGAAGAGCGAGGCATCCAGCGCGGCCGCAGCTGCGGCACTGTAAGCCCGCACCAGTCCGCCGGTTCCGAGCAGTATTCCGCCGAAATAGCGCGTGACAACCACACAGACATCCCGCAGCCCCTTCTTCCTGAGCAGCTCCAGCATGGGTAGCCCGGCGGTCTTCGCCGGCTCTCCGTCGTCGGAGAATTTCTCCACTGCTCCGTCCTCCCCGGTAATATAGGCGTAACAATTGTGCCGCGCCTCGCGGTGCTGCTTCCGGACCCCGGCAAGAAAGGCGATCGCCTCCTCCTCCGACTTCACCGCCGCCACCCGGGCGATAAAACGCGATTTTTTCTCCGTGATCTCCGCCTCTCCGCCGCGCAGGCAGAGCAGCGCTTTCTTCTCATTTTTCTCCATACTCTCTCACTTTGCAGTATTTTTTTAATAAATTCTTATCTTTTTTGCAATGATTCAGGGCTTCTCTCCCACTTTCGCCTGAAATATATGGAAACACCGGCCCTCTGCTGTGGCATTCCAATAGGAGGAATGGTATACTAGGAGCACTTACAATCATTTTAAGAAAAGAGGCACTTGCGTGAATTTTGGCAGACAGTCCGTGGAGCAGACTCTTCAGAAAGCCTCCTCCAACGCAGAAAAGTACAGAAGCTTTGCAGCTCTGGCTCTGGCCCGGGCTCTCTTCATCTGTGCCCTGTTCTTCACAGCGCTGTTCCTCGCCTGTGCTGCAGGCGCCGTAAAGGGTATCATCGCCTCTGCTCCGGAGCTGAGACCGGACAGTATCACTCCCATGGGCTTTGCGACCTCCGTCTACGACAGTGAGGGCAATCTCACAGAGACACTGGTCATGGCGGGCTCCAACCGTGAGGAGGCAAGCTTTGAGGAGCTTCCCCAGGATCTTATAGATGCCTTCGTCGCAATTGAGGACGCCCGCTTCTGGCAGCACAACGGCATCGATACACGTTCCATTATGCGTGCGGTGGCGGGGGTCGTCAAGGGTGACTCCTCCTCCGGCGGCGGCTCCACCATCACCCAGCAGCTTATCAAGAACAACGTCTTTAACGGCGGACGCGAGAAGACCTTCGGTGAAAAATTGCAGCGAAAGCTCCAGGAACAGGCCCTTGCGCTTCAGCTCGAGAAGCAGATGGACAAGCAGCTCATTCTCACAAACTATCTGAACACCATAAATCTCGGCAACAATGCACTGGGCGTGAAGGTCGCCGCCCGCCGCTACTTTAATAAAGAAGTTTCAGATCTCACGCTTTCCGAGTGCACCGTGCTTGCGGGCATCACGCAGAATCCCAGCCGCCTGAATCCCATCTCCGGGCAGGAGGCCAATGCAGAAAAGAGAAAAGTCATTCTCCGCTATATGCTGGATCAGGGCTATATCACGAAGAAGGAGCAAACAGAGGCCCTCTCGGACAATGTCTACGAGAGGATACAGAACGTAGATCTCATTACAAAGGAAAAGGCGACTCACGTCTACAGCTACTTCACAGACGAGCTGATTGATCAGCTGCTCTCTGACTTCAAGGAGAAATTCGGCTACAGCGACACACAGGCGCATAAGCTCCTGTACAGCGGCGGACTCTCCATCTACACGACGCAGGATCCGAAGCTTCAGAGCATTGTTGACAGCGAAATCAACGACCCGTCCAATTATGCAGTCACCAAATATTCCCTCGAATACCGCCTGTCCATTGAGGACGCACAGGGAGAAAATCAGAACTACAGCGAGAGGGATCTGTTCCGCTGGCATGAGCAGGAGTCAGGAGAGTCCTTTGACGGTCTCTATCCCAGCGAGGCGGCCGCGCGGGCAGACGCGACAGCTTACAGGGACTCGGTGCTTCTTAGCAGCGACAAAGTACTCGGCGAGACTCTGCACATTATACTGGAACCACAGGATTCCTTTGTGCTCATGGAACAGCGCACCGGGCAAGTGAAGGCGCTCTCAGGCGGGCGCGGTGAGAAGACCGCTTCGCTCTCCTTAAACCGTGCCTCAGACGTATTCCGTCAGCCCGGCTCCACCTTCAAGGTACTCTCCTCCTTTGCCCCGGCGCTCGACGCCTGCGGACAGACGCTCGGCTCTGTATACTACGACGGTCCCTATGAGGCCAATGGCAAGCAGTTCAGAAACTGGTACGGCAGCGACAGATATCTCGGCTGGTCCAGCATCCGGGACGGTATTGTGTATTCCATGAATATCGTCGCAGTGCGCTGTCTGATGGAGACCGTCAGCCCACAGCTCGGGGCGGAATACGCAAGAAAGTTCGGCATCAGCTCCCTCACGGATACCGACTACAATCCCTCCATGGCACTTGGCGGCCTCACGAAGGGCGTCAGCAATCTGGAGCTCACGGCAGCGTTTGCCTCTATCGCGGACGGAGGAACCTACTCAAAGCCTGTATTCTACACCAGAATTCTGGATCACAACGGCAAGGTTCTGATCGACAACACAGCGGAACAGCACCGCGTCCTGAAGGAGAGCACCGCCTTTCTCCTGACCGACGCCATGGCGCAGTCCATGCTTCCGAACCGCAAGTTCGCGCAGGGCGGAACCAACATCAACTCCACCAGTACCCGTGCAAAGATTCCGAACATGAGCTGCGCAGGGAAATCGGGAACCACCACCAACAATGTGGACGTGTGGTTTGTCGGCTTCACCCCCTACTACACGGCGGGTATCTGGGGCGGCTGCGACGAGAACCAGCCGCTCAGCGCGGGCAATGGAGGAAATTCCTATCACAAGGACATCTGGAGAAAAATCATGGAGCGCATACACGCAGATCTGAACGACACCGGCTTTCCGGTTCCGGAGAGCATCGTACAGGCGCAGATCTGCCGCAAATCCGGAAAGCTGGCGGTACGCGGCGTGTGCAGCAGCGATCCGCGCGGAGATGCAGTCTACACGGAATACTTCGCGCGCGGCTCCATACCCTCGGAGATGTGCGACAAACACAGAACCGTCACAGTGTGCGCTGAGTCCGGCCAGCTTCCAAACAGCTACTGCCCCTCCACTGCAAATCGCGTGGTCATGGTAACTCCTGAGAGCGAGGTCGGTACAGACGACTCCACGCTGAGCGTATATAGCCACTGCACCATCCACAGCGCACAGACGCAGGAAAGCACAGTGCAGTCCTCCGAAGCGCCCGGAAGCGGCGCAGTCATCGGACTTCCGCCCGGACAAAGCGAGACACAGGCCCCCTGAAGCGGCCTGTGTCTCGCTTTGTCCTGCGTTTTTTCCATGTTTCTCAATATCCCCGCTCCGTCTTCGCCTGCGTGGCAAGCTCCGTATCCGGGAAACGCATAATCACCTCTCCAAAGAGATTGTTCGCATTCTGAATATCGTTCTGCTGCTTGTAGGCCATAGCCTTTTTGAACAGCGCAGCCGTATAGTCCGGATTGATAGCGAGTGCCTTGTCGTAATAGGAAATGGCCTTCTCATAATCTCCGCTGCCATAGGCGAGCTCCCCCTGCTGATAGAGACTCGAGTAGCCCTCTGCACGCATCTTATCTGCGATGGAATTATAGATCGCAGTCACAGAGACGCCGCTCTCGTCGTCGATATCCGTGAGCTGCGCTGCATCGATCATCGCAAAGAGATCTGCTGCGTGTGCATAATTATCACTTCTGTAATCATTCAGTATGCCGATCAGTCTCTGATACTGTGAGAGCTTGTAGGTATAGCTCTCCTCTATGGTGTTCAGCTGATTTTGCAGTTCATCCCGCTCCGTCTCCACAGCTCCGCCACTGCCCCGCGCCTCCGCGAGAGCATTATTCGCCTCTGAGAGCTGCTCACTCACGGAGATGAGCTCCTCATTGTGTGCGCGCCGGAGCTCCGCCTGCTTCGTCGGAAGATAGAGAAAAAATACCGCCGCAGAACCGATCAAAAGACCGATTCCGATATTCAGTATGGTCTGCCATCCCGTGCTCTCCCGGTAAGTAGAGGGGATAATCACATCATCCCCCGAAAGCTTTTCAGCCTCCCGCAGCTCTCGCTGTTCCGCCACCGCATCTGTTCGCGCCTGCTCCCGGCTCTGCTCAATTGAGAGCGCCTCCCGCACCTCTGCGAGATAGCGCACAGCGTCAGAATTGCCGCGATCCGTCCTGAGAAGCCGGAGCAGATGGAGTTCTGCCTTCCTCCATTCCCCCGCCTGCATGCAGAGCAGGGAGAGCAGCAGCCCGGCCCGGGTATAGTTCGGATACTGCGCCACCACTCCGGAGAGCAGATGCAGCGCCGTATCATGGCTTCCGTTCTTTGAGAGCTCCAGCGCGAGATTGTACTGCTCTGCCATGCGCGCGTAGAACCTGAGTCTTCCGTTTCGTTTGCGGATATCCTCCAGATACCAGGCGGCGCGGTTGTCCTCCGGCTTTAGGTTCAGGCTCAAAACCCACTGCACCAGTGCGTCCCCGACCTCTCCCAGCTCAAAGAAGATGAGACCCAGCAGATTTCTCGCGTCCGTAAGCTCCTTATTCAGCTTCAGCGCGCGCTTTAAGAGCGGCACGGCTCCGGAGAGATCCCTGTCTCTGGCCCGCAGCAGTGCGCGGTTATAGCAGCTGTTTGCAGCTCTCTCACAGCGTCGAAGCGCAGTCGTCATCCCTTCTTCTCCTCAGCTCCGCCCTTCAGAATCTCGATCATGATATCCTTCAGATCCGTCAGATCACTCTGAACGATCGCATCCTCCACAGCGGAGATATCCAGACTGGACTTAAAATTCCTGATCTCTTCATCGTAATTGATCATTTCTGACTCCTCTCGGCAGCGAGTATCTCTCCCACAAGGTAGAGCGAGCCCGCGCCAAAAAGTATTTCATCTTCAGAGCGCTCTGCTCTCGCCCTGCGCCAAGCTTCCGCAACGGAGGCGTACTCCCGCACGTCCGCCACACCATCCGTGCGGTACAGCCGCGCGAGCTCCGAGGCATCTGCGGCGCGGTAGGAATCCAGCGGAGCGACGTAAACTCTCACGGGCTGAAGCGCTTCTGAGAAAGCAGCGACCACATGGCGAAGATCCTTGTCACTCACCGCACTTGTCAGCAGCACCGGCTTTTTCCTTCTTGCCTCACAGAGCCCGCGCGCAGCCTCCGTCATGGCGCGGACACCGTCTTCGTTGTGTCCTCCATCCAGAAAAACATTCGGGTATATCTCATCCATGCGTCCCGCCCAGTGTGTCCTCCGCACAGAGTCCTCAAAGAGCTGTGCGCTGTCTTTCCTTCCCTGCCAGAGTTCCGGCTGCTTCTTAAGGAGCTCAAAGACGCGCTTTGCAAGCGTCGCGTTCTCCCTCATATAGCGCGCGGGAAGAAAAGAGAAGCTCTCCTCAATATCCTTGACTGCAAGCGCAGGAGCCCCCATGAGCTCCGCCTGCCTCCGTATGACTTCAGCCGTCCCGGCTCGTCTGGCATCATAGACGATCGGTACCCCCGGCTTAATAATGCCGGCCTTCTCCGCTGCGATCTTTTCCACCGTATCACCCAGATACTGCATGTGATCGAGGCTGATGCTGGTGATTACGGTCATGATCGGCGCGCAGGAATTGGTCGCGTCCAGGCGCCCGCCGAGCCCTGTCTCCAGCATCACGACATCAACATCCGCCTCCTGAAAAATGAGCATCGCCATATAGAACAGAAACTCAAAGTAGGCAGGAAAGCTTCCTCCCTCCTTCTCCCACTGCTCTCCGAGCAGCTTCACCCGCTCTGCGGCTGCCTGAAAGCGCTCCGGGGAGACAGGCACATTGTCGATCAGAATTCTCTCCCTTATATCGACGAGATGCGGGGATATGAAGGTACCCGTGCGAAGTCCTGCGTCAAGAAAGGCCTGCGTCAGATAGGCGCAGACAGAGCCCTTGCCATTCGTTCCGGCGACATGGATGATCTTCAGCTGTCTGTCCGGCGCGCCGAGCCGGTCCAGAAAGCGCCTCACCTCCGGTACGCTGTTCTTTTTGTCCCCCCACATCGGAAGATCCTCCGGAAAATGCTTTCCAGTATTCATGAAGCTCCTCTCCTGCCCGCGAGGCGCAGCCGTCCTCTCAGAACTGCTGCGCCCTGCGGCAAGTCCGTTTATTTTCCTGAGAAATGCGGATGAAGGCATTTCCCGTGCCGAATTTGCACCGCGAAGCAGCTTTTCTCATGCAAATCCATGTATGTTGACCAAAAGTTTCTGAGATAGCAATGATTGCATCAGTGCTTTTTAAGATGTGCCATCTGCTCTCTCAGCTGCTGCAGCATCTGCTCATACTTTTTCAGCTTTTCCCGCTCTACCTCCACCTTTTCAGCGGGTGCCTTATCCAGGAAGCGCTGATTCTTCAGCATTCCGTTGGAGCGCTGTATCTCTGAGTTCAGGCGCTCCTCCTCCTTTGCGAGGCGCAGAAGCTCCTTCTCCGTATCCACAAGATCCGCAAAGGGAATGTAGAGATTGGCCCCCGGAATCACAGCGGAGACTGCATCTTCCGCAATTCCGGTATGATCCGCCTGAATATGCACCTTGGAGGCACGCGCGAGCATCGCAAAGAAGGACTCCGCACGCGCAAAGTTTGCCCGGATACCGGCGTCCTCCGAGACCACATAGACCGCGGCCTGACGTCCGGGAGACACATTCATCGAGCTTCGCACCGCACGAATCGCGCGAACAGCCTCCTTCACGCTCTCCACCTCACGCTCATCCTTGGGGAAGGAGAGACTGTCCTCACTGCGCGGCCAGGACGCAACCATAATGCTCTCCTCATTCTCGTTCAGAGTACAGTAGATCTCCTCCGTGATGAAGGGCAGGAAGGGATGCAGAAGCTTTAAGGATCTGGACAGCACCTCCTTCAGGGTCCAGAGCGCCGCATCTCTGCTTGTGTCCTCCTTATCCCAGAGCCGCGGCTTCACCATCTCGATATACCAGTCACAGAACTCCTCCCAGATAAAATCATAGATCTTCTGGAGCGCGATCCCGAGCTCGTACTTGTCAAGATTCTCCGTGACCTCAGCAGCGAGTGCATTGCACTTTGAGAGTATCCAGCGATCCGCCGCCGTAAGAGCCTCCGCCGCCGGTCGCTCCGGAGCTTTCTCGCCGAGATTCATCATGATAAAGCGGGAGGCATTCCAGACCTTGTTTGCGAAATTCCTCGCAGCCTCCACGCGCTCCCAGTAGAAGCGCATATCATTGCCCGGCGCATTTCCCGTCATGAGCGTGAGGCGAAGCGCATCCGCGCCGTACTTCTCCACAACCTCGAGAGGATCTATGCCGTTTCCGAGCGACTTCGACATCTTGCGTCCCTTTGCGTCACGCACCAGCCCATGAATCAGCACCGTATGGAAGGGCAGCTCTCCCGTCTGCTCCAGCGCGGAGAAGACCATGCGGATCACCCAGAAGAAGATGATGTCATAGCCCGTCACCAGCACATCTGTCGGATAGAAATACTTCAGTTCCTCCGTTTTTTCCGGCCAGCCAAGTGTGGAGAAGGGCCAGAGGGCAGAGCTGAACCAGGTATCCAGCGTATCCTCGTCCTGCTTTAAATGCCTGCCTCCGCACTTCGGGCAGCGCTCCGGGGTCTCCCGCGCCACAATAGTCTCTCCGCAGTCCTCGCAGTACCAGGCCGGGATCCGGTGTCCCCACCAGAGCTGGCGCGAGATACACCAGTCATGGATCCCCTCCAGCCAGTTCAGATAAGTCTTGCCATAGCTCTCCGGAACGAATTGAAGCCTTCCGTCTCTCAGTGCCTCGATTGCGGGCTTTGCCATCTCGTCCATCTTCACAAACCACTGCGGCTTGATCATGGGCTCCACCGTTGTCTTGCAGCGATCGTGTGTTCCGACGCTGTGGCTGTGCGGAACGACCTTCACCAGAAGCCCTTCCGCCTCAAGATCCGCAACCATTGCCTTTCTCGCCTCGTAGCGGTCCATTCCGTCGTACTTTGAGCCTGGGCAGTCGATTGTCGCATCATCGTGCATGATATTGAGCTCCGGAAGTCCATGGCGTTTTCCGACCTCAAAATCGTTCGGATCGTGGGCCGGAGTGATCTTCACACAACCGGTTCCGAATTCTCTGTCCACATAGGCATCCGCGATAACCGGGATTTCTCTGTCCGTCAGCGGCAGCTTCAGAAGCTTTCCGACGAGATCCCTGTAGCGCTCATCCTCTGGATTAACGGCCACCGCCGTATCGCCCAGCAGGGTCTCGGGACGTGTGGTCGCGATCTCGACATACCTGCCCTCCTCACCGACAATGGGATAACGAATATGCCAGAAGAAGCTGTCCTGATCGACATGCTCCACCTCCGCGTCACTGATCGAGGTCTGACAGACTGGGCACCAGTTGATGATACGGCTTCCCTTGTAGATATATCCCTTGTTGTAAAGGCGGATAAACACCTCCTTTACGGCTTCGGAACAGCCCTCATCCATCGTAAAGCGCTCTCTGTCCCAGTCCGCGGAGGAACCGAGCTTTTTCAGCTGATTGATGATTCTGGAGCCATACTCCTCTTTCCAGTCCCAGCACTCCTTTAAGAAGCCCTCTCTTCCAAGATCTTCCTTGCGCTTTCCTTCCTTCTTCAGCTTGTCGATCACCTTGACCTCGGTCGCAATCGCAGCGTGGTCAGTGCCCGGCTGCCAGAGTGCAGAGTAGCCCTGCATTCTCTTATACCGAATCAGAATATCCTGCATGGTATTGTCCAGCGCATGCCCCATATGCAGCTGCCCGGTGATGTTCGGCGGCGGCATAACGATCGTAAAGGGCTTTCTGTCTACGTCTGCCTTTGCGTGGAAATAGCCCTTATCCATCCATTTCTGATAGAGACTGTCCTCGATCTCAGAGGGCGCATAGGTCTTTGGAAGTATTTTCATTGTTCATTTATCCTTTCTACAGCATACTTCTGTATTCTTCTTTCCAGCGACGCACTGTCTCCGCAGCAGCTGCAGCACGCTGTACCGGATCTCCTTTAAATATCTCCGCAACTCTCCGGCTCTCCGCTCCGGAGGCAGCTCTCTGCCTGGCCTCCTCATACTCTCTGTCCCAGGACAGCTGCGTCTCCCCCTCCACCGCAGAGAGATAGCGCTCTCTCACGCCGATGGTCGGCTCAATGAGGGACAGGAAATAAATCCGTTTCAGTATATTTCTGTCCTTTAAAAGCTCATAGGCCTCCACAAAACAGCGATAGGCCTTCTCCGAAAGAAAAAGATTTGCGTAGGCACAGCCCTCGCCGCAGAGCAGCCTCCCTCGAAGTGAGAGACTAATACCGCCGCTCAATTCCCCGTTCAGTACGCGCTCATAAACCGCAACCGCCTTGCCGAATTTTCTGAGAGAAAAAAGAAAATCCCCCTTTTTCTTCCAGTACTCGGCCTGAGAAAGCGACTTAAGCTTCTGCAGGCCAAGACGAAATCGCGCCGCCTCCTGCGCATTGCAGTAGCCAATGGCCTCCGGTATCTTTGAGAGCAGTACCGTCCGGTCCACCCCCGCGGCACTCAGCTCTCTGAGCTCTGCGGCCAGCACCGTCTCCCCGGCTCCCTCGGCCAGAAAATAAAACAGCGCTTCGCCGAACAGCTCATCCATAAAAAGCAGTGGGTATTTTAAAATACAGTACGAGAGCTCCTCCGCCGTGTAAATACGAAGTCCCAGCTCCTCCAGCCAGAGCGCACAGGCAGAATTTGCAGTTCCGCAGAGCATCAGTCCCACAGCTGCACCTCCTCCTCTACCGCTCCCTCAGTCGCAGGGAAAAGCTCTCCAAAGCCGGCATCCCGAAGACACACACACATGGTGCGCTCATCCCTTAGACTTGCCTGAAAATCCACAAAGCAGGTCTTCGCCTCCCGCTCCGGCAAAAAGCTCATCGGAATTCTGACTGTCTTCTCTTTTCTCAGATTGACCGGGGCTATGTGCAGCTCCAGCGCATTGCGGTCAAGCGGCAGCAGTCTCAGCGACACCGCCGCCCCCCCGACCGGATCCCCGGCGTGAATCAGCGGAAACACCATGCTCCGTCCGTTTTTCTCGAGGGAAATGCTGACATTTGCCTCAGCTCTTCCGCTGCACAGAGCCACAAAGCCGGGATCCCCCCTGCCGGAGATCAGAGCCGCTCCGCGCACCAGTGCTCCTCTCGCAAAAATATCAAAGTCCAGAAAAACCTTTCGACGGAATCCACAGATCTGACGCATAAATTCCACTGCCCAGTCATAGTGCTCAAAGCCCTTTCCCGTGAGCAGGATTCCCGAAAAAACTTTATTTTTCAAGAGGCGCTCCGCAGCACTGCTCATGATCTTATCCGCCAGCTTCTCCCCGGCGGCGGATTGAAGCACAGACAGCGTAAATGCCTCGTCGAGATCCTCCTTCTCGGCGCGCACATAGAGCGTCTTTTTGTCACGGCGCATGGTAAGCTCATAAAAGCTGAGCGCCTGATCCGAGAGGTCAAAAAGCCCCACCTCTCCCGTTCTGAGCTCCCGCGGCTGACTCATCACGTAATAAAGAAAGCTCTCGGAGCGGCTCACACAAAAGGTTCTGTCCCGCGGAAAGCCATAATCTGCCAGGGCTTTCAGAAGCTGTTCGGATAGCGTTCGGTCATAATCCGGGAGCACGATCACAACCCCGTCCAGGCTATCCGCTGCGCTCTGTCTGGTCATGGCCTCCGGAATACCTCCCGCTGCAGTCCTCGGCTCACACTCCGCCACAGACTCTGCTTCCTCGGACGATACCAGACTAAACTCCCGCACCAGGGAGAGGAAGCGGCACAGGAGCTCCAGCGCCTCATAGCGCACGCCCCGTATTGTGGCAGTTCCCTGCTTCATGCTGAGCGCCAGCAGCTTATCCGTCAGGATTCCTTTGCCTGCGAGCGCCTTCTCATAGGCCTCTTCCCCGATGTACCAGAGGTCATGCTTCTTATCTCTGCAGATGGCGGTCGGGAGATGAAAGCAGCGATCGCTGTCAGACAGTGCTATGCCAACTTCATTGTCTGTGAGATCAATTCCAAGTATTCTCACTTTCATACATCCCCTCCTTTCTGCATCCGCCCCTTCCGGCAGCATCGATCCCAACGCCTATTCAAGCTGAAAGAGCTCTGCCGCGAGATCCTCTCCCGCAGCAAAGGCCGTCATCTCTGCCCGCAGTGCAGACTCGTCCTTCCTGCCAAGATGCCGCACCATCGCATTCAGGCAGTCGTATCGGCTTCCTGCCCCCGCTGTCTCTTTCTGAAGCTCTTTCTCTTCCGTATCCCGCACAATCGCGCCGGAGATCTCCGGTATCTCCTCTGAATCTCCTGTCTTTCTTATCTCATACTCCCAGCGCTCTCCATCAAAGAGCACGGCCCGCTTCACAAAGCGATCCATATACATACAGGGCAGCTCCTCCAGATGAAATTCCGTCTCGTCCGGAAGGATGCGCATCCGTATCTCATAGCTGCAGCCCGTACTGCCCCGAAACTCCACGCATTCCCTGTCCAGGATCTCCTCGGGAACAGGGATAAAGCGCGCCAAATTTTTATAATAAGAGAAGTAGAGTCCCTCGTCAAGAAGCCCCGGCAGAATTTCTTCTGCAAGCCCCTCCTGCTCCTCAGAGAGAGCTTCGGCCTCTGCATAATGCCTCGTCAGCGCAAGGCGGTAGATGAGCGGTACCTGTGCCGCTGCCTGAGCCTCACGCATCAGGAGCTCAAGATACTGAAAGACCCAGTCTCCCGGCTCTTCATCCTTCAGAAAATAGCACGCCGCGCGCTCCGTCATATAGGCGCGCACCATAAGCTCCGTCGTTTTCTTCCCATCCCGGAAGCGCAAAAACACCCGGTCAAGCTGCCCGGTCTCTCCGGTAAAAAGCATCTGTGCGAGAAGCCGCTCCTCCAGATCATAGGTCTCCACCTGCGCCTCTGCCGCCGCATCAAGGAGACAGCTCATCTCCGCCGTAAGTCCGTTATAAAACTCGCAGAGATAGTCGAGAATCACCGAATCGGCCGTTCCTGCGTGAAATGCGCGGGCAGAGAGCATGAGCAGCATTCCGTCCTCGGGAAACATCCGCTCCAATATCACCTGCGAGCAGAGCTTTCCGAGCGCATCTCCAGGAAGCTCCTGCATCCGGAATTCCTGAATGAGCTCCCACGCCTCCATCCAGTGTCCGGCATCCAGCAGCACGCGAAATATCTCTGTCCGTTCCGCACTGTCAAAGAGCGACTTGTCCGCAGAGAGCAGATAGTCCACACATTCGCGCCCGTTCCGCACCAAGATACCGCGCAGAAAGCTTTTGTAACCCTCCGAGAGCATCCGCTCATCCAGCGCAAGGCGCACCGTTCTCAGTGACTCCGGGCTCAGCCGTCCCGATGCACTCTCCGCGACGCTGCTGCGCAGTGCCGCGAGCATAGCAGGTCTCCCCTCGGGATCCAGCCGGGCGCAGCGCTCCTTAAGCCCCGGTATGGAACACACCGCCTCCGCTCTTCCGAGTGATGCGGCAAAGCGGTTCTCATAGGCATCCTCAAACAGGAAGACCGCCTGGTCTGAGTATACCGGCACATAGGCGCTTCCTTTCTCCAGCCGCACGCGCTCCACCTTCTGGAGCTCCGGGTAAACCACGACCACAGAGCGTATCCAGTCAGATTTCGCGGTGATCCTTCTTGTGTTCAGTATCCCCGGCAGCACAGCTGCCAGCCGCTGATCCAATATATCATCCCGCAGAACCGCGCGATACAGCTCTGCAAGACGGCTATTCACACTGCCTGTCAGCAGCTTTCCCAGCGCAAAATCCTCTATCTGCTTCCGATATTCCTCCCAGAGCTCTCTCTCCTGCTTACGGAAATGAGCAAGATTTGCATAGAGCTTTTCACGGCTCCTCTCATCCAGACGGTTATCATAGACAAAATAGAGAAGGATCTCATGCGGCAGCGCACGCTCTGTGTGGTTCTGCATGCTGGAAACCAGATATTCGTTGAGTCCTGTCAGGCGTATTTTCTGCTCAAGGCCACGCATATACCAGCTGTGAGCCTCCGCGTCCCTCCGGTCACTGCGGATCAGACTTTTGCAGATTGCAGTCAGCAGTTCCGCCGATGGATAGCGCTCATACAGCGCAGAGAGCAGGGGAAAGTGCAGAGCTGTAAAGCTCTTCACCGAAGCTGCCGCTGCCGTGTAAGCTGCCGCTGCTGTTGCACCGGGAAGCTTATGCGAGAGCCCAAAGCGCAGCACCGCGAGCTCCATTCGTCCAAGCTCCCGAATGCGCTCCGGACTTTTTTCATACAGCCCCGCAAGCTCTGCAAACAGGAAGGGGCTTCTGTCTCCCCTTCTGTAAAGCCCAAGAAGCAGCGTATAATACTCCTCTCCCATATCCCGTGACTCGGGGCTGAGCAGAAGATACACGGGCAGCAGTTCCACATGCCCCTCTCTGCTGAGGGCAGAGAGCACGCGCTCCGCTGTGATGTGAACCTGCTCCCCGCCTCTTATCAGTGCGCGAAGTGCTTCTGCGAGATAGCGGAAAAGGAAGCCGTCTCCCCGCTCTCCCGGAAGCAGCACGCCTGTGCGCACCGCTTTCTTTCTTTTCTCCTCCGCCTCAAGTATCAGCGCAGTGCAGCGCTCTGTCTCGCCTCGCCTGAAGGCGAGCTCCGCACGCAGCAGGCAGCGCATTGCGGCATTCCATGCCGCAGGCTGCACAGCATCCACTGTTGACCCGGGTTCCGCCCCCTCCTCTGCCTCTGTGCGCAGAGAGACTGCATGCCTCTCTGCAAGCGCCGTCTCCATCTCATCCAGCAGCTCCTCCGCGCTGTCTCCAGACACAGCATAGTGCAGCCGGAGATAGAGGTAATGCGCAAAGCGTTCCTTTTCTCTCTCCCGCTCAGCCCGCTCCCTGGCCTCTCCGGAGAGTCTCTCCCGGAATACTGTCACCGGCACAGAAAACTCCATGGCCTCAGAGCTGAATCGGATACGCCCCTCATTTTTTCCCTCATGCAGGGCCTTTGAGATCAGTTCAAACTCATATTCATACACACCGTCTGTAAAATCCGAGATGGTAATATAGCGCTTCGGAAGACGGATAAAGCTACCCTCTGCTGTTGCTGTGAGGCGAAAATATCCCTCTCTCAGCTGCAAAAGTGTGATGGCTCCCTCCGCTCCGTTTTCGGTCTCCGCGCGCACCAGTGCGCGCTTCTTGGCCCCTGCCGCAACAAGAAATTCCTCCAGTGCAGAGGCGCGGTCCGGTCCTCTTCGAAACGCCTCATAGAGCGCCCTCAGCTTCAGATCCCGCATAAAGGCAGCAGTCGGGAATTCCCTGTACTCAAAAATTCTGAGTGCCGCCTCCGGCTCCAGCCGGGCAACTTCTGCAAAGCTCTCGAGACTTTCCAGTTTCTCCAGAATATTACCCGCAGTGCCATCTGTCACATGAAAAAGAAAGGGGACTGTTCGCTCCCCGCCATCTGTCACTAGCTTCAGGTTTCCGCGGATCTCCTCTCCCGCCTGCAGCTTTCTCGCATCCACCTCCACAAGCAACTGGTTTTTCCGGTTGCCAAAAGAGGGCCTGAGCACCCGGACACAGATATGGTCCGAATAGATCAGTCCCTTCAGGTAAATGCCGTTTGCGCTGTTCACACTGAGCTCCGTGCGAAGCAGCTCCCCCCGCCGCACCGGCAGCTCAAGACGCTCCGGTATCACGACAAGTTCGGGCCTCTCCGGATTCAGGATTCCCCTCGCCAGGCGGTTGATCCTCTCTCTCATTCTATCCTCTGCACTTTCTCGGTAAACCCACAAAACAAAGCCAGCTCACAGTGCCGGAAATCATACCCTCACACTGCTTTGTGCTTAAAGATTTTATCACACTTCCCCTTGAATGAAAAGCTTGGTATACTATGCTTCAATGGAGGTGACGCCATGTTGTCCGAGCCGATGACACTGTATAAACTGATGATTCTGTATCTTCTGAATCAGGTGAATTTTCCGCTGACAGAGGACCGCATCTCTGAGTTTTTTCTATCCCGCGAATATACGACCTATTTTACATTAAAGCAGGCTCTTGCAGAGCTGAACGATGCGGAGCTGATTCGCGTCCACCGTGTGCGAAATTCCAGCCGCTACTCTATCACCGCCGAGGGCGAACAGACCTACCGCTTCTTCGGCAGGAAAATCTCGCCCGAGATACTCGCGGATATGGACGATTTTCTGAAGGAGAATCGCTTTCGCATCCGCAGCGAGGTAGATATCACTGCCGACTACTGGAAATCCGAAAATCTTGACTACCATGTGCGCTGTGATATCAACGAGGGCCGCAGCTCCATTCTCTCGATTGACATTACAGCTCCCGATGAAAAGCAGGCTGAGCTCATGTGCAGCCGCTGGCGGGAGAGCAGTCAGGAGATTTACGCATTTATCCTGCGAGCTCTGCTCGGAGGCGGATAATGCTGACCGGACAGAGCCGGAACAGCGTGTGAGAGCTGTTCCGGCTCTGTCTGACTTCCCGGCGAGGCAACACACCTCAGACAGGATGCAGCTGCCACAGTGCTCAGAACACGGCAGAAGGCCACACTCTCAGCATCCCCGGAGCAGCTCGTCCACAAGATGAAACAGCTCCTCTCTTCCCTGCTTCGTCTCAGAGGAAAAGGGAATCAGCGGAACTCCCTCCGCGCAGCCAAGCTTTTCACGAATCAGCTTCTCGCGGGCCTTCAGCTGGCTCCTCTTGATCTTATCCGCCTTTGTTGCGACAATCAAAGGTTTCAGCCCCTGTTCCACGATCCAGTCATACATGAGACAGTCGTTCGCCGACGGCTCATGCCGTATATCTACCAGCAGGAACACCGCACAGAGCTGCGGAGACTGATGCAGATAGCGCTCTATCATTCTGCCCCAGGCAGCCTTTGCCTCCTCACTCGCATTTGCGTAGCCGTAGCCCGGAAGATCCACAAAGTAGACCAGACCGTTCACACGATAGAAATTGATGGTCTGCGTCTTTCCCGGCTGTGCCGAGGTTCGCGCGAGGGCCTTGCGATTCACCAGGGCATTCAGAAGACTGGACTTTCCGACATTGGATTTTCCGGCAAAGGCAAATTCCGGCTTTCCGCTCTCCGGAAGCGCGCTCTTCACACCACAGACAAATTCCAGCACAGATTCCTGAATATGCAGGGAGCCGTCTTCCCGGAACAGGGGGGTTGGTTTCGCAGGCGGCACCTGTATCCCGCACTTTTTCTGCGGGACAGGCTTTGTCTCCTTCCTGCGCTTTACACCAAAGGCGCCGTCCACCCGCCTTGCGGGCGCTGCCCCGGTTGCCGCTCTTTTGCTGTTTCGAACCTCTTCCCCGCGCTGCACTCTCTTCTCCCTCACCTCTGCCTCACCTCATCTTTCTCTCGCGCACAGCCCTGCTGCGTAGCTTTCGTACATCAAAGTTCCCGAAAGGCCTCCCGCAGAGCCTCCGGAAGCTCTCGAATATAAACAATCTCAAGCCCGCCGGTGATCTCCCGGTCGAGCTCTGCGATATCTGCGCGATTTGCCTCCGGCACAAGCACCTTTTCCATGTGTGCGGCCTTTGCGGCCAGTATTTTCTCCTTCAGCCCGCCCACTGGAAGTATTCTGCCGCGCAGGGTGATCTCTCCCGTCATCGCAACTGCTCCACTCACCGGTATTTCCGTTACCGCAGAGAGCAGCGCAGTCGCCATAGTGACACCTGCACTGGGCCCGTCCTTCGGCACAGCTCCCTCCGGGATATGGAGATGAATCTCATGCTTCTCATAAAAATCCTCAGCGACTCTCCAGTCTGCGGAGAGACTGCGCACGCAGCTCAGCGCTGTCTGCGCCGACTCACGCATCACGCTGCCCATCTGTCCTGTGAGCTTCAGCTCTCCCTTTCCGGGCATGATATTCACTTCGATCTCCAGGGTATCGCCTCCGACCCGCGTCCACGCCAGTCCCCTGACGATGCCAACTGCATCCGGATGCCGCTCATCCTCCGGCCGGACGCGCGCTCTTCCGAGATACACGGGGAGCTGACGCTCTGTAATGCGTATCCTCCCCTTATGTCCGCGCATGAGCTTCAGTGCGCTCTTTCTGCAGAGCTCCCCGATGCGCCGCTCTGCCCCGCGGACTCCCGCCTCTCTGGTATAGCTGTGAATCAGTTTTTTCAGCGCAGATTCCGTAATCTCCAGCTGATCCGGCCGTATGCCGTTCAGCCTCTTCTGCTTCTCCACGAGATAATCCTTCGCGATATGCAGCTTCTCGTTCTCTGTGTACGAGCTGATCTCTATCAGCTCCATGCGGTCCAGCAGCGGTCCTGGAATCGTCTCCGTGCTGTTTGCTGTCGCAATGAAGAGCACGCCGGACAGATCCACCGGGAGCTCCACATAGTGGTCTCTGAAATGCATATTCTGCTCGCTGTCCAGTACCTCCAGGAGCGCCGATGCCGTTGCTCCGTGATGCTCCGGGGAGAGCTTGTCCACCTCGTCCAGCAGCATCAGCGGATTGGCCGTCCCCGCCTGCCGGAGACCATCCACAATGCGCCCCGGCATCGCTCCCACATAGGTCTTTCTGTGCCCGCGTATCTCAGCCTCATCCCGCACGCCTCCGAGGCTGATACGCACATAGCGCCGGTTCAGCGCCTCCGCGACACTCCGCGCAATCGAAGTCTTTCCGGTTCCGGGTGGGCCCACAAGGCATAAAATGGGGCCATGTCCCTCGGGGTTCAGCATCCGGACTGCAAGATATTCCAGAATGCGCTCCTTTACCTTCTTGAGACCATAGTGATCTCTGTTCAGAATGCGCTCTGCTTCAACCAGATCCTCCGAATCCTTTGAGCAGTGGTTCCACGGAAGCTCCAGCAATGTGTCCAGATAGTTTCGGAGCACATTTGCCTCCGGACTTCCGCTCTGCATGCTCTTCATGCGGAACAGCTCCTTCTTAAGCTTTGTCTTCACCTCATCGGAGGCAAAGAGCTTCTCAAGCCGCGCCTCATATTCCTCCGACTCAGAGAGGAAGCTGTCATCCCCCAGCTCCTCATGCAGAAGCTTCAGCTGCTCCCGCAGCACGTAGTCCTTCTGATTTTTATCAATATTTTCCTTAAGCTTCTCCTGAAACGCATGCCGTATCTCATTCACCGCCACTTCCCGCGTGAGTTCTCCCGCGAGCTCGCCGTACAGTGTCTCCGTATCGGAGCACTCCAGGAAGCGCTGTGCAGTTCTCCAATTCCAGGGAAGCTCCGCCGCGGTTCGCGTGATCAGAAGCTCCAGCTCATCCACAGCCAGCATATCACCGAGCAGCTTCTCGGCAAAGGCTCTGTGACCCGCAGCATATTCCTTCAGCTTGCCTCGAATGATACGCAGCATCGCCTCTGTTGCGGGATCCTCCGGCTGTGCAGCCCGTCTCGGCTCCTCTGCGACGCGCGCAGATAAAAACTCCTGTCCCGGCAGAAGCTCCTCCATGCGGCAGCGCAGTGTACCCTCCACTACAACGCGCCCCATGTCCTGCGGCAGTCTGGCAAGCTGTCGTATCTCGCAGAGCGTGCCGTACTGAAACAACCCCTCCGCATCCGGATCCAGCGCATCCGGGTCTCTCTGAGCAATGAGAAAGAGCTTCTCGCCTTTCTGCATCGCTGCTTCTATTGCAGCCATGGACTTTTTTCTGCTGATATCAAAGTGTGTCGTCTCACCGGGCAGCACGACTCTGGCGCGCAGCGCAACAGTGGGAAAGCTATGATTTTCTCTCATCTGTACTCCAAATATTCTTACTTGAAAAGGCGGGCCGCTATGCCCGCCTTCTGCCACACTCTCTTATGCAGTCTCTCCGGACTGCTCTACTCTCTTCTGTTCCGCCTTCACGGGGGCATCGCGACGCACCAGCTCAGGTCCGCTCCGTTTATCAACCACGTCCTTCGTGACAATACAGATCCCGACGCTCGGATCGGATGGAATCTCATACATCATATCCATCATCACATCCTCAACGATGGAGCGCAGTCCGCGCGCGCCTGTTTTTCTCTCCAGCGCGAGCCGTGCAATCTCCCGCACCGCCTCCGGCGTAAACTCAAGCTTTACGTCATCAAGCTCAAACAGCCTCTGGTACTGCCTGGTCAACGCGTTCTTTGGCTCAGTCAGTATCTTGAGCAGCGCTTCCTCATCCAGAAGATTCAGGGACACCGTGATCGGCACGCGGCCGATAAACTCCGGAATCAGTCCGAACTTCACAAGATCCTGCGGCATCACCTGCCGGAAGAGCTCATCAATCTCACGTGTGTGCTTCTCTATCACCTGAGAATTAAAGCCGATCCCTCCGCTGCCCAGACGGCTATCGACGATCTTCTCCAGACCGTCAAAGGCGCCGCCGCAAATAAAGAGAATATTCTTTGTATCAATCTGGATCAGCTCCTGATGCGGGTGCTTTCTTCCTCCCTGCGGCGGAACACTCGCAACCGTCCCCTCCAGTATCTTCAGAAGCGCCTGCTGCACGCCCTCACCCGAGACATCCCGCGTGATGGAGACATTCTCTGCCTTCTTTGTGATCTTATCGATCTCATCGATATATACAATGCCATACTCTGCGCGCTTCACATCGTCATCTGCAGCCTGAATCAGCTTCAGCAGGATATTCTCCACATCCTCACCGACATATCCCGCCTCTGTCAGCGTCGTTGCATCCGCAATTGCAAAGGGCACATTCAGTACCTTCGCCAGCGTCTGCGCGAGATAGGTCTTTCCGGAACCGGTCGGCCCCAGCATCAGGATATTGCTCTTCTGAATCTCAATATCCGACTCCGACTTCGCAGTGATGCGCTTGTAATGATTGTACACTGCAACGGAGAGAACCTTCTTTGCCTCATCCTGTCCGATAATATACTCGTCCAGGAATTTCCTGATCTCCTTTGGCTTCAGAAGATTGATCCCCTGAAGCTCCTTGCCTCCCTCGTCCTGTGAAAATTCCTCATCTAGGATTTCCGAGCAGAGATCCACGCACTCGTCGCAGATATAGACACCATTCGGTCCGGAGAGCAGCTTTCTCACCTGGTCCTGCGGCTTTCCGCAAAAGGAGCAGCGAATGCGCTCATCATTCTTGTTGGGCATAACTCCTCTCTTTCCTGAACTCAGTGATGCGCAATAACCTCATCAATCAGACCATAGGCCTTTGCTTCCTCTGCCGTCATGTAGTTGTCGCGCTCCGTGTCGCGCTCAAGCTCCTCAAGCGTTCTGCCGGTATTGGCTGCAAGTATTTCATTCAGCTTCTTTCTCGTCTTCAGGATCTGCTCCGCTGCAATGCGGATCTCCGTCTCCTGTCCGCGCGCACCGCCGGAGGGCTGATGAATCATGATCTCCGCATTCGGAAG
Source organism: Moryella indoligenes (assembly GCF_030812885.1). Taxonomy (NCBI): domain Bacteria; kingdom Bacillati; phylum Bacillota; class Clostridia; order Lachnospirales; family Lachnospiraceae; genus Moryella; species Moryella indoligenes. The sequence goes on from NZ_JAUSTO010000003.1 coordinate 56,079, forward strand.
CGCATAGCGCTTGCCTTTCGTACCGCCGGAGAGCAGAAAGGCGCCCATGCTCGCCGCCATGCCGATGCAGATCGTGGAGACATCGCACTTCACATACTGCATGGTGTCATAGATTGCCATCCCGGCCGTAACACTGCCGCCGGGACTGTTAATATAGAGGTTGATGTCCTTGGTCGGATCCTCCGACTCAAGAAACAAGAGCTGCGCGACCACAAGACCCGCGCTGACATCACTGACCTCCTCATCAAGAAATATAATTCTGTCCTTTAATAGCCGTGAGAAAATATCGTAGCTGCGCTCACCGCGGCTGCTCTCCTCCACGACATAAGGTACTAAAGCCATATTTTGCTCCTTTCTGTCCGCAAAGCCGTGAAGCCCAGGGCCTCACGGCTTACGCTGAAAGTTTCAGTCAGTTTCAGGAGAGCTTTGCCTCGGAGACAAGGAAGTCCACGGCCTCCTGAATCTTGAGATCCATGGCCATTTCCTCCTTCTGAGACTCTCCGATATACTCCTTCATCTTCTCGACATCAATCTTATAGTTATCTGCCATCTTTTTGATCTCTGCCTCGATGCTCTCCTCAGAGACCTGGATATTCTCCTGCTTTACAATTTCCTCAAGCACAAGGCGCGTCTTCAGATTGCGCTCCGCCTGCGGCTTGAACTGCTCCTTCAGAGTCTCGATGGTCATACCGGTGTACTGCATGTACTGATCTAACGGAAGTCCCTGTGCCTGCATTCTGCGCGCGTAGTCGTCGATCATCTGCTCAACCTGCATCTCGATCATCGGAGCCGGAATGTCGAGTGTCGCATTCTCCACAACCTTGCCGATCACATTGTTCTCATTCTGCGTCGCAGCGCTCTTCGCCTTTGCCTCAGCGAGCTTCTTCTTCAGATCCTCCTTGTACGCATCCAGAGTCTCAAATTCGGAGATCTCTCCCACAAACTCATCGTTCAGCTCCGGAAGCTCCTTTCTCTGAATCTCAAGCAGGTCGCACTTGAAGACTGCCGCCTTACCCGCAAGATCCTTTGCATGATATTCTTCAGGGAAGGTGACATTTACATCAAAGCTGTCTCCGATGCTGTGCCCGACAACCTGCTCCTCAAATCCGGCGATAAAGCTGCCGGAGCCGAGCACCAGCGGATAGTTCTCGCCCTTGCCGCCCTCAAAGGGAACGCCGTCAACGCTTCCCTCAAAGTTGATCTTGACGTGGTCGCCGTCCTCTGCCGCGCGGTCATCCACGGAGACAAGGCGGGCATTCTTGTCCTGCTCCTTCGCGAGTGCGTCGTTCACATCATCCTCGCTCACTTCCATATCCGCCTTCTCAACCTCGATGCCCTTGTACTCACCGAGCGTCACACCCGGCTTCGTCGCAACCGTAGCGGTGTAGACCAAATCCTTCTCACCGACCTCCATCACATTGATCTCTGGTCTGGATACGATCTCCAGCTCACTCTGCCTGGATGCCTCGGGATAGCTCTGGTTGATGCAGTCATTGACCGCGCCCTCATAGAAGACGCCCTTTCCGTAGAACTGCTCGATCATGGCCTGCGGGGCGTGACCCTTGCGGAAGCCCGGAAGCTGATACTTGCCCTTCTCACGCTTGTAATTCTCCGTCACAGCCTTCTTAAAGTCGGCCTGCGGCACCGTGACGGTGATCACCGCCATGTTTTTTTCCTGTTTTTCAACCTTAAATTCCATCGAGATATCCTCCTGCATATATACTTGCTTTTTTGTCGAAATCAGATATGCCTCAGGCAAAAAAGGGCATACCTCTTCCGTAAAGAGACACATTCAGTTTGGTATTATAGCATGGTCAAAGTGAAGCTTCAAGTAAAAAGCTCTTTATGTTATGATGATATCCAGGGTCAAAAGCCCATCCCCGGGCGGGCTTGCCCGCCTGCGGGGATAAGGCTTTATGACCCGCACCGCATGGAGCACGAAGTGACGCGGAGCGGCACGGGAGTGCGGAATGCGGCAGGAGCGTGAGAGCACGCAGTGCGAAGCGCTCCGGATATCATCAATAAACTGCTGCTTAAGGGCGGAAACGCCCGCACAAAGCACGAAGGGCTGCTCAAGGGCGGAAATGCCCGCGCAAAGCACGAAGGCTGCTCAAGGGCGGAAACGCCCGCACAAAGCACGAAGGGCTGCTCAAGGGCGGAAACGCCCGTGCAAAGCACGAAGTGACGCAGAGCGGCACGGGAGTGCGATTAAAGTTAAAATTTATTCTGAAAAGGCGGTAATTGTCTGTGGAAATCGAGAGAAAATTTCTTCCGTCGCAGCTCCCGGAAGGGCTCAGCACCCTGCGCTCCATCCCCATGGTGCAGGGCTATCTCTGCACAGAGCCCGTGATACGCGTGCGAAGGGAGGGACCGCGCTGCATACTCACTTATAAGGGGAAAGGGCTGCTCGCACGGGAGGAGTACAACCTCCCGCTGACCGAGAAGGCCTTTCTGCACCTGCTCCCGAAATGTGACGGAAGACTCATACAGAAGACACGCTATCTTCTGCCCCTTAAGGGCACAGCACTCACGGCGGAAATAGATCTTTTTGAGGGAGATCTCGCGGGACTTATCATACTGGAAGTGGAGTTTTCCAGCATGGAAGCTGCTGAGTGCTTCGTCCCACCCGCATGGTTCGGCAGGGAGGTGACGCAGGATCCCGCGTATCACAATGCAAATTTAAGCCGCGGCGTCGATCCGCGCAGCGCCGGATAATACGAAGAGAGCTCCGCTGCGCGCCCCCTCCGTCCCCGCACCTTCTCTGTTGCTGCTCTCCGATCTGAACACCAGTTGCCATGGAGGTTCTATGTCAAAGAATACCATACGCCTTATGCTCTTCCTCTTTGCAGCAGCGCTGCTCCTGCTGCTGGGGCGCAGCCTTCTGTTCCACGGCCCCGGGAAAAAAGTCCTGATCTCTCAGGACGGAGTACTCATTCATTCCTATTCATTAAATGAGACACGCACAGAGATCATTCCCGCAGCGAACGGCGGGCGCAACACACTCCATATCGAGAACGGCGAGGTGTGGGTCACTGACGCCAGCTGCCCCGACCGGCTCTGCGAGCACATGGGGCATATCTCCCTCCCCGGCGAGATCATCGCCTGTCTGCCGAACCGGCTGATTGTTCAGATCTCTGAAGAATAAGGAGGAAATAAGCTGATCCTGACATGACATAAAGCATATTGAGGCCGCTTTGACACATAAAAGATCCGGCAGGATCCTCTAAAATTGAGGATCCTGCCGGATCTTTTTTATCCAGATATCAACTTGTTCAGACCCTGAGTATGGATTGTTCAAGGTCTCAGCTATGCATCCGGCTCAGTTTATGACGCTTGCCGGGCACTTCTTTGCACAGAGACTGCAGTTTCTGCACTTATCATAATCGATCTGAGCGACATTGCCGTTCATATGAATGGCGTCAAAATGGCATTCCTTTACGCAGAGCGTACAGCCGATGCAGCCGGCGGAACATACGTCGCGCACCGCCTTGCCCTTATCCTGAGACATGCAGCGCACATGGAACTTTGACTTGTAATTCGTCATCTCGATGAGATGCTTCGGGCAGGCCTTCACGCACTTGCCGCAGGCCACACACTTCTCCTTGTCGACAACTGCCACGCCGTTGACAACATGGATCGCATCAAATTCGCAGGCCTTCACGCAGGAGCCTCCACCGAGGCAGCCATACTCACAGGCCATATCTCCCGCACCTGGAATCACGGACATCTGGTTGCAATCCGTCGGGCCGACATTGTTGTAGCGCTTCTTTGCACTATCGCAGGTTCCGGAGCAGCGAACCACAGCAACCTTCCGCTCTGTCTCGCCCGCCTCGACACCCATGATCGAAGCGATCTTCTCTGCGCAGGTCTTTCCTCCGACCGGACACTGCGTCACTGCCGCCTCACCGATCGCGATCGCATGTGCGCAGCCATCACAGCCCGGATATCCGCAGGCACCGCAGTTATTTCCTGGAAGCGCTGCCCTGACAGCAAGCTCCTTCTCATCGACCTCTACCTTAAACTTCTCACTCGCCACACCGAGACCCAGGCCGCAGATCAGACCCACGATGCCGACAATGGCAAAGGAGACAATTACGATTGTAAAATTCATTCCCCTCTCCTCCTTCTCAGGTAATCATGCCGGAGAATCCGGTGAATGCGATTGCCATGAGACCGGAGCTGATCAGCACAATCGGCAGTCCCTGGAAATACTTCGGTATATCATTTTCCTCACAGCGCTCGCGGATACCCGCCAGAATAACGATGGCGATGGCATAACCGACAGCTGTTCCGATGCCCCACGCGAGTCCCTCGATAAAATTGTACTCCTTCTGGACATTATCCAGCGCCACGCCGAGCACAGCGCAGTTCGTCGTAATCAGCGGAAGGAAGATACCGAGAGAGGCATGCATGGAGGGCATGCTCTTCTTCATGAACATCTCAATAAACTGCACCAGAGATGCAATCAGAAGTATGAATACAATGGTCTGCAGGTAGTCTATACCCAGTGGTCTCAGCACACAGGCGTACACGACAGAAGCCAGTATCGTCGCCAGGAAGATGGTGAAGATAACCGCTCCACCCATACCGACAGAGGTCTCTTTCTTCTTGGATACACCGACGAAGGAGCAGAGTCCGAGGAAGCGGGACAGGACGACGTTGTTCACCAGCGCACCGCTGACCAGAAGCAACAGAACCTTAGTCATGATTATTCCTCCTCCTTCTTCTCATCCGGAGCAGCCGCCTTCGCCGCTTCAACAGGAGCAGCCTGTGCAGCCACAGTCGCCTTCACGGTCTCAGCAGGCGCCGCCTGTGCGGGAGCTGCTGCCTTCGGAGCTGCCACCGCGGGCTTTGCAGCCGCAGGCTTCGGCGCCGGCTTCACAACCTTGGTCTTTACCTCCTCAAGAGAGGGAGCAGAGCTCTTCACACCGCGCTTCGGATCCTGATAGTACTGCATCGCCGCGACGAGGAAGGCCATAACAAGGAAAGCTCCCGGAGGCAGAACAAAGATCGAGATGTGATACGCCTCAGGAATCAGCGGAATTCCAAAGATGGAGCCAGCTCCGATAATCTCGCGGAAGCCGCCGAGCAGCAGCAGTGCGATTGTAAATCCGAGCCCCATACCGATTCCGTCAAAGAGCGCAGGAATTGGCTTTGCTCCGAGCGCATAGGCCTCGGCACGTCCCAGAATAATACAGTTTACAACGATCAGCGGAATATAGATGCCAAGGGCATCATAGATGCTCGGCGCAAAGCCCTGGATCAGCAGCTGAACGATGGTGACAAGCGAAGCAACAACCACGATCTCGGCGGGGAGACGCACTCTTCCGGGAATCAGCTTGCTGATCGCAGAAATCAAAAGGTTTGAGAACATCAGCACTGCCATAGAGGACAGTCCCATGCCGATCGCATTGGTCGCATTGGTTGTGACCGCGAAGGTCGGGCAGAGGCCCAGCGCCATAATGAAGACGGGGTTCTCAGTAATGATGCCGTTTTTCAGGCGTTCCATACATTCATTCATTCTATTCCCCTCCTTCCTCAGTCCATGCCGTTGGCGGCAAAGAACAGCGCCGCGTTGACTGCATTTGTCACCGCGCGGGAGGTGATGGTCGCGCCGGAGATCGCATCGATCTCGCTGTCATCCTTCGCTCCTGTCTTGGTGACACTGAACTTTTCAACCTGCTTGTTCTCGAATTGTCTGTACCAGTCTGTATCTCGCGCATTCATTCCCAGTCCGGCGGACTCAGAGATGGAGAGGAAGGCGATACCATTCAGCGTGCCATCCTCCTGAATACCCGCAGAGATGCTGATCGCCCCACCAAAGCCTTCTTTAGAGGTGGCATTGATGATGTGACCGATCACTTCACCGGAAGCATCCTTTGCATCAACAACCTTATCCACCGTGACATTGCCGAAGCCCTGCGCTGCAACCTCCTCCGCGGCAGCTGCAATCAGAGCATCACTGTCGGCATTGTCCGCAAAATCCGCGGCATCCGGGTAAACCTGCTTATAGGCGCGCACCGTCGCAGCCTGCTGTGCCGCGCGAATCGGTTCGAGCGTCACGGAGTAGACGATGCCGAGGAGCAGTCCTGCGATCAGGGTGATGAGCATCAGACGAATCGCATCCTGAACAAAAGTAGTTTCTTTTTTTGCACTCATTACTTTTTTGCCCCCCTTCTTCCAAATGCCTTCGGAATCGTGGCGCTCTCAATCAGCGGAGAGAGCATATTTCCGATAATAATGGAATAAGAGACACCCTCGGCGCCGGTTCCGAAGATACGGAACAGACCGGTCAGAAGTCCGATCAGCAGCGCATAGATTATCTGTCCCTTTCGGGTCAGCGGTGTGGAGACATAGTCTGTCGCCATGAAGAAGGCGCCAAAGATCAGTCCGCCGCCGAGCACCTGTGCCAGAACGTAGTCCGCGCTCTGATGACCAAAGATGAAGACAAAGACTGCCACGGTTGCAATATAAATCACCGGAATGTGCCAGCTGATGACCTTCTTCCAGAGGAGGTAGATACCACCGATCAACAGTGCAACTGCGGAGACTTCACCGATGGTTCCCGGCACACGGCCGATAAAGAGCTGCATGAGATCAACTCCCTGCATCGGATCACTGCCTGCCTTCACCGCGCTCTTCATAATTGCGAGAGGCGTCGCTCCGGTCGTGGCGTCAAAGCCGAGACCCGCAGAGCTGAAATTGTTCATGTACTTTGCACAGGAAATCAGCAGAAAACATCTTCCGGCGAGCGCCGGGTTCATCCAGTTCTGACCCAATCCGCCAAAGAGCTGCTTTACAAGGATGATCGCAAAAACTGCACCGAGTGCCGGAATCCAGAGCGGGATCTCCGGAGGCATGTTCAGCGCAAGGATCAGTCCTGTGACGACAGCGGAACAGTCGCAGATTGTGACCTGCTTGTGCATGCCCTTCTGCCAGAGATACTCAGAGAGCACCGCGGCGAGAACCGTGACAATGATGACCAGCAGCGCACTGATTCCAAACTGCACCACACCGAACGCAGCGGTGGGCAGCATGGCAATACAGACATCCAGCATGATGCCGCGCGTGCTGTCCTTGTCTCTGACGTGCGGGGAGGAGGAAACATTCAGCATATTCATTTCTTCTCTTCCTCCTTTCCTGCCTTCTCAGCAGCGGCCTTCTCGGCCTTTGCCTTCTCTTCCGCGGCTTTGGCTCTGCGGATCGCGCCGACCTGGCGCTTCATGTACTTGAACGCCTGCGTGAGCGGACGTCTGGCCGGACAGATGTAGGAACAGCTTCCGCATTCAATACACTCCATCCCGTTCAGGGCCTCATAGCCCTCGGCATTGTCCCGCATACACTCCTTCATCATAAGAACAGGAACGAGGAATTCCGGACATACCGTGCCGCAGCGACCGCAGCGTATGCAGGCCGTCTCCGGATACTTTGCGACCTCATCCTTACAGAAGCAGGTGAGGGAGGAGCTGTTCTTCGTCACCGGGGCATCCGTTGTGAACATCGCCTGCCCCATCATCGGTCCGCCGGACAGTATCTTCTGCGGCTCCTGTCTGAAGCCTCCCGCCGCAGCGATGATATCATTATAGTTCATGCCCGTGCGCGCCTTGAAGTTCTGTGGCTCTGCGATGGCATCACCCGTGACAGTCAGCACACGCTCCACAATGGGAGTCTGCTTACAGACCGCATCATAGATTGCCATGACGGTATTGACATTGTCCACCACACAGCCTGCGTCTGCGGGAAGCATGGAGGAATTGATCTCCCTGCCGGTCACCGCATAGATCAGCGAGCGCTCACCACCCTGCGGGTACTTGGTCAGAAGCTCACAGACCTCAATGCGCGGCTCATCCTTCACAAGCTCCCTCATGCGGGCGATCGCCTTCGGCTTGTTATTCTCAATGCCGATGACGCCCTTTGCGTTGTCAAAGAGCTGAAGCATGACCTTCAGTCCGCCGACCAGCCGCTCCGGCTCCTCCAGCATCATGCGATAGTCGCAGGTGAGGTACGGCTCGCACTCCGCGCCGTTCACAATGACGTAATCAATCGCATTCTCATCCTTCGGCGTCAGCTTGACATTGGTGGGGAATCCGGCTCCGCCGAGACCGACAATTCCGGCCTCACGAACGATATCGCGAATCTCCTTTTTTGAGAGCCCCTCAGCGCTTCTCTCCTCGCCGAAGCCCTCCACAGCGCGATACTCTCCATCATTCTCCACAATGATGGACATCGCCTTGCTGCCATTCACCAGGGTTCTCGCTTCGATCTTCTTCACCTTGCCGGATACGGAGCATATCACGACTGCAGAGATGAAGCCCCCCGCCTCGGCGATCTTCTGTCCGACCAGCACCTCATCGCCCACCTGAACCAGCGGCTTCGCGGGAGCGCCGATGTGCTGCGAGAGTGGATAAACCATCTCGCCGGATGTCGGTTTCAGCACGGTGACGGGCTTGTCCATCGAGAGCTCTTTTCCCTCAAATGGATGGACGCCGCCTATAAATGTTGCCAATCCCATCAGACTACCCTCTTTCTTTCATATTTCTGATACTATTAACGTTAAGAGTATAACATACTGACATCAAAATATACAAAAAAAAACCACAGAAGCGTGGTTTTTTTTTAATACATAGCTGGTAAATCAACTCTCCTGGCAGCTTGTCATTTCGAACCGGCGACGAGTCTTCCGCCACTCACAGCTGTGCGAGCGCGATGGCCGCAAACATAATGACACAGCCCAAAATTTTACGCGGTGAGAGTGTCTGCCCCATCACAAGCCACCCCACCAACACTGCAAAGACTGCCTCAAGACTCATAATCAGCGTCGCCGCAGAAGGATTCTGAAGCTTTTGCTGCCCCACCCCCTGCAGGGTGTAGCCGACGGCACCGCTCAGAACTCCTGCATAGAGGATCGGAATCAGAGCCGCCCGCAGAGAAGCGATATCTGCCGTCTCAAAGAGCAGGGCAAAGACGAGGGAAAGAAACCCAACCGTCAAAAACTCAAGACAGGAAAGGAAGACCGCATCCGTCCGCTGCACATAGTAATCCAGAGCCAGTATTTGAAAGGGAAAAAGCAGCGCACAGAGCAGGCAGTAGGCATCTCCCTTTGACAGTCCGAGGCGCCCCTCAATACAGAGCAGATACATTCCGACCATGGCGATCACAGCCGCAACTCCTACCTTACGCGCCGGACGCCTTCCGAGCGCGATGCTGTAAATCGGCACAACTATGATATAGAGCGCCGTGAGAAAGCCGGCCTTCCCCGCCGTCGTATATTTGACACCAATCTGCTGAACTGCTGCCGCAAAGAATAAAAACACACCGCAGATCAGACCGCCAATCATACCTTCTCTTCGAAGAGCTGCGCGCCTTCCTCTTCCGCTGCTTCTCAATTCATCCCAGCCCATGTGCCGCCGCAGCCAGATCACAGGAATCAAGACAAAGCCGCTCAGAAAGAAACGGGCAGCGCAGAAGCTCATCGGGCCGATATGATCCATCGCCACGGACTGTGCCACAAAGGCGAGCCCCCAGATGAAAGCTGTGAGAAGCAGGATCAGGACTCCCTGATTTTTCTGTGCTGGACTCTGACGCATTCGCTTACATCCTTTCCGGTACTTCCATGCCAAGCATTGTGAGGCAGCTCTCCAGAACGGCCTCTGTGCTCTGAATCAGCGCAAGATAAGCGCGCTTCTTCTCCTCATTCTCCTCCGCAAGAATACGCACCTCGTGATAGAAGGAATTGAAGCTGTTCGCCACTGTGTACAGATACTGGCAGATGCGGTGCGGCGCCAGCTCCTTCCATGCCCCCTCAACCGTTTCTGCATAGCGTGCGAGCTCCAGAAAGAGTGCTTTTTCTACCGGACTCTCCGCAGCCCTCAGGTCTGAAGGCCTCACTGCTGTGCCGCCCGCCGCGAGATATTTCTTTAAAATCGACTTGATGCGCACCGCCGTATATAAAATGTAAGGTCCGGTGTTGCCCTCAAAGGAGGCAAAGCGCTCAATATCGAATACATAATCCTTCGCAGCCTGATTTGAGAGATCTCCGTACTTCAATGCTGCGAGCGCCACAATGCGGGAGGTCTCCCTCGCCTCCTCCTCCGGAATATCCGGATTTTCAGCAATTCTCTGATAGACTGCCTCGCGTATCTCCTTTATCAGGGTCTCAAGACGCATCACGCCGCCGTCCCTCGTCTTAAAGGGCTTTCCGTCCTTACCGTTCATGGTTCCGAAGCCGATATATTTCAGCTCATGCTCCGGCGGGATGATGCCGGCTCTTCGCGCCACGCGGAAGAACTGCGTGTAGTGCAGCTCCTGACGCTTGTCCGCAATATAGATATAGAGATCCGGCCCGTAGCTCTGCTCTCTGTCGATCAGCGTCGCGAGATCGCTGGTCGCATAGAGCGCCGCACCGTCTGACTTTCGGACTATACAGGGAGGAAGTTCCTTCGAGTCATCCGGCTCGGCGATGTCGACCACCAGAGCGCCCTCGGACATACGGGCCACACCGCTCTCCTCCAGCTCCTTCAACAGTCCCGGAATAAAGGGCTGTGCGTCCGACTCTCCCTTCCACAGCTCAAAGGAGACATTCAGCGCGCTGTAGTTTTTTTCAAGATCTCTCACGGAGACAGAGAGAATGTGCTTCCAGAGCGCGCGGTAAGCGGGCGCGCCGCTCTGCAGCATGAGAGTCGCCTCGTGTGCCTTCTCAGCAAAGGCGGCATCCTCCTTTGCGCGCTTCGAGGCAGTCGGATAGATCTCCTCCAGATCGCCTATGGTAAAGGGCGGCTCAGAGGGATAAGTCCCCTGAAATGCCGGATCAAAGTACGGGAGCTCCGGTTTCCTGAGCCTCAGCTCCTCAATGATGAGTCCCATCTGGAGCCCCCAGTCGCCGAGGTGCACATCGCCGATCATGCGGTTCCCGAAAAAGGCGCCCATACGTTTCAGCGCCTCTCCGATGATGGCAGAGCGAAGATGTCCGACATGCAGCGGCTTTGCGACATTTGCTCCGCCGTAATCCACCATGATGGTGCGCTCTGAGTCCATTCTCGCCCCGCACTTCGGATCCTCTGCCATGAGCTGAACGCTCCTGCACAGGAGCTCCGGTCTCAGCTTCAGGTTGATAAAGCCCGGCATCACAGCGCTGACCTCTGAGAAGAGTCCGCTCTTCTCAAGCTCCGCCGCGACCTGCGTTGCAACATCGATCGGTTTCTTCCCTGCCCGCTTCGCAACCGCCATGGCGCTGTTGCACTGATACTCGCAGAGATCCGGGCGGTTTGATACCTGTACCTTGGCATAATCATTCTCAAATCCGCAGTCAGAAAATGCATTCTGAACTGCAGCATTCATCTGTTCAAGTATTGTCTCCATCTCACTACTCTCCTTCTCATCTGCTCTCACCTGAGACAGAACCGAAATCTCTCCTCCCGGGGCTCCGGAAACAGGATGCTTCTCCCGGATTGATACAGCTCACGCCCGGGACAAATAAGAGGCAGTCCCATAAACAGGGGCTGCCCCGGCAATTTCAGTCGGACAATTACGCTCTTCCGAGATACTCTCCTGTGCGTGTGTCGATCTTCACCTTGTCTCCGATTCCGATAAAGAGCGGAACAGAGATCTGCGCACCGGTCTCGACCGTAGCAGGCTTCTGCGCACCGGTCGCGGTATTTCCTGCAAAGCCCGGCTCCGTATCCGTGATCTCCAGCTCAACAAAAAGCGGCGGCTCAACGGAAAAGACATTGCCGTTGTAGGAGACAACCTTGACCATATCATTCTCCTTGACGAACTTCAGCGTGTCGCCGATGAGATCCTTGTTCAGGGAAATCTGGTCGTAGGTCTCGGTGTTCATGAAGTTGAACATATCTCCGTCTGCATACAGGTACTGCATCTCGACGCGATCGATTCTTGCAGTCGGGAACTTCTCTGTCGGACGGAAGGTGCGCTCCGTCACAGCACCGGACATGACGTTTCTGATCTTTGTGCGGACAAAGGCAGCGCCCTTTCCCGGCTTTACGTGCTGAAACTCAACAATCTGATACACCGCACCCTCAATCTCCAGTGTGATGCCGTTTCTGAAATCACCTGCTGAAACCATAAGATAACTCCTCCTTGTTTTACATAATCAGGCACAGAAACACCATCATTTCTCTGCTTGAAGTTATTCTTTGTATTTTTGCCATTTTTTCACAGCTATTTTACAGTATAGCGGGAGCGGAGGCAAGCCCTTTCTGGCGTTTTGCATCCAGCAGGAAAGATTTTTACGGAGTACAGGCGATACGGCTCTTTGTTTTACTCCCTCTCCCGCCGCGAGAGCTCCCTCTGAAGACAGGCGCGAAGCTCCGCGCAGAGCGCTTCCGGCACAGAGCGCCCTGTCCACAGCTCAAAGGAGAGCACGCCCTGATACAGCAGCATATCAAGACCGCCAAGGGCCTCCCTCCCTGCTGCCGAGAGACGCCGCATGAACTCTGTCTCTGAGGGTGTGTAGATCAGATCCACGCCGCAGCGGAGCTTATGATAAAAGTCCGTCTCCGGAATAAGGCTTTTTTCCGTGTACGGATACATTCCGACACTGCTGCACTGAAAGGCAATATAGTCCTGCCGGGAAAGCTCCCGCCAGCCGTCAAGCCCGGCTGCCGTAAAGCAGGTGCCCGGAAAACGGGATTGAAGCTCTGAGACAAACTGTTCAGCCCGCTCCGCGCTCCTGTTCAGTACGGTGAGCTCTGAGGCGCCGTGCAAGGCCGCCATGACAGCAATGGCCCGCGCCGCGCCGCCTGCCCCGAGCAGGAGCACCGGCTCTCCCCTGAGCGAGATGCCCTCCCGCTTCAGAAGGCGCTCCATGCCGGGAAGATCCGTATTGCAGCCAAGATATCCCTGATCTGTCCGCAGCAGCGTATTCACCGCACCGATCTGTTCTGCCGCTCTGTCCAGTCCGCAGAGGAAGGGGAGCACTGCCATCTTATAGGGCACAGTCACATTCAGTCCCCGTATTCCCAGCGCATACGCGCCGTGTACGGCCTCTCCAAGGCGCTCTGCCTCCCTGACCGGAAAGGGAAGGTAGGCGAGATCCACCCCCATACGCTCCGCGAGCGTATTATGCAGGAGTGGTGACAGACTGTGTCCGATGGGATTTGCAATCAGACCGCAGACCAGCGTGTTTGCCGACATCATCCGCGTGTTCCTCCTCTCCTCTGCTCCGCCCTCCTGTAGGCATGAAGAAAGGGGCGCTCAATGAGCCGCTTAAACCGGATCTGCAACTCCTCTCTCCGCTCCATCGGCGCAACCAGTACGCTGTGCATCCCTGTGCGATTGGCCCCCCAGATATCCGTGAAGAGCTGATCGCCGACAGAGACCGTCTCCTCCGGACGCGTCCTCATGATGCGCATCGCGCGGCGATAACCATAGCGCCGGGGCTTCAGAGCCTTCGCCACAAAGGGCAGTCCCAATTCCTCCGCGAAGCTTTGCACCCGCGGCCCCCGGTTATTCGACACGAGGCATATGCGAAAACCAAGCGCTCTCAACCGTCTAACGAGCTCCCTGCTCCGCTCATCCGCCGGGGCATCCGGCGGAACCAGCGTATTATCGATATCAAAGACAATGCCGCGAAGTCCCTCCTCATAGAGCTCTGCAAAGGGCAGCGCATATACGCTCTCAAAGCTTCGCTCCGGAAAGAAGGGATTCATGACTGCTCCTGATGCTGCAGGAGCTTTGCGAGCTCCGCCATGAAGGTGTTCACATCCTTGAACTCCCGATAGACCGAGGCAAAGCGGACATAGGCCACAGGATCCAGATCCTTCAGCTTGTCCATGACCATCTCCCCGATCACAGAGGATGGAAGCTCCCGCTCCTCACGGTTAAAGAGCGCCGTCTCAATCGCATCTGTGATCGCACTGATCTGGAGCGAGGACACCGGGCGCTTGTGACAGGAGCGGATGATGCCCGCCTCGATCTTCGCCCTGTCATAGGCTTCCCTCGAATTGTCCTTCTTGATGATCATGAGAGGCATGGTCTCCAGCTTCTCATAGGTAGTGAAGCGCTTTCCGCAGCTCTCGCACTGTCTTCTCCGACGTATGGATGCGTTGTCGTCCGCCGGCCTTGAATCAATGACTCTTGTGTCCGCAGCGTTACAGAATGGGCATTTCATACAAACCTCCTGTCAGCTCCTGTGCTCCTTACTATGACCTCGCTGCCCCGGGAAGAGATCCCCGCAGCTCTTTCTCAGCCGCCCGTGATGATGCGGTTCAGCTCCCGTACTACCTTGCCCGGATGCAGACCATGCACGCGGCAGGCCTCTCGCACCGTCTCATACTGTGAGGCGGCGCAGCCGATACAGTGCATCCCGAGGCTGTTCAGAAAATCCACTGTCTCCGGATACAGATTCGGCAGCTCAGCGATCAGATCATCCCCGCTCACCGGGCCCTCCTCAAGCTCCATAAATTCGTCCATACAGCGCTCCCTCTCTAATTTCTGCCGAATTCCGAGAGCTTCAGTCCCGGATTTCTGTCCTCAACCATACGCACGCTCCACTCATGACTGAAGAGAAGCAGCGGGTCGCCCTTCAGGTTCTGTATGAGCTTCATATCGCTTGTACCCTGAATACGATCCGGATCGACCTCCTGCGGATTCTCGATCCAGCGGATATATTCATAGGGCAGCTGATCCAGACGCACCTCGACATTGTACTCCTGCTTCAGGCGGTGCGTCAGCACATCAAACTGCAGCACGCCGACCGCCCCCACGATGATCTCCTCCATTCCGGTATTCCGCTCCTGAAAGATCTGGATGGCTCCCTCCTGCGCAATCTGATAGACTCCCTTTGTGAACTGCTTCCGCTTCATGGTGTCTACCTGACGCAGCCGCGCGAAGTGCTCCGGCGCAAAGGTCGGAATCCCCTCGAACTCAACTGTCTCCCGCGCATCGGTCAGCGTGTCTCCGATCGCAAAGATACCCGGATCGAAGACGCCGATGATATCTCCCGCATAGGCCCTCTCGACGATCTTCCTCTCATCCGCCATCATCTGCGTGGACTGGTTCAGTCTGATCTTTCTGCCGCCCTGCACATGTGTCACCTCCATTCCGGCATCGTACTCGCCGGAACAGATGCGCATGAAGGCAATGCGGTCGCGGTGCGCCCGGTTCATATTGGCCTGGATCTTAAAGACAAAGGCGGAGAAGAAATCGTCTCGCATCGGCTGCACCTCCCCCTGCTTCGTCCTTCTGCCAAGCGGCGCAGAGGTCATCTTCAGGAAGTGCTCCAGAAAGGTCTCAACGCCGAAGTTTGTAAGTGCAGAGCCGAAGAACACCGGAGTCAGATCTCCTCTGCCGACGCGCTCCATATCCAGCTCGTCGCTTGCGCCGTCCAGCAGCTCGATCTCCTCCATGAGCTGAGCCTTATAGTCCTCGCCGATTCTCTGTCCGAGCTCCGGTGCGTCCACAGACCAGCTCTCCGTCGCGATCTCCTGCATCCCCGCATGTGACGCATGGAAGGAGGTGATCTCCCGCTGTCTGCGGTCATAGACCCCCTTGAAATTCTTTCCGCAGCCGATGGGCCAGTTCACGGGACAGGTGCGAATACCGAGCAGCTCCTCGATCTCGTCCATGAGCTCAAAGGGATCCCGCGCCTCGCGGTCCATCTTGTTGATAAAGGTAAAGATCGGAATGTGCCGCAGGGTGCAGACCTTGAAGAGCTTCCGGGTCTGTGCCTCGACACCCTTGCCCGCGTCGATCACCATAACCGCAGAATCCGCCGCCATCAGCGTTCGGTAGGTATCCTCCGAGAAGTCCTGATGTCCCGGCGTGTCCAGAATATTGATGCAATACCCCTCATAACTGAACTGCAGCACCGAGGAGGTGACAGAGATGCCTCTCTCCTTCTCAATGTCCATCCAGTCACTGACCGCAAATTTTGCGGTCTTCTTGCCCTTTACGGAGCCCGCGAGATTGATCGCCCCTCCGTAGAGCAACAGTTTCTCCGTGAGCGTCGTCTTGCCCGCATCCGGGTGACTGATGATGGCGAAGGTGCGCCGCTTGCTGATCTCATTAAAATTGCTTGCCACGTTATGCCTGCTTTCCGATCCCTCTGTGTCTGAATCTCATATATAGTCATCTTAAAAAACTACGCGGTCGATGCTCCGCGCCGCTCAGTGCTTTCCTGCCATGCAGTCCAGTATCCGGTCTGCGACCTCGGTCTTCGAGAGCAAGGGGAGCTCCTCTGCTCCGTCCTTCCTCAGCAGAGTCACGATATTGGTATCTGTGCCGAAGCCTGCGCCCGCCGCGCGAAGACTGTTTGCAACTATCATATCCGCCTTCTTTATCCTGAGCTTTTCCGCCGCATTCTCCAGAAGATTCTGCGTCTCCATGGCAAAGCCGCAGAGGAACTGTCCCTCCCGCTTATGCTCCCCGCACCACAGGAGTATGTCCCGTGTTCTCTCAAGAGGCAGGGTGAGGAGCGCATCGGCCGCTTTTTTCTTCTTGATCTTCTCTCCCGCGACCTCAGCCGGACGAAAATCTGCGACTGCCGCCGCCATGATGATAAAGTCCTGCTCTGCCGCTCTCCGCGTCACCGCCTGAAACATCTCCTCCGCAGAGCTGACCCGCACCGTATTCACAAATTTCGGCGGCTCCACGCGCATATCCGCCGCGACCAGCGTCACCTCCGCTCCCCGGATCGCCGCGGCCCGCGCAAGCGCGCAGCCCATCTTTCCGGTCGAATGATTTGTGATAAAGCGCACGGGATCCAGCGGCTCCCGCGTGGCTCCTGCGGTCACCAGCACGCGCCGTCCTCTCAGATCCTGCTCCGCGCCGCAGGCCATCTCAAGCCACTCATAGAGCTCCTCTCCCTCCGGAAGCCTGCCGCTGCCGGTATCCCCGCAGGCCTGATAGCCGATGCCCGGTGCTACAATGCGCCAGCCCCTCTCCGAGAGCTTCTTCAGATTTTCCTGCACGGTCACATTTTCAAACATATGCACGTTCATAGCCGGAGATATGAGCAGCGGACAGGAATATGCCCCGACAATTGCGGAGCTCAGCATATCATCCGCGATCCCGCAGGCCGCCTTTGCGATGATGTTTGCGCTCGCGGGCGCGATGAGAAAAACATCGGCCGCCTTCGGAAGATCCAGATGTGAAACCGGAGAAGCGTTTGTCCGGTCAAAATCATCCAGAACCGTGCGATGCCCCGTCAGCGTATCAAAAACAATGGGGTCTATAAAGCGGCAGGCATTCCTCGTCATGATCACATAGGTCTCTGCGCCCGCCTGCTTCAGGAGGCTCGCAAGATGTGCCATCTTGTATGCGGATATGCTCCCGCTGATACCGAGCAGAACTGTCTTTCCCTTCAGCATCGTCCTCTCTCCCTCCGTGCTGTCTCACGCGTTGTTTTTCCGCGGAATCTGTGTTATAAAAACTGTGTTAAGCGTGGGCTCTGCGCTTTTGGCGCTGTAATCATAGCACAACTCTGCCCAGAAAGGAAGAAAGTCCATGATACTCGCGATTGATATGGGAAACTCGAACATCGTCATCGGCGGCATCGACGAGCAGCACAGCTACTTCATGGAGCGCATTACCACCGACACAAGGAAGACAGATCTCGAGTATGCCATCAGCATCAAAAATATACTGGAGCTCTGGCATGTCACCCCGCCGGATATCGAGGGCGCCATTCTCTCCAGTGTCGTACCGCCCCTGAATCCCATCCTGCTGAACGCCGTGCGGAAGGTGACAGGACTGGACTGCAAGCTGGTGGGCTCCGGCATGAAAACAGGAATGAATATCCGCATGGATGATCCGAAAAAGGTTGGGTCCGACCTCATCGTGGATTCCGTCGCAGCCAAGGCCAACTACCCCCTGCCCATCATCGTGATCGATATGGGCACAGCGACCACGATCACCACCCTTGACCAGAAGGGGGATTATGTCGGCGGCATCATCTATCCGGGGCTCCGCGTCTCTCTGGACACGCTGAGCAGCCGCACAGCACAGCTTCCTCACATTGATCTGGAGAAGCCCGGCGCGATCATCGCCAAAAACACCATAGAGAGCATGCGGAGCGGCATACTCTACGGCACCGCTGCCATGATGGACGGGTGCATCGAGCGCATTCAGGAGGAGCTCGGAGAAAAGGCTACTGTCGTCGCCACCGGCGGACTCGCCCCGTTTGTAACCCCGCTCTGCCGCAACAAAATCATCATCGACGACAATCTCCTGCTGAAGGGACTGCTCATACTCTACCGGAAGAACACCTGATATCAGAGGCTGAAGCTCCGGAGGATCCG
The DNA here is from genome assembly GCF_030812885.1 of Moryella indoligenes. Lineage (NCBI taxonomy): Bacteria > Bacillati > Bacillota > Clostridia > Lachnospirales > Lachnospiraceae > Moryella > Moryella indoligenes. Next base: position 74,336 of record NZ_JAUSTO010000003.1, read on the forward strand.
CCCCCTCTGCCGAAGAAAAGACAGCGCCGCAGCGCTGTCTTTTCTATATATACACGCGGGCTCTGTCAAAGCCTGATTACTTTCTTCCCTTCAGAAAATCCGGAATATTGATCTGCACATTCTTATTCTGACGCGGCTCAAATACATAGTGATCCTGCGCGTTCAGCTCCGGCTCCACCTTCGCAGGCTCTGCTGCCACAGCAGCCGGTTCCGCTCCACCCGTGAGCTCCTTTGCAGGCTCCGGATTCAGAAAAGAAGCCGTCTGAAAAGACCTTGCCGCCGGCTTCACGGAGCCCGCAGCTGCACTTCCCTTGCGGAAACTGTTTTTTCCCTTATCCGCAGAAGCTGTCGCAATGCTGTTCTGATCCAGACCGGTCGCGATCACCGTGATGGTACATTCATCCTGAACATTCTCATCATACATGACGCCGAAGATAATATTTGCCTCCTCCCCGGCGAGCTCCTGCACATAGGTGGCAGCCTCATTGGCCTCAATGAGACTCACATCACCGGAGATATTGATGATCACATTGCTTGCGCCGTCGATGGTTGTCTCAAGCAGCGGGGAAGCACAGGCGATCTTCACTGCCTCGACAGCCTTGTCGTCTCCGCTCGCCCTGCCGATGCCGATGTGTGCAATTCCCTTGTCCGTCATCACGGTCTGCACATCCGCAAAATCCAGATTGATGAGTCCCGGCACATTGATCAGATCGGTAATGCCCTGCACGGCCTGCTCCAGAACCTCATCCGCCTTGCCGAAGGCCTCCGGAACAGAGGTGCGGCGATCCACAATCTCAAGAAGCTTGTCGTTTGGAATCACAATCAGAGTATCTACAGCGGCCTTCAGATTCTCGATGCCTGCAATCGCATTATTCATGCGCTGTCTGCCCTCGAACCTGAAGGGCTTTGTGACAACGCCGACCGTGAGGATCCCGAGCTCCTTCGCAGTTCTCGCGATAACCGGAGCCGCGCCGGTTCCGGTCCCACCGCCCATGCCGCAGGTCACAAAAACCATATCCGCAGATTTCAGCGCCTCGGTGATATCCTCAATGTTCTCCTCCGCGGCCTTCTCTCCCACCTCCGGCTTCGCACCGCAGCCCAGTCCCTTGGTCAGCTTCTCGCCGATCTGCATCGCAAACTGCGCTCTGCAGGACATAAGCGCCTGCTTATCCGTGTTCACACCGATAAACTCTACGCCCTCGATGCTGCCCTCTATCATGCGGTTCACGGCATTATTTCCCGCTCCGCCGACTCCAACCACGATAATTTTCGCGGTGTTCTCATCCTCATTCAGCTTAATTTCCAGCAAAGTGTGTGCCTCCTGCTTCTATATGATTTCATTTTACCCACAGTTTTTCAGTCTGAACATATCATACGCATTTTTCAGAAAAAGCGCAAGGCAGTTTCAGCGCTTTTTAAATGAATACATGCGGTTCGTCACCGTCGGGTCAAAGTCACTGAGATCCAGCGTGCCGCTTAAATCCCTGATCTCCGGCAGTATATTGGAGAGCTCCGAGAGCTTTCCGTTCATCTCCGAGTCACTCCCCAGCAGGATGGTCACATCACCTGCCGTCATGGAGGCATTCAGGCTGCTGTCGTAGCGTATCACATCCGCCGCAATGCCGTAGCTTGAGAGGGCCTGTGTGAGGTTCAGTATCATGGAGAAAATGCGATCATTCTCCACCGGAAGCTTCTGGTACAGAACAATCTGCCCGAAATGAAGCCCTGTGATCTCCGGTATACCGTCAAGCCTCCGCCCTGAGCTCTCCACAATGATGCCATCTTTGTCGAAGTACATTTTTGAGCTCATATAGGAGACATAGCCCACGATACTCTTCTCATAGACAATCAGCTCCACCGAGGTCGGCCCCGTAAACGCGAGCTTATAGTCCTGTACAAAGGGAATGCTCTTTTTCTTTCCCATCAGTTCCCGCAGCGCACAGACCGTGCTGTTTCGCGAGAAGTGATCCGGGAAGATGATTTCCTCCAGCTGCTCCGCCGTGTACATGTGGTTTCCGGTCACCCTGACCGTTGTGATATTCAGCCCGACCAGAAGAATCGTGGCGATCAGCGCGAGACAGAGAAGGGACAGACGTATTTTATCTTTCATGCGCCTCTCCTCAGCCGTCCGCCCGGATGCTGTGCGACACGCTCAGCACAAGCCCCATCTCCACCATGAGAAAGAGCACGGAGGTTCCCCCGTAGCTTATAAAGGGGAGGGTAATGCCGGTGTTCGGGATGGTATTCGTCACAACCGCGATGTTCAGAATAACCTGAATTGCGATATGCGCCATGATGCCGACCACAAGCAGCGCGCCGGAGAGATCCGGTGCAGAATTTGCAATCACCAGAAAGCGATAGATCATGAAGAGAAATACAAGAATTAATGACACTGCGCCGAAGAGCCCCAGCTCCTCACAGATGATCGAAAAGATCATGTCATTCTGCGCCTCCGGCACAAAGCCCATCTTCTGTATGCTCTCTCCGAGCCCCTTCCCCATGAGCCCGCCGGAGCCGATGGCATAGAGTCCCTGAAGCACCTGATAGCCGCCGTCCTGCGCGTAACGCGCGGGATCCTGCCACACAAGTATGCGGCTCAGCTGATAGGGGTGCAGAAGCCCCACTGCCAAAAGGGCATGAGAGACCGGATTGATCACTGCCACACCCAGTCCCGCCAGAGCACAGAGCAGCAGATGAACAATATACCGCTTCGTAGCCACAAAGCTCATCACAAAGCCAAGACCGAGGATGATGATGCCGGAGCTCAGGTTGTTCTTTCCGACCAGCGCCGCAATGGGAAAATCCAGTGCAAAAAGCATGGCAATTCCCTTCCATCTATTGATCTCCCTGCCCTTCTCCACGATGTAGACCGTGAGAAAGAGGATCAGCGCAAGCTTTGCGAACTCTGTCGGCTGGAAAGAAAGCGGCCCCACACCGAGCCAGCGCTTCTTGCCATTCACCTCCTTGCCGACGATCATAACCGCAATCATCAGCACATAGGAGAGCGCATAAGCGAATTTGGAGCACTTCAGGATCCAGTGATAATCCATCAGAGAGATGATAACCATCAGCACAAAGCCGCCCAGCGCAATCATCCCCTGACGCTTCAGGTAGAAGGCAGCGTCATTCGTGCGCGGATTGATCTGTGCCATATAGGAGCTGGAGGAATAGATCATCAGGAGACCGAAGGCCGTCAGGAAAACAACCGCAAACACAAGACTGTAGTCATAAAAGTTTTTATGCCTCTCCGGCGCCCTTGCTCCGGGGCTGTCCGTCCGCCGCCCGGCGTTCCGGCTGCTAGGCCGCGCTGCACTTTTGCCGCTGCGTGTGCCGGCATTTCCCGCCTCTGTCCGCCTGGCCATCTCTCCCTCCTTTCTTTTCTTACTCCTCTGTCCCGCAGTTTCTTAAGTCCTGCCCGCAGCGCGGCCCGTCACAGTGCCCGCACGTACTCCTTGAACATTGTGCCGCGCACCTCATAGTTCGGGAACATTCCCCAGCTTGCGCAGGCCGGAGACAGAAGCACATTCTCTCCCGCGTTTGCATAGGAAGCGCAGACCTTGACCGCCTCCTGAAGATCCTCCGCAAACATGATATTCGTAAAGCCGTGCCGCTTCGCGCACTCGGAGATCGCATCGCGCGTCTGCCCGATCAGCACAAGATAGCGCACCTTTCCCTCAAAGGCCTCAATCCACTCATCGTACTGCGAGCCCTTGTCGTAGCCCCCGCCGATCAGTATGGTCGGCCCCGGCATAGCCTTGATCGCCTGAATGGCCGCATCCGGATTGGTGCCCTTCGAGTCGTTGTAATACTTCACACCGTAGCGCTCGCACACGAACTCAATCCTGTGCTCCACCGCCTGGAAGCCTCTGCATGTGCTAAGGATCGTCTCCATCGGAACCTCCATGCAGTCCGCAATCGCGATGGCCGCCATCACATTCTCAAAGTTATGACGCCCAAGCAGCTGAAGCTCGTCGGTTCTAAGCAGAGCTGTCGCCTCGCCGTCCACCTTTTTGCAGATCACGCCGTCCTCGATATCATACCCGTTCTGCAGCTCCTCTGTGCTGGAGAAGAATACGACAGTCGAGGGGCAGCTGCCGCTCTCTCCAAAGCTCCTCAGCGCACTGTCGTCGTGATTCAGGACAACGAAGTCCTCCTTCGTCTGGTTGGAGGTGATATCCTCCTTGATCCGGACATAGTTCTCCATTGTGTGATGGCGGTTCATGTGATCGGGGGTAATGTTGGTGATTGCCGCCACGTGAGGACGGAAATTAATAATGGTCTCGAGCTGAAAGCTGGAGGCCTCCAGCACAGTCACCGAGCTGTCCGTCGTCTTCAGTGCGGTCTCCGTGTAAGGAAGGCCGATATTTCCCACCGTGAACGCATCCCCGAAGGCATTCTTCATGATCTCGCCTGTGAGTGTGGTGGTCGTCGTCTTCCCGTTGGTTCCGGTGATTGCAACCAGACGCCCCTTCGCCACCTGATAGCCCAGCTCAATCTCACTCCATAGCTGGACCTTATTGTCCGTGAGCAGCTTCACAAACGCTGTCTCAAGATCAATTCCGGGACTCATGACGCAGATCTGTATTCCGCTGATATCCGGGCGCTCCAGCTCTCCGAGCTTGATCGTGAGCTTCGCATCCTCCGGAAAATTCGCCCTGAGTGCCGCCTCATCCATCTCCGCATTGCTGTCGTAGAGAAAGACTGCACCTCCCGTCTCAAGTAAAAGCTTTGCTGCAGAGATTCCGCTCTTTCCGGCTCCTGCAACCATAACCCTCTCATTCATATGAAACCTCCCCGCTGATTCCATTCTCATCACTCTGATTTGTCTTCACACTCTGCCTCACAGTCCCATCCCCAGCCATGCAATGAGGGACAGGATTGCCGTAGTCACAGAAAACACCGTCACAACCCGCGTCTCTGACCAGCCGCCCAGCTCAAAATGGTGGTGGATCGGTGCCATGCGGAAAAAGCGCTTTCCGTGTGTCCACTTAAAATACCCTACCTGTATCATAACCGATATTACCTCAATGAGGTAGATAAATCCGACAACAGGAATAAAAAGCGGCATGCGCATGACAAGCGCCATGGAGGCGACGTAGGCCCCCAGCGCCAGCGCACCCGTATCTCCCATAAAGACCTTCGCCGGATAGCAGTTGAAGAGAAGAAATGCGAGCAGCGCGCCGGTCACAGCGCCCGCCACCGGCGCGATTAAAATCTGCTCCCGTATGGCCGCCGCAGCAAAGAACAGGGACACCACCACAGTCACAGAGGAGCAAAGCCCGTCCAGACCGTCAGTAAAGTTCACACCGTTGTCCGTCCCGAGCACTACAAAAAAGACTGCAGGGACATAGAGCCATCCAAGCTGCAGCAAAAAGCCGCCTGTAAGCGAGCCTGTAAAGGGAACGAGGAGTGCTCTGAGCTCCGGTCTTCCGTACAGCCAGACCGCCAGCAGCGCTGTCGCCAAGAGCTGCAGCAGAAGCTTCTGCTTCACCGTGAGCCCCTCGGACTGCCGCTTTCTGATCTTCAGAAAATCATCCAGAAAACCAATGAAACCGAATGCTGCGGTAAAAAGCAGCACCGGCACAGTTTCAGGCTCTCTTCGGATAAAGGGAGCTGTGCCTGCCAGTATGGCAAGCACAATCATAATTCCGCCCATGGTCGGCGTCCCGCTCTTCTTGAGATGCGCCTGCGGCCCGTCGTCCCGCACCTGCTGACCGAACTTCATGCGGTGCAGAATTGGAATGGCATAGGGGCAGATCGCCGCACAGACCACAAAGGCCAGCAGCAGCGCAAGGATCGTATCGCTCAGCATAGATACATTCTCCTGACTTTTATGTCAACTCTGGACAATTTAGGACAGTATACCTCGATCACCGGGACTCTGCAAGTGGGCCCCCATGTCGTATCTCTGTCGCAGCGCGGAAGCCACAGCGCGCACTACTGCCCTTCCTCCACCGGAGAAGCCTCTTCCGTATCCTCTTCCTGCGGCTCTGTCTGTGCTCCGCTCTCCGCAGCCACTTCTGCATCCACGCCGGCCGGCGCCCCGGGAAGCTCTGCCCCCTCCGCAGCATTCTCAACATATTCCTCTGTGTCATAGACCGGCGGCAGGGTCTCCGTCTCGGGCTCCGGTGCTGTCTCAGAGAGATCGCTGATGCCCTCACTCTCCGGCAGTCCTGCATTCTCCGCGGCCGGCTCCAGCGCCGCACTTGCGGGAAATACATTCAGATAAGACAGAATCTCTGCCATGATATTATGGAAGATGCCGCTTGCGTAGGTGCTGTGCGGCTGATCCGCCGTGTGCGGCGTATCAACAACCACATAGCAGAGCACCTGCGGATTATCCGCCGGTGCAAAGCCGCAGAAGGACACCAGATAGTTTCCGTTCTTGCGCGGGTATTTCTCTGCAGTCCCTGTCTTTCCGCCGATCTCGTAACCGTCAACTCCGGCAGCTTTTCCGGTTCCCTCCGAGACCGTGCGAAGCAGTGCTGTCCTGAGAAAAGCGGAGGTCTCCGCTGAGCAGGTCTCCCGCACGAGCTCCGGCTGTATATCTCTGACCACCGCGCCCTGTGCATTCAGAACCTGCTTCACAACGTGCGGCTGATAGTAAGAGCCGCCATTGATAGCCGACGCAAAGGCCGATGCGAGCTGTACCATGGTACAGTTGAAATTCTGCCCGAAGGAATTCGTCGCAAGATCCGAGGAGGACATATCCTCCGGCGTGTGTATAAAGGCAGAGGTATCCGCCTCACCCGGGAGATCTATGCCCGTGCGGCTGCCAAATCCGAAGAGTCTCTGCACCTTGCAGAAATTCTCCTTTCCAAGCGTCTGTGCGATGCGCATCATGACGACGTTGCAGGACTGCATGAGGCCTTCCGTGACAGTCAGCATCCCGTGGCCGGTGCGCTTCGAGCAGTGGATCTGCCACCCCCCGACCTCCAGATACCCTCCGCAGTCATAGCTCTCACTGCCGCTGATCGCGCCGTTTTCCATGCCGGCAGCAACCGTAAAAATTTTTGCTGTGGAACCCGGCTCATAGCTATCGCTCACACAGAAATTTCTCCAGAGACTGAAGAGGGCCTCTGTCTTTGCCTCCTCATCCAGCTCCGCGAGCTGCTCCTCATTGTAGATCACGCTGAGATCCCGCGGATTGTTCAGATCAAAGCGGTGGTTTGTCGCCATACCGAGGATCTCGCCGTTTCGCGGATCCATCACGACACATGCCACTGTATCGCCGCCCATCTCCGCCTCAAACTGTGCGATATACTTCTCTACAGTACTCTGTACCTTCATATCTATGGTGGAGACCAGCGTGTTTCCATCCTCTGCGGGCTTGATTACGCGCTCCAGATTGGAGTCGTCGTTCAGATAGCCGTATTCCCGGCCCGGGATACCGATCAGCTCACTGTTGTAATACTGCTCGATGCCACCCGCCCCCTCCGCTCCGTCACTCAGAGAGAACCCGATCACATTGCAGGCAAGCGCATTGTAGGGATACTGCCGCAGATAAGAGTCCTCAAACCAGATGCCGTGCACCCGGTGCGGATCCCCCTCTGTCTTATAGCCCTTATTTACCTCCGCCTTCCGCTCCTCAAACTGCTCCTTCTGGTCATGGGACAGCTGCTTCGCGTAGCGCACATAGTGCGAGGTCGAGCGATCCGCAATGATCTGACGCAGCTCATCCTGGCTGTAGCCAAAGACCTCCGAGAGCAGACTCACCGTCGGCTCAAGATAATCCTCCTGATCGGAATTGATCTGCGAGGGATCCAGAATCAGATTGTAGACCTTGTTGGTCGTGGCGAGATAGGTCCCGTTTCTGTCCACGATATCCCCGCGGCGATACGGAATCTCGCGGGAATCGTAGCGCTGCTGGGAGAGCACCTTCTGATTGAAGGCCTCACTGTTGTCGTTCTGTATCTTCCAGAGTCTGAAGATCAACGCAAACAAAGCCAGCATGATCACCATGGCGGTGACTGCCAGCTTTTCTCTCATGTGTAATGTAAGTCCTGCTTTTGCCGGATTCGAGGATTCCTTACCTCTCCGCCGCTCCGGGGATGTCTTCATACTGTCTCACGTACTCGCTTTCTGTCTTTTTGTAGCGAATTACCTGATTCCGATCCGCATAAACCATGCCAAGCTCGTTGGTCGCCACTTCATAAATGTGATCCAGATCAACATCGGTATTGATCGCGGTCTGAAGTGCATCATTCTCGCTCTTCAGTGCCTCAAGCTGTTCCTCCTGTGTCTCGATGTTCCGCATGCTCGCAGTGATGCCCGACTGCACCCGGATATAGCTGCAGCAGATAAACAGCGCTGCGCAGGTCGCAGCCGTCAGCATCATGAGATAGGGCAGATCCATGTGAAGCGCCTGCCGCTCCCTCCTCCTCGCAATGCGCTCCGCGCGGCGGGCTCTGAGCCTGTCCTCGCGCTCTGCCCGCTGCTCCTCTGTCGGAACCAGCTGCCGCGCCACACTGTCATAATTATACTGCACGGAGGCCACAGCTCTCCCCGGGCGCTGTGCTGCATACCTTTCTCTCCCTGCCATTCTCTGTTTCATTGCTCCCCCCACGGAGCTTTCGCTCCTCCTGCGCTGCTTCTCTAAAGCCTGTCCGTCACAGCGCTCATATTGCTAATTCTGCTCCGCGCTCCGCTCAAACACCCTGAGCTTTGCGCTCCGCGCTCTTCTGTTTTCCTCTGTCTCTGCCTCCAGCGGCACAATCGGCTTTCTCGTAATTACCCGGCCTCTGCTCTTCTCTCCGCACACGCAGACCGGAAGCCCCGGCGGGCAGGTACAAGGATTCTCATTCTTCCGAAAACCGTTCTTTACAATTCTGTCCTCCAGCGAGTGAAATGTGATGATCGAGAGTCTTCCCCCCGGCTTCAGCAGTCCTATCATGCTGTCAATGGACGCCTCCAGCACCTTCAGTTCCCCGTTCAGCTCGATGCGCAGCGCCTGAAAGCTCCGCATGGCGGGATGTCCTCCCGTCAGCTGTATCTTCATGGGTATGGCTCCGCGGACAATATCCGCAAGCTCCCGGGTCGTCTCTATCCTCTTCTCTGCTCTCGCCTTCACAATATGCTTCGCGATATTTTTTGCGAAGCGATCCTCTCCGTAATCCCGGATGATGCGGAACAGCTCCTGCTCAGAGCACTCATTTACCAGATCCGCAGCGGTTCTGTCCTGACGCCGGTCCATGCGCATATCAAGAGGTGCATCCTCTATATAGCTGAACCCCCGCTCCGCCGTATCCAGCTGATGCGAAGAGACGCCGAGATCCAGATAAATGCCGTCCACCCCGGAGATATGGAGCTGTGACAGCACAGCTCTGACATTCACATAGTTGTCACGTACGATCGTCACCCTGTCCGCAAAGGGACTGAGGCGCTCCGTCGCTGCGGCAATCGCATCTGCATCCTGGTCTATTCCAATCAGTCTTCCGCCGGCTGTGAGCCGCGAGGCTACCTGAAACGCGTGTCCGCCTCCCCCGAGCGTCCCGTCAACGTAGATGCCGTCCGGACGGATATTCAGACTGTCTACCGTTTCATTCAACAGTACGGAAATATGGTGGAAGCTCATATGCCAAATCCCAGTCCGTCGAGTCCCGCCGCGATATCGTCTGCGTTATTCTCGATCTCCAGCTCCTTCGCCCAGTTCTCTGCGCTCCAGATCTCCACGTGGTTGCCATTGCCGATCAGCACTGCTTCTTTTACAATGCCGGAAAATTCTCTCAGATTGGCCGGAAGCAGTATCCTGCCCTGTTTATCCGTCTCACAGAACACCGCGCCTGCGTGCAGAAAGCGGGAAAACTTTCTCGCACTCTGATTGGTCAGCGGCAGGTTTGCAAGCTTCTCCTCAAGCTTATTCCACTCCTCCGCGGAATATACAAAGAGACAGCCGTCCAGTCCCTTCGTCACCACAAAGGATGCGCCGAGCTGCTCACGATAAAGAGAAGGGACTATCAGTCGTCCCTTTGTGTCAACCGTATGGTTATACTCTCCCGTGAACATAAGCACCGCCCCACATTTCACCACTTTTTACCACTTCTATGTTCAAATCATACTAAAAACACAGGGAAAAAGCAAGGCATCTCCGGAATAAAAAAAGCAAAAAAACAAGCAGCCATGCGGGTTTGCACGACTGCTACAAGATGTGGAGCTATAAACTTTAAAGGTTCAAGATGTGGATCTCTGTCTCTGAAAATACAGCATTCTTGCGACTTTTTCGAGGTGGGAGCAAGTGGGGGATTTTCTGCACTTTCCGCTTTATCTTGACTTGCGGGCGCTTTTTCTTCGAAAATAGATGATGCCCACTGCTGCGGCAAACACACAGCAGCCCGCCAGCGCCTGTGATACGGCGATCCCTGTTCCAGGCAGCAGAAGGGAGTCAGTGCGCAGTCCCTCGATCCACACTCTTCCCAGTCCGTAGCCGCCGAGATACAGAAACAGCAGCTCCCCCTCGAAGCGCTTTCGGTACCTGTACCAGAGCAGGAAGAGAAGCAGGCAGAGATTCCAGCAGGACTCATACAGAAAGGTCGGATGCACCTGTATATACTCAACGCCGTTCTCCGTGATGAGGTGCCCAAGGAGCTCTGCGTCGATCATGATGGGATTCACAATCTCCCGGCGTATCCGCATGGCAAAGAGCCCCTCCGTGTAGCGGCCGAAGGCCTCACAGTTAAAGAAATTGCCCCAGCGCCCCATGATCTGCCCGACGACCACACCGAGCACCAGAGAATCCGCCATGACAAGGAAGTGCTGCTTCTTCAGACGGCACCACAGAAGGAGCGCAAGGGCGCCGCCGATCACACCTCCGTAGATCGCAAGACCTCCCGCGCGGAGATTCAGAATCTGCAGCAGATCGCTGCGATAGGCTTCCCACTGAAAAAAGACGTAATAGAGGCGCGCTCCCGCAATCCCGGCGAGTATACCGTAGACAATATAATCATAGATCACGTCCTCCCCCAGCCCGCGCCGCTTCGCATCACCCGCAGCGAGCCTTATGCCGAGCAGCATCCCTATGCCGATGATGATTCCGTAGAAGGCAATGCGAAATCCGAAGACGTCAATGTGATTTTGCATATGCTGTATGGTAATTCCCAGATTTACAAAGCTCAGATCGTAGCCCATGTGCGCTCCTCAATTCTCTTAATTCATTTCCCTACACTTATATCACAGAGCAGCACATTTGTCATGGGCGGCAGAACAAGCTGCCGGCCGCAGCTCTGCCATCCGCGGTAAATACAGGCAGGAGTCTGCCTGACTTGTCCTATTTCAGTTCTCTTCCGGAAAACGCACCGTTATTTCTGTTCCGCTTCCCGGCTCACTTTTAATCTCAATCACTCCATTCATATATTCTACCGCGTGCTTTACAATTGAGAGCCCCAGCCCGGTACCCCCGATCTGGCGGGAATGACTCTTATCTACCCGGTAAAAGCGCTCAAAAATACGCGTCTGCTGTGCTGCGTCTATGCCGATGCCGCTGTCTCGCACGGACAAAAAGCGCTCTCCCACTGTAACTGTCACACTGCCGCCGTCTACATTGTATTTGATCGCATTATCACAAAGATTGTAGACTATTTCATGGAGGAGCTGCCGCACCGTCTGAATATGTACCTCTGTTCCCTTCAGCTCCAAGCTGATATTTTTCTGAGCCGCGGCATCCCTCAGCAGACGAAGCTCCTCTGAGACCAGTGATCTCAGCTCCACCGATTCCACCGGCAGCGGAGTCCTCTCATCCAGCTGCGACAGACGAATCGTATCCTCGATCAGGGACATCAGACGCCCCGCCTCTCTGCGGATACGGCCGACAAAAGCAGGAACATCCTCTGCCTGCACAAGTCCGTTTTCCAGAAGTTCTGCACTGCCCATGATACTTTGCAGCGGAGTCTTCAGCTCATGCGATACATTCGCGGTAAACTCCCTGCGATTTCGTTCCGCAAGCACACGCTCTGTGACATCAAACAGCAGGAGGACTATTCCCTGTTTCTCTGCCGCTGTACCGCTCACTCGCAGCAGATACTCCCTTCCGTCCCGACTGAGCTGCAGTTCTGTATCTCCCTCCCGTTTTGCACATTCTATGGCGTCCATAAGCTCTGTGCTGCGCTCCACCAGAATAAAATCCCTGCCGACGGCATCTGCATCTGTCCGAAAAAAGCGCTCCGCGGCCGGATTGATGCTGAGCACCTCCCCGCGATGGTTCAGCAGAACCAGCCCTTCTCTCATTCTCCCGGTAATCGCGGCGAACTCCCTTCTCTGTTCATCAAGTGCTGCCTGCTGCGCATGTACCTGCTGGCGCTGCTGCTCCATGCGTACCAGAATAGGAGACAGTTCCTCATAGCAGTCGTTTTCCAGCGGCCGATCATAATTGATCGCCTCCAACGGGCAGACGATTCTCCGGGAAATCCCTGCAGACAGCACTGCTGAGAGCAAAACAGCGGCAAACAGAACAGCACTGAGCGGAGCAAGCAGCGCAAGCAGCAGCGACAGCGTGGTTTTTCGACTGACTGAAATTCGCAGCACACTTCCATCCCTCAGCCGTTCCGCAAAATACAGCGTCTGCTCTGTCAGCGTGTCGGAAAAGCGTGTGCTCTCTCCCTTTCCCCTCTGAAAAGCCTCCCTGATCTCTTCCCGTGCAGCGTGGTTCTCCATCTGTGCCGCATCACCCTGACTGTCAAACAGAACATCTCCCGCTGCATCTACCCAGGTCAGACGATAGCGATCGCTTTGCAGAGCCCGCAGGTAATTGAATCCCCCCGTCTCCACTCCTTCTGCCGCAAAGGAGAGCTCAGCCTGCAGCTGCTCCGCCTGCACCGTGCCGAAGTAGCTGTAGAGAACAAAAAGGAGCAGGGCTGCGCAGGCAAGCAGAACCAGAAGCGCCACCGACACAATGGAACGAAATATACGTCGAGTCATTTATCTGTCCTCATGCGGTAACCTACATTTCGAATGGTCTCAATATACTTCCCGCAGTCCCCAAGCTTCTGCCGCAGTGTACGGATATGCATGTCCACAGTGCGGCTTTCCGCGATATGATCCATCCCCCAGACTTTTATAAAGAGCTGATCCCTGGTAAACACTCTGCCCGGATTTGTAAGGAACAGCCGAAGAAGCTCAAATTCCTTAAAGGTCAGCTGAATGCGCTCCGCTTTTGCCGTAAGCGTGTGTTCATCCAGATTCATGGAGAGTGCATGCATCTTCAATATATGCTGCTCCGGAGCGGGCTGACAGCGCCGCAGCACAGCCTTTACCCGACTCACCATCTCCATCATGCCAAAAGGCTTCACCAGATAGTCATCTGCACCAAGATCCAGGCTCTGTATCTTATCAAACTCACTTCCCTTTGCAGTTGCCATGATAACAGGAAGCCTGCCGGTGTCAGAGCAGGCTCGGAGACGTCTCAGAGTTTCCACTCCATCTTCACCGGGCATCATGATATCCAATATGATCAGTTCCGGCTTTTCCTGTTCCAGTGCAGCAAAAAGCTCTTCACTGCAGGAAAAACCTCTGGCACCAAGTCCAGTTGCATTCAGCGTATAAACTTCAATATCCCGGATGTTCGCATCATCCTCAACACACCATATCATCCCTGCCCTCCCCTGTGGATTCCCGTGACGGAGAATTCCACCCATTCCGCAATATTCGTCGCGTGATCTCCGATCCGTTCAAAATATTTTGCAATCATCAGCAGATCCAGTGCATACTCTCCGTCCGCATGATTTTCGGCAATCATCCGAATCAGAGCGCTTCTGGTGCTGTCAAAAAGCGCGTCCACGATATCATCACATTGTATCACGTGCCGTGCCAGCTTTAAATCTCTCCGGACAAATGCATCCACACTCTCAACCACCATCTTAATAGCAGCTGCCGCCATCTGTCGAATAGAATCGCACTCTCTGACTCTGCGCTCTTTCAGGTAAGGAATGATTTCCACAATATCAGAGGCCTGATCGCCTATACGCTCCATATCCGTAATCATTTTGAGCGCAGCGGAAATCTGCCGCAGATCCCGGGCCACCGGCTGCTGCTGAAGCAGCAGCTTAAGACAGAGGCCTTCAATCTCCCGCTCCATCTGATCAATCTCCGCGTCCAGAGTAAGCGCCCTTCTGCCTACAGCGGCATTCGCCTCCATCAGGGCCCTTGCTGCAAGAGCAATTGCCTCCTCGCACAGAGCTCCCATATGCGTGAGCTTATGCCTCAGCTCATTCAGCTGCTCATCGAAATGATTGCGCATTATCCGAACCTCCCTGTGATGTAATCCTCTGTTCTCCTGTCTGCCGGACACTCAAACATTTTCTCTGTCGCACCATATTCAACCAGTTCACCCATGAGGAAGAAGGCCGTCCGGTCGGAGATACGCACTGCCTGCTGCATATTGTGTGTCACCATGATAATTGTGTAATTTTTCTTTAACTCCTGCACCAGATCTTCAATCTTTGAGGTTGAAATCGGATCAAGTGCACTGGTGGGCTCATCCATCAGCAGCACATCCGGCTGCACTGCAAGCGCCCTTGCAATGCAGAGCCGCTGCTGCTGCCCTCCGGAGAGCCCCAGTGCGCTTTTTTTCAGTCTGTCCCTGACCTCGTCCCAGATGGCGGCTGCACGCAGAGCATACTCCACCGCATCATCCAGCTTTGCTCTGGACCGGATCCCATGGGTGCGGGGACCATAGGCCACATTATCGTATATACTCATAGGAAAAGGATTCGGCTTCTGAAACACCATGCCAATATGCCTTCGCAGATGATTCACATCCACAGCCGCATCGAAAATATCTTTCCCCTGATAGCACACCTGACCCGCACACCTCACTTCAGGAATCAGCTCATTCATGCGATTCAGCGTTTTTAAAAAGCTGGATTTTCCGCATCCAGAGGGTCCGATCAGTGCTGTAATGCTGTGCGCCTCAATCTCCATGCTGATATGCTTCAGTGCCTGTGTATTCCCGTACCACAGACACAGATCTCTGACAGAAATAATACTGCTCACAATATTCTCCTTCTCTTAAAATAACTTCCGGCCACAGCTGCCAAAAGATTGATAAGCAGAATCAGCAGCAATAGAATCGCAGCAATTGCAAAGGCAATTTGAAACTCTCCCTGTTCTCTGGCATAGACGTAGAGAGCAACTGAAAGAGAGGCTCCCGGACCGGCAAGCCCGGAAACAAAACCGTTCAGCGTATGAGCAAAACCCGCTGTAAACAGAAGCGCTGCTGACTCTCCGACGATACGCCCCACAGCAAGAATGCAACCCGTAACAATGCCGTCAATGCAGCCAGGCAGCACCACAGTCCGTATGACTCTCCACTTGCCCGCTCCCAAGCCAAAAGCCCCCTCGCGATAACACTGCGGCACTGTTCTGAGGCTTTCCTGCGTTGTACGAATGATTACAGGGAGATTCATAATAACCAGAGTCAGGCTGCCTGCAAAAAGAGAAGTTCTCAGTCCTGCAAGCTGACAGAAAACCAGCATCCCGACAAGACCATAAATAACAGAAGGAATTCCTGACAGCGTTTCCGTCGCATATTCAATGAAACTCACCAGTTTTTTGTGTCTCGCGTATTCCGTCAGATACACAGCGGCGCCAACTCCAAGAGGCAGAACCAGCCCCAGTGTCGCCACAACAAGATAGAGTGTATTCAATATATCCGGCAGTATTCCTATGCGCTGTTCCCGGTAGCTCGGTCCCGTGAGCAAAAGCTCCCGGCTGATATGTGACAGACCTCTTCCCAGCACATAAAATACAAGAAAGAGCACCAGCGCAACCGTCATCAGGACAGCCAGTCCCATAAGAATACACATAGCCATACTGTAGCATTTTCTGCTGACGCTGACAGAATCCTTCATAAGCTCAGTTCCTTTCCCTCTTCAGAAAAAAATTCAGGACAGCATTAATCAGGAGAATGAAGAGAAAGAGCACCAATGCAATAGAAAACAGCGCCTGCTGATGCAAACTCCCGCTCACGGCATAGGACATCTCACTGGACACGGCAGTGGTCAGAAAACGAACACTCTGAAACAGCGAGGGCATATTCGCCACATTTCCGGACACCATGATCACTGCCATCGCCTCCCCTAAGGCACGTCCCACTCCCAGCGTAATCGCAGCGGCAATCCCGCTTTTTGCAGCCGGAACAGAAACCCTGAAGCAGGTCTCAATTGCATTGGCGCCCAGTGCGAGCGAAGCATACTCATAATCCCGCGGCACAGCCTCCAGCGCTGTCAGTGACAACTTGATAACAGAGGGAAGAATCATGATTCCAAGCACCAGAATGGCGGAGAGGAGACTGGCTCCATCCGGAAGCCGGAACAGATCTCGCACAGCGGGGACCAGCACCAGCATTCCGACAAGTCCATAGACGACCGAGGGAATACCTGCCAGCAGACTCACAGCTCCCTCTATTATGACCCGCATCCCCTTCGGTGCAAATTTGGCCAGATATACCGCTGTAAAAAATCCGGTCGGAACCCCCAGCAGAACCGCTCCGGCAGTGCCATAGATACTGCTGAGAAGAAACGGCAATATTCCGTAAGAGGGTACAGATTCCAGAGGGGTCCACTTTCCGGAGAGGAAAAAGCGGCTGAATCCTATCGTCCGCAAGGCCGGCAGACCGGCAAGCAAGAGATAGAAGGTGATCAGGAGCACGCACCCTACTGTAAGCAGCCCCAGAATCAAAAATATCGCGTGAATCAGCTGCTCACCGATTTGTCTTCGTCTGTTCAAAATTCATCGCCTCCAAACATGCGGTTCAGTACGCAGCGACGGCTCAGTCAGCAGGAACGACGCCGGTGCCGCTGATGATTTCTCTGGCATCCTCGCTCTGAATATAGTCAAAGAAGGCCTGAGCAGCGGGTGAGATTTCTGCTTTTTCCCGGGTCACCAGAACAAAGGGCCGCTGCACGGCATAGCTCCCGTCCCTCAGACTCTGTGCATTCGGTGCTATACCATTGATACATACGGCCTTCACCTGTCCCTTCAGTGAGGCCAGAGAAGCATATCCGATCGCATGCGGATTTGCTGCCACCGTCGTAATCACATCTCCGGTGGAAGTCAGCTCCTGACGGTACCGGCAGGAGCCCGCGGTCTTTGTGATATTCTCAAAGCCGTCCCGGGTGCCGCTTCCCGCCTCTCTTCCGATCAGAACAATCTCTCCATCTGCTCCCCCGATCTCACTCCAATTTTGGATCTCTCCCGTAAAGACAGCTGCCAGCTGCTCTATCGTCATATCGGAGAGAGGATTGTCAGGATGTACAATAACAGCAATACCGTCATAGGCCAGAACCGTCTCCCTGAGCCCTTTATTCCTCTCCTCCTCACTCAGACTGCGGCTTGAGAGCCCTATATCACAGCGTCCCTCTGCCACTGCGGTGATGCCGCTCCCGGAACCGGTCGGGTTATAAGTAAAGCGAATCTCCGGATGCAGCTCTTCAAAGCTTTCTCCCAGAACTCCTATGACTTTCTCCATAGAGGTGGAACCATCCGCAGTAACATACCCGGCGGTCTCCTCCACCTGTCTGCCGCCGCATCCCGTCAGCAGCAATATGCCAAGTGCCATTCCTATCATCCGTCCAGTTTTCTTTTTCATTCTCTTCAAGCTCCTTTTATATTTTCTGTTCTGTTCTTTATTGTAGCCATCGCATGTAAAACCCAAAACCACGGGAATGTCAAATCCATGTAAAATATTGCTCCTCTATACTTCAGGCTGTTCTCCGGACAGATGGATGTCTATTGCGGGGAAAACGGCTTTCTCTGGTACAATGCCCCCGACATTGCGCTGAAATAAAGTCTGTAATCTGTATAAAAAATTGCAGGAGCTGTGTCTTCGACTCTGTAGGCGCGAAGATGCAGTTCCTGCATTGATATGCGGCAGCAACAGAAGACAGAAGCCACACTACCTCAACAGCACGGCCTTTGTGATAACCCAGCTGTCCGCACGCATCTCATAGCTGTTGCCACAGTAAGGGCAGCACTTCTGATGGCTTGCGTCAAAGCTCGCGCCGCAGCTCCTGCACCGCACCAGCGTGATGGAAAATCCGGGATTCGGCCTTATATGCCTGCTTCTCTCTGCAGTAAATGCGATCCTGTCATTTCTGACAAAGATGCGTCCGTCCACCTCATAGCTGTCATTGGTATATGCCACCAGCTCCAGTCTGCAGAGCTCCGGTGTGAGCTGCATGCTCCGCACCGTCATGCCGCCTGTGTAGACCATATCTATGATGTCATTGAATTCCGCAGAGCGCTCCTCCCCCTGAAATGCCGAGAGCCTGTCCGCATCCTCCGAAAAGATGACCATACGGAGGAATGAGAGCATCTGCCCCTCAAAGTAGCGATAGGAAAAATCCGGATCCAGCGACTTCATAAAGTTTGTAATTTTTTTCTTTGTAAATACCGCGCGGAGCGGCACATGACGGGCAGAATTTGCCACCAGCATGGACAGCAGAAGCAACGGCCCGGAAAGAAAGTAACCCAGAAAACCTCCGACCAGCACGGAGCTGATCAGCTTCGTGAGCAGTCCCGTGTGCTCCGCAGCTCCCGTCAGCTCACGCAGGCACATGCTGAGAAAGCAGAGCAGCATGCAGCACGCCATGATGCAGCAGATCTGCTTCTTTCTGCTCCTTATGCTGTCCATCCGGAGAAAGTAAAAATTGGTCACCTTCGGAAAAAGCTCTGAAATCTGAAAGCGGGCATTGCAGTAGGGACATCCTCTCACGAGCTCTGCCACTCTCGCCGTCGCGCCGCAGTTCGGACAGCTGTAAGGCTTTTCGCCTATCCCATCCGGCGTATCCGCATGGGTGATTGTCTGATACAGAATCTGATCGCTCTTTTTCTGATAGAGACAACGACCGTCTCTGTGATAGCGCACACTCCGCCTGACAGAGGCATAGACCCACTCATCCTCATAATGATTTCCAGGACAGTGCTGCACTCCCAGTACCTCATCCGTGTACTTCCGAAGCTCCAGCTCATGGTGGAGCCTCTTTCTCGCGAGCCGCCCGCCCTGAAGCTCCAGATAGTACGCAGTTTCCCTGTCTGCGAGAGCGGGGATATGCCCGCTCTCGCTCCACTGTTGCAGCTCCTTCGTAAAGCTGTCATAGATAGGATGCTCCGCATCCTGATGGAAATGTATTTTCATAGCCACAAACCCGGCCTTTCTGTGAAAAATTGCAAGCAAGGTTAACCATCGCTAACAGGTTAATCATTCTCCTCCATCTTGTCAATTGTTTTCACAGGAACATTCTCGATTTTAGAACTGCCGGCATTGAGAAACCCTGACTTTGTGCTATAATACGAAATTGTATTGCTTTTCTTTTTCAGAACTGAAATAAGACCCGCAAGTGCGCCGCAGGCTGCACAGCTTCAGCAGCAATGTTTTAAAAGCTGCATAAAAACACAGAGCAAAACAGAAGAAAGGCGGGAAACCTTGAAAATCAGATCTTCCCGGACAGGTATATCAGAATCATGAAATTAGGTATCGTCGGCCTTCCAAATGTAGGCAAAAGCACTCTATTCAACTCTCTCACAAAGGCAGGGGCCGCTGCGGCGAACTACCCCTTCTGTACCATAGACCCGAATGTCGGCATCGTCACTGTTCCGGATGAACGGCTCCAAAAGCTCGGAGAGCTGCACCACTCCAAAAAAGTGACGCCCGCCGTGATCGAGTTTGTGGATATTGCGGGACTCGTGAAGGGTGCCAGTAAGGGTGAGGGACTGGGAAACCAGTTTCTTGCAAACATCCGCGAATGTGATGCCATCGTCCATGTGGTGCGCTGCTTCGAGGATGAAAATGTAGTCCATGTGGACGGCTCTGTGGATCCGGTGCGGGATATTGAGACCATCAATCTGGAGCTGGTGTTTGCGGATCTCGAGGTGCTGGAGCGCCGCATTGCAAAGACGGCACGCTCCGCGATGAACGACAAAAGCTTAAAGAAGGAGCTCGATATACTGAAGGAGCTGAAAACTCTGCTTGAGTCCGGCCAGCCAGCTTCCGCCTATGCGAGTGAGGACACAGATGTTCTCTCCTTTGTACACTCACTCTGCCTCCTGACGGAGAAACCTGTGATCTTTGCGGCCAATGTAAAAGAAGACGAGCTCTCCGACGATGCCGCGTCAAATCCTCATGTGCAGGCGGTCCAGCGCTATGCGGCCGGGCACGGCAGCAAGGTCTTTGTCGTCTGCGCGCAGATTGAGGAGGAGATCTCCGAGCTGGATGAGGAGGAAAAGGCGGACTACCTCGAAGCACTCGGCATCAGTGAGTCCGGTCTCGACAAGCTGGTTGCCGCAAGCTATGACCTCCTGGGACTCCTGAGCTTCCTCACCACCGGAGAGGACGAGACCCGAGCCTGGACCATAAAGAAGGGAACCAAGGCACCGCAGGCCGCAGGAAAGATACACACAGATTTCGAGCGCGGCTTCATCCGCGCCGAAGTGATCAACTACCAGGATCTGCTCGACTGCGGCTCCAACACGGCAGCAAAGGAAAAAGGGTTGATGCGTCTCGAGGGCAAAGACTACGTCGTGCAGGACGGCGACGTGATTCTGTTCCGCTTCAATGTCTGAGTATTACGCTGTCCAAGTCCCCTCTCCCATGAAACGGCTTGCGGCCAAAATTCATCCGAACAGTCCAAAAACAGCGCGCCTCGCAAAAAACTGCGAGGCGCGCTGTTCACTCTCCTGCTGTTAAAAAATCTTCCACTGCTATGATTCCGCTTACTTTCTTACTTCAGAAGTCCCACTTCCTTATAATACTTTTCGGCACCCGGGTGAAGCAAAATCGGGAGTTCATTGCACATGAAAGACGGATCTCCCAGCGGCGCAAGGGAGGCATTTCCGGCAATCATGTCCTCTGCATTCTCATGCAGGGCCTTCGCCAGATTATAGATCAGCTCCTCATCTGCGCTTGCATTGCAGATCACAAGGGTCTTCACGCCGAAGGTGGGAACATCTTTGTCCTGTCCGTTGTAGGTCCCCGCCGGAATGACCTGCTTGGAATAGGACGGATTCTCCGCGATGACGGCATCGAGCTCCTCATCGGTAAAGCCGAGCCACACGCACTCCTTGGTAACGGATGCGTTGAGTTGCGCACCGACCGGAGGGCCGGAGAATGCGGCAGCCGCAGTCATGGTGCCGTTGCAGACATTATCCGCGCCATCGCCCAGCGTGACGTTCTGGAACTTGGAATTCTCCTCGGTGATACCTGCCGCCTTTAGACCGACCAGTGCGGAGACCTCCGTGGTGGATGCCGCCGGGCCCACGCCAAAGGTGCCGCCCTTCGCATCATGCAGGAACTCATAGCCACTGCTCTTTAACGCAATCCAGTTGGACATGGAGGCATATACCGCGCCGATACACACGATATCCTCACAGGGCCCCACATTTTCAAATTTCCCCCTGCCCGCAACCGCAGCTGCCGCTGCATCGCCGGAACACATGCCAAGCTCAACCTCACCGTTGTGGACATTCAGCGCATTCTCATTGGAGCCGGAGGAGGTGGTCGCATCTACATCCAGCCCCTCGATCGCATTGCCCAGTGTCGTAGCAATGGTTGCCGCTGCCGCGTACATCTGCCCGGTGGAATCTGCTCCGCTGAGCGTAAGCCGCGGCCCGGAGTAGGTGTAGGCACCGCCGGATGCCGGCGTCTCAGCCGCTGCGCTGCCTGCTGCTTCCGCTGTTGTCGTCTCCGGAGCTGCTGCGGTTGTCGCGGAAGAACCACCTCCGCAGGCGGTCATCGCCATCGTCATGCTGACTGCAAGAACTGCCGAAACCAAAGAGCGCATACTTTTTTTCATAAACCTTTTCTCCTTTCTCATAGCCTTTTTATCTGCCCGGGAATCTCTTCCCTTAACAACCGGAATCTAATGTTTTCACACAGTGCTCGCCTCTGCAAATCAGACAGCTGCCTTTTCCCTGCTTCCCAGCTTCGGGAGGAAAAACGCTGCGGCCAGCAATACCAGACCGATGATGCTCATGAGATCAGATGGCGTCATCATCAGCAGCCCTCCTGCAATCACCATGAGGCGGACAAGAAGCGGCACCTTTCTCTGCCCGCTGAAATACCAGCCCTGCATACCACAGGACATGCCGATACAGCCGACCAGCGCGGTGACACACACCGATATGATGGAGAGCGGAGAACCGTCCAGCATCATAGCTGCGTTATAACAGAACACGAAGGGCACGATAAAGCCGGCAAACCCGATCTTGCAGGCGTGAATTGCGGTCTGCATCGGATCGCACTTCGCAATCCCTGCTCCCGCATAGGCCGCCAGTGCCACCGGCGGTGTGATGGCGGAAAGGCAGGCAAAGTAAAATACAAAGAGGTGTGCAGTCAGAAGGCTGAGACCAAGCTTCGCCAGCGCCGGAGCCAGAATCGACGCCGCAATCACATACGCGGAGGTGGTCGGAAGACCCATGCCCAGAATGATGCAGGCAATCGCGCAGAACAGAAGGCTCGGAAACATCAGGCCATGTGCCGCGTTAATCATCATATCTCCGAAGACCACGCCTATCCCGGTTCTGGAAATCATTGCCACCACAACGCCCGCACAGGCACAGCCGGATACGATGGAAAGTGCACTGTAGCCGGTTTTTACCATGGTTTCCGGAATCTCCCGGATCGTAAAGCGCTTCTTTTTATCAAAGAGCATGACCAGAGGAACGGACACACAGCCGATCAGACCGGAAAGTGCCGGAGAATACTGCACGATCAGCAGGGCCCACACCAGCGCGCCGATGATGAGGAGGTACAGCCAGCCATCCTTCAAAACAGCTCTCGTCCTCGGAATCTCATTCTCCGGAAGCAGTTCCACATCGCCGACCTCGCCCTGCGCAAACACCGCAATGGCAGCGCCGAGGAAATAGAGCACTGCGGGTATGACTGCCGCGATCACGATCCGGGTATAGGGTACCCCGGTGAAGGCGACCATCAGGAAGGCACCGGAGCCCATGACCGGCGGCAGAATCTGTCCGCCGGTGGAGGCCACTGCCTCAACCCCTGAAGCAAACTCAGGCTTATAGCCTCTGGACTTCATAAGAGGAATGGTAAAGGTGCCGGTACCAACTACGTTTGCAACTGCAGAACCGTTGATGCACCCCATCAGCGCGGAGGCGACAACCGCAGCCAGTGCCGGGCCGCAGCGAAGCTTTCCTGTGAGGGAGAGCGCCAGATCATTGATAAAGCTGGAACAGCCGGACGCCTCAAGAAAGGTACCGAACATGACAAACATGATGATAACCGTCGCGGAGACCTGAATGGTCGTACCGAAAATACCGTCCAGATCGACCGACAGATACTTGAGCAGCGCAGCAAGCTTATATTCCTTGTGCCCCAGTGCCCCCGGCAGCATGTGCCCGAAGCGCGCGTAGAGGAAGAACAGAATCGCCAGCGCCGGCATGATATAGCCGAGACAGCGTCTGGTCCCCTCCAGAACAATGATGAGCAGCAGCGCACCGGCAACCACCGCCCACTGTCCGGCAATACCCAGATTGTCCGACAGATGGTCGTACTCATACTTGCACATCCAGATCGCAGCCCAGAGCGCCCCGATCATCACAAGATCAATGATGCGGCAGACGAGGCGAAATTCGGCATTCCCGGCAAAGCGATCCTTAAATACATGCTCGTAGAGCGGCTGACTAAGCAGCAGTATGGTAAACGCAAATGCGACATGAATGCCGCGCTGCGGTATCACATCCAGCTGCCGGAATACAGTCAGGATGTGAAACAGTGACATAGAGAATGCAAATACTGCGGCGATTCTGCCAAAGGCTGTGCCCTTGTTTTCCTCCATTTTTCTTGCTGCAGCCAGCTCACTGTCCAGAGATTCCACATTGATCTCCTGAACCGCCTTGTCCTTTTTCATACCATTCCCCTTTACACAGACAATCGTTGATAAGTTCCAATATATTGACGAATTTGCCAATATCTCCAACAGCTATATTTCTATATTACACAATTTATCCTCAAAATCAAATGGTTTTATAGTCAATTATTCTATAATCACTGTTTTAACACAAAAATCAGACCCTGAGTGCTCTCACCCAGGGTCTGTCCATAGTATCTATCCGGAGCATGTCCGCTTTTCAGTCATACATGCATCCCAGCGTTTATCCGTCGCTGCTTAACTCTGATCTCTTAATCCTGATTTTCTTTTCTCCTGTGAAGTCCCAGCAGCATGAGCAGAAGCAGCCCCAGCAGGGCAATGTGTGCCCAGGAGCGCTCCTCTCCTGTCTTCGGAACTCTCCTTCTGCCTCTTTCCGGCGTAGATCCGGGCGTCTCAGGCTGTTCGGGTATTTCTGTATTGGTCACGGTAAAGCCTCGCCCCGCATCTCCGCTGATGCTGGTCTCATAACCCTCACAGGGCTCCTCTGCTATGGTGTAGCGGTACTTTCTGAGGCTTCCCTCCGCCCGAACGGGCAGATCCCTGAACTCCCAGCTCCATCCCTCTGACGCGCTGAGCTCCGCTCTCGCATAGCTCTCGCCGTCGCGGAGCAGATAGACGGTCACTGCATCCAGCGGACTGCCTTCCCAGAGCTTCTGCACCTTCACGCTGAAATTCTTCTTTCCCGGATTCGGCGTGTGTCCTCCACCTCCGCCGCCCGGATTGGAGGGCGTGGAGGGCGTCGGCGGTTTCGGTGGGGTCGGCGGCTCCGGCGGTATCTCCATATTGGTCACTTTGAAGTGCTGTTCGCCGTAATCCGCACTGCCGGTGATCTTCACCTCATAGCCCTCTATGGGCCGCTCTCTCAGGCTGTACTGGTAGCGCCTGCCCGAGGCATCCATCGCGGGAAGCCCCTCCACATGAGCGCTCCAGCGGTTCTTTGCACTGAGCGTAATCGCAGGAAGCTCCCTTCCGTTTATATCCTTCGCCGGCACTCCGTCGCAGAGTATTTCCACCACGGCTTCCCGGGCAGCCTTTCCGATCCACTGCTTCTCTATGCCAAATTCCACCAGATGCGGATTGTTGATGATGATACTGCCCGTGGAATCTGCCTCCGTCAGCTCGAAGTGGTAGTCCTTCTCCATGCGCTGATAGCCCTCCGGTGCCTTCACTTCCCGCACCACATAGCTCCCGAGGCTCAGATTCCTGAACTCTGCGATGCCGCGCGCATTGCTGGTCACTGTGAGCAGAGGCTCGGGCCGTTCCGGATGTTTCTGAAGCTCCTCCGCAAGGTAGAGCGCAAACTCCGCCCCCTTCAGCGCGCTTCTCGTGTCTGCATCCCGCTTGGAGATCAGAATGCGCCCCGCGATAGGCTGATTGTTCTTAAAACGCCGGATCACAGATCCGTCCAGCTTGCCCATCCGGCTGTCATCCCGGAAATTCAGCGGGATCTCCGGTACGGTGTAGCTGTCCAGACGATAACCCTCCGGGGCTTTGGTCTCAACCAGTATGTAGTTCCTGCTGACATTCAGCTGCTTCACATAATCCCCGAGCTCTATTCGGCCCTCCGCATCACTGATAAACCTCTTTCCGGGCGTAAGCTCTCTCCTGCTGCCGTCCTCCAGTTTCTCATAGAGCGCGAACTCCGCGCCGCGAAGCGGAAGGTAGATATCTCCTCTGTGCTCCGAGACACTGCGGTAGCGATAGGCAGAATTCTCCCGGAGGAAGCTCTCCTTCTCACTCTCCAGTATGTTCTCATAGATCAGGTCGCCCTTGATGAGCTCCAGCTGAAGCGGCCGGTCCACATAGCGGAAGCTGAACTTCTTTGTGATCTGCTCCTCTTCTACAATGATTCCCGTTTTGTCTCCGCCTGGCTCAAAGGGAATATAGACCGTGTGCTCTGTATCGGAGAGCAGGTAACCATCCGGCGCAGTGAGCTCCCGGAGATAGTAGATACCCGGCTCAATATTCTCAAAGCGGGCCAGTGCCCTGTTCCCTTCAAGCTTCGCCTCCTGCTTCTGAATGACGGCGCCATTCCTGTACAGCGCAAACACTGCGCCGGCAAGTGCTGCGCCTCTCTCATCCTGCTTCTCCACCTCTACCAGACCTCTCACGGGCTTTCGAAGGTTCGGGAAATTCAGGATGTTCTGGCGGAAGACCTGTCCGCTCTCATCTGTTATTTCTGCCTTGTCGTTTAATTTGAAGCGATATTTCCTGTCATTGTGTCTGTAATTCGGATCACTGTGCGGAAGCTCGGAGATCTCATACAGGGTGTTCAGCTTCAGATTCTTTACGATCACTGCTCCCCGCACGGTCTTACCGGTCTCGATCGGGGCTCCGACCGCCTGACCGTCCGCAGTAAGCTCCTGAATGGAGAAGGCATAGCCATCCAGCCTCTTCTTCCCGAAGTTCGTGAGCTTCTGCAGGCTCTCCGGCAGCGCAGCATCCGCCGCAAGCCCCAGCTTATTGATGACCAGCTGCAGATCCTTATTGACAATACTCTGATCCCCGGTGAAGCGAATCTCCCGGTGCTCCGCATCAATCGCAAATTCCAGCGGAGCCGCGGCCTGATAAGCTGTCTGGCTGCTGTTTGTCTGCTCTGTCAGCTGATAGACCCCCTCGAGAAGATCCGAAACCTTGATCTTTCCGTCAGTTCCGGTACGGAAGCTTCTGTCGTAGTCCTGATTCCAGGGACTCATGCCCTTTAAGCGGAAGGCGACATAGGGTAGCGGCGTTCCCGCCTCATTCACCTTCAGAAGCTCCAGCGAACCGCGATACGGCTTTACATTCATGAACTCCCTGATCGCCAGCGTGTCTTCTATCCGGACATGGAACTCCCGCCCCTCTGCATCCGCCGCCGCGTGCTTCTTGAAATCCTCATAGCCGAGCTTTAATTCGTGCTTGGCTCCATTCTCCGCTCTCTGATAACCCTCCGGGAGCTTCGTCTCTGTGATCGTATAGCTCTCCTGTATCGGGAGATCTGTGAAGCGCACCTCTCCATCCTCACCGGATACTGCGGTATAGATGCGGCCGCTGCTGTCCTTTGCCTCAAACTCCGCGCCGGGAAGGCCCTGAGCCTTTGCATCGCCTGTCGCAATCCCTTCTTTTCCAAACTTTTTGAAGCTGATCGAGCCCTTCGGCGGGATCAGGGAATTCCAGACCACATTCGGCTCGATAAAGCGTATGGTGGCGCTGTCCTTCCGGACAAAGCTGTTCCAGGCCTTCTTTCCGGTATTCGCGTAGTTGTTGCTCAGATCGTTCTTCGGCGCCTTCATCGGAACAATGACCGCCAGCACGCCTCCGGCAGCAAGCTTCACACCGGGCTTTGCCTTCACCAGTATGCCTCTGGTATTGGCGGCGGGCGCCGCTGCCCAGCTGAGCTCCTTCGCAATCTGATCCGCGGAACGGTTATTGTAGTTTACTGCTGTATCACTGTTCCAGTAGAGAACCTCATAGCCCTCCGGAACCTGCACGCTGCGGCTTAAATCAAATTGATTCTCAAACTCGGAATGTCTGGGAGCCCTCTTGTGGTTCCCGATATTCTCCTCCTGTATATTGGTATCTCCCACATATGGGAAGAAGTCCATCAGCTGAACATTCTCTCTGTCACTGCTCTGATTGTTGATGAGCTCCAGCTTATATTCCAGCTGTCCCTCGGACTCCGTCATAACTCCATCATCCGACCACGGCAGCTCTCCGTATCTGCGGATATACTTTCGGGCGTACATCTCCTTCGCCTTCATAAAGCGGAAGCTGGTCTCATCGTAGAGCCACGGCTTCGACGCATCTTTGCCCGGCACCGCCTTCTTCACACCGAGCTTCATGATGGAAGGATTCTCAAAATCTACATACAGACGGTTCGTCACAAAGCCCTCCGGGATGGCCGGAGAGGTCGCTGTCTTCAGCGTCGCGATATGATACACTCCGGCCTTCAGGAGCTCTGTGTGGAAGCGGATCGCCAGCTGATCTGTGCCTCCGTAGTTTTCGATCAGCTCATACTCTCCTCCGCTCCTCTGGAAGTCCTCTGAGAGCTGAATCTGGTTCAGACTGACTCCATTCGGCATGAGGTCTATCATCTCAAAATTCTTAAGATCCTCCGCGCCGAGATCGGCGATCGCCGCCCCTCCGTAGATCTCCGGCTTCAGGGACAGGACATAGTCTCCCCGCTCCCCGGGGTAGATGGGACGCGCCGCAGTAGAGGGATAGCTCTGTGTCTTCTGTATTCCCATGCGCTGCGCATAATCCCTCACATAGATTTCCGCGTGGTCGCCCCAGATGAAGTTTCCGGGGATAGGATCCCACTCGCTGTGGTACTTGCTGATCATGGTGTTGCCGTCCGGTTTCTTCAAATCCCCTCTCTCACCGCTCAGGATCTTGGTGCCCTTGATATAGAGATTTCCGGACATGACGGCGTAGTTCTGGAATACATTGCTGCCCGAGGACGAGGCATTGTACTGCTTCTTGTCCGGCTCCCGGAGCTTCGTATCGATGCGAAATTCCAGTGCGGACATAAGCTTATGTTCTGCCGGCAGCACCAGATAGACGTAATCGATCTCCCTGGCAATCTCCTCCGGAAATACGACATGATTCCTCTCGCTCATCTCCACAGACTGCTGATCCAATATCTGATCCGAAGCCGGATCCAGATTCTTGCCCGCTCTCTTATAGGCGATGACATCCACCGTGATATTTGCGGCCGTGTGGCTGTCACGCGGGAAGGAGACGCCGTAGTAGTACAGCCGTGGATCCAGATCATAGTCCGCTATCACAAGCTCCTGCAGATCTGACTTCTGCGCGAGTGAGGACGCGCGTAAAAGGAAAGGAATCACCTTTTCACGATCCTTCGCCGTGTCGTAGAAATAAGAGGTGATGCCGTCCGTGTGCGGCCCTCCGCCGGGAAATTTCTCAAAGCGCGGATCTCCGTCATAGACTATGGGCGCATAGAAGCCAGTATAGATGCTCAGATCATCGCTGCTCTGCATGTGCTCCTCTTTTGCGCCTATGTCATGCGGAACCAGCTCAAGCTGCACCTGGTTCTCCACGTTATAGCCGGACTTCAGATCCGGATAGGAGAGGTAGAGCGGCGCGATATAGCCGGAAGGATTCAGAGTCTTCGGGAACTGCCGGCTCTGCGACAGAAGCTTCTTTCCCTCTGCATCCACGCTCAGAGACCAGTCCGGGTTCATTGACTGATCAAACACTGCATCCCGGGTCTCCTCCAACCCGTCCGCATTGATCGCGACATACTGCGGCAGCGTATCCCGGACTATGGCCTGATCCACATAGCGCTCCAGCGAGCCGACCGTGAAGTCATAGCGCACCGGCATAGCCTCCGTCACCTTGTACTCTCTGACTCCGTCAGGCTTTAAGTACTCTCCCAGAACACCCATGAGGCGCGGGCCGTTGTCACTGGAATCCAGGTTCTTATAGTCGTAGTCCGGAAGGTTCAGAGGACTTCTCTTTATAACCTGCGGCGGATTGTAATAACCCTCCAGCGTGAGCGGCTCCGCAACGCAGATGCTCTCTCCCTTATTGGTGAAGAGCCCCTGAATCTGCAGCCCGTGGTGATTTGGCGTCTCATACTTCTTAAATCTCCACTCAACGGGGAGACTCAGGCTGTAGCCGCCTGACACACTGCCATCTGTGGCCAGCTGAATGCGCAGCTCTCCGTCCTTCGCCTCGAAGCTCTTTACCGAGGTGCCCTCTTTTCGCACCTTGATGGAGCTCTGGTCGATATATTTCGGATCATAATAGAGCCGTATCTCTCCCTCTGTATAGGTGTTGTCGTCATCCGTGACATCCAGATACACCCAGGTCGTCATGAGTTCACCGATGTGATAGCTGTGCTTCGGAAGACTGCTGTTCACATCCGTCTCATTGCCCTGGCGCAGCTCCACGCCGCCGCGATTCGTCACAGTCTGCTTTTGATAGCGGAAAATGAGCTCGTGAGGCTGTCTGTCGTCCGGAACCTCCACCGTCTCATGATCCACAGAGTGCTGGAATATGCGGATATAGCTGTAGGTCTTGTCTCCGTAGATGTATTCGGAGACCGTGTCCGCGAGCTGCTTGTCATTTTCATCCAGATACTTCACTGTCACATGCGTGGGGTTGATGAGGTGCTGACGGACCTGGTTCACATAGCCGTCCTCCAGCTCATTCGGATTCCCGGCAGGCTTATTTCCATCCATGACGAAGACCAGCACTTCCTTCTTCGTCTTATTGCTATTGCGGTTCCCCTGAAAACTGTTCTGAGAGAGCTCCTTCAAAGCCGCGCTGACAAAGACCTCGTCCAGACGATTGTAGCCAAAGGCCAGCTCTGAGAGCGTCTCTGCCTTCGGCAGATCCAGACTTCCGCTGATCTGATTCTTGTGGAACGCCATGCGTTCTGCGGTCCTCAGCTCCGGAAGGGACAGCTCCCTGATCTGGTTTTCATCAAAGGCCCGGCGTCCGACTGTCCGGAGGGCAGGCGCTTCCAGTTCGTTTATCTTATTTCCGGCGAAGGCCAGCGGAGCAACACTCTCCAGACTGGGAGCATAAAGCTTCTCCAGCGGACGATTATAATAGCCTGTGATATTCTCATCCGGATAGTCATATCTCTCTGCATAGGCACTGTTTTTCATAATGTCTGCAAAGGCCGCGACTCCCACCTCCCGGAGCGCCGGAAGCGACAGCTCCTCAAGCTTATGACTGTAGAAGGCGCGCTTTCCTATGCGCTCCAGCTGCGGCGCATGGAGCGTCTCCAGAGGAGCACCGGCAAAGGCATAGTCTCCGATATCCCGGACGGCGGGAAGCTCCGCCTCCGTGATCGGATTTCCCGAAAATGTGCGCCTCCCTATGCTCTCCAGCTGCGGCAGGTCCAGCGCCGTGATCTTATTCACACCAAAGGCCCATGTTCCCGTGATGCTGCGAAGCTGCGGAAAGCCGCTGCTGATATCGCTGAGCTTGTTGCCATAGAAACCGCTGTCCCGCACCTCGGTGACATTTGGCGCACTGACACTGACCAGACCGATGGCCTCAAAGGCGCCCTCCGCCACCACCTGTGCGCGCGGCGGGAGCTTTAATTCAAAATTCTTCTTTGCGATCTTATCCTGCCCCGTCGCCGAGAAGCCGGTCACGACCTCTGGATGCTCCGCGTCCCAGGTGAAATCTGCCTCCTCCCAGTCCCCATCTCCTGTGGGGCTAGGATTCACAATGTAATTCTCCTTACTCGGCAGGCTCTCATTGTCGGTATAGATCACAACGCGATTGGCCCACTCCGGGGATCCCGGATTTCCTGCAAAGGCACCCGTTCCGATGCGCTTCAGCTTCGGCATATGGAGCTCTGTGAGCGCTCCGTTTCCCCTAAGGGCCTCATCGCCGAGCTGCTCCAGACTGTCAAAACGATCCTCGATCACGGGCTGTCCGGTGGACGCATTGCCATAAAACGCCTGTCCGAGCAGCTCCTGCACCATCGGAATCGACACTCTGGTCAGAGGACTTCGGTTAAAAGCTCTGTCCTCGACAATGCGAAGCGCAGGGAAGTTCTCCTCCGTCACCTCCGTGAGCTTACTATCCAGAAATGCGCCATCCCCGACGATCTCCAGATTCGGAACTTCTACCGCGGCAATCGGGCAGTTCCAGAAGGACACATATCCCGTTTCCTTCAGGGAGGGAAGGCTGATGCTGCTGAGAGACTCATTGCTCACAAAGCCCATGGTCTCTATCTTCTCCAGCAGCGGAAGATCTTCCTTTCCGATTTGCTCCAGTTTGTTCGTAGAAAAGGCCTTCCCCTGCACAAGAGTCAGCCTGGGCAGGCGGATATGAGTCAGTGCGTTTTCTTCAAATGCCTTGCCGCCGGCGATCTCCAGTGCGTTCAGGCGCAGTTCACTGATCGCATTGCTGCTGAAGCTGCCCGGATAGTCTGACACCGACTGCCGATACTCTCCCTCTATAACCCGGATATTTCCTGCCTCTCCTTCCGCCGTGGACAGGTAGTCGCTCAGAGCGGTCAGCCCTCGGACACGGAAGGAATTTTCTCCTCTGTTCTCTGCAACCGTATCAATGACTGTCGTTCCGTCCGCCGGGTTCAGGTGCGGAAGCACCAGCTCCTTCTGTGTCTCCACCTTCAAAAGGCCGCTCTCAGAGAAGCCGGTGACCTTATTCCCATCGTAAGTAAAGTCTCCGAGTGTCCAGCCCTTCCCAATCGGAAACGCATTCCAGTCCACACCGATGGAGACCTTCAGCGTGAGGCTGCCTGCATTGCCATAGCGGTCCCGGACAGAGTAGCTCACAGGTATGATCTGACCGGAGACATCTGTCGGAATGCTCTCCGGAGACACGGTGACAGAGGCGCTGATATCCTCTCCGTTCAGATCCGTCGCCTTTACGAAAGCCAGCAGCGCTGCTTTTCCCCCGTCTCCATTCAGCGGAATAAAGGGGCTCGCCTTTGGCTCAATCACAGGCAGTATGTGCGTGTTTTTATATTTTACTGTGAGTACATAGCTCTCACTGTCCGGCGTATACTTAAGCTCCGGCTCCACCGGCTCAAAACCATGAACCGGAGGGGCCTTGTAAGTATTTTCCTCATTCAGGAACACCAGACCGTCGAGCTTCTCTCTGTCATTGCCAAAGATCATATCGCCGAGAATGGGCTGTCCGCTCGCTTCATCCACACAGCGCACCGTGATGGTCGCAGGATTCACCACCTGACCGTACTGCTCCGCCACCACCTCGGTCCGGAGAACAGGCGAGCCGGTCTCGACCAGCACATAGCGGTTATTGTTCGTGAAGACGCCGGTACCCCAGGCCGTGATTCCTGCGGGCAGTTGTACCACATCCAGATCGTTGTAGGAGAAGGCGCTGTCTCCGACGACGGAGAGCGCATCTCCCACGCTGAGTGTCTTCAGCTTATTATTCAGGAATGCCTCCTCTGCGAGCTCCGTGATCTGATTCAGCTGAAGCTCCTCCAGCTTATTGTCGCGAAAGGCAGAGGCCTGAACCTTCTTTACGGCATCTCCAAAAGTCAGGGTCTTCAGACCGCTGCCCGCAAAGGCGGACTCTCCGATCTCCTCTACATTTGCGCCCAGAACGAGCCCAAGCCCGTCCAGATCCTCCTGATAAAACGCCATGGGATCGACACGCTTTACGGGCTTTCCCTCCAGCGTGTCCGGAATCTCAAGCGTCTCGCCATCCGGCAGATCCGCCCTTCCTTTTCCCTCCGCAAAGCCGGTGATGACGACTGCATCATCCTCCTCATAATAGCGGAACAGACCGCTGCTCTTAAGCTCCGGAGCCGGCAGCTTTGCATTCCGAAGCATGAGAAAGCCGAGCGGTGCAGTGAGCGCCGCCCCCAGATTGTCGAGCCATTCCAAAAGCCCGGACTTTATCCCCGCGCCTTCCGCATTGCTGCTGCTGGCATTGCTCGCGCTGGCATTGCTGTCTGTCAGCCTGCCGCTGGAGTTCTCACTGCGCAGCCAGTCCATGAAGGCCTCCAGCCCTCCGGCCTTCGTATCGTCCAGCACCGGGCCATCCGGCATTCCCTCCTCCGAGAATGTCTCAAGAAGAGAAGCCAGTGACTCCTGCCTCGCCGCATAGCTGATACTGTCTCCCTGTGTCACGGTTCCAAAAAGGACGCAAAACGCCATCAGAACAGAGACTGCCCTTCGCCAAGGCCACTTCATAGTACATACTCCCCTCAAAAAATAAATAATTTCCTATATCCCTAATATTTAAAATATATTCAATCAAAATAATTGTCAACTTTTTATGTATTCTTTCAATTTTTTATGTATTTTTTCTGTCTTTAAAAATGTCAACTGTATAATACAAATTTTAATTCCCCCGAATTCGAGGGAATTAAAAATGAAGCAGGATTTAATCGTTTTATTTTATCCGTTAAGCAGTGGGTAGAAAAAACGAATTCTATTGGTATTGTTGCGAGAGCAGGAAGATATGGCGGAACTTATGCGCACAAAGATATAGCATTTGAGTTTGCTTCTTGGGTATCTCCATATTTTAAATTGTATTTGATTAAGGAATTTGAACGCTGAAAGGAAGAAGAACAAAAGAAGTTAGGTTGGGAAACACGCCTTACCACTCAAAAGCGACCGGCCCGCCGTGGGTCGATCGCTCTTTTTCACTCTGATATTTGCTTCGGAGCTCTCACTCCTCCTCTGTCTCCGCTTCGCTGAAGAGCTCATTAAACTCCTGCTCGTCCAGAATCTCGTCAAAGGCATCCGCAACGATCTCGTACTCATCGTCCGTCTCAATATTTGTGAGATCCGGCTGCCCCTCCTCTGTCTCTCCATAGCGGTAGAAGTAAACGGTCGATTCCTCATCATCCGTCTCCGGTGTGAGCGCAATGTACTCTCTGTCCTCACCACCGGCGGTGAAGATCGTGAGTACCACACACTCCAGCTCTGTTCCGTCATCCAGGGTCAGCGTGACCGTGGTGTCTCCGCCATCAAAGAGACCCTCTCTCTTAATCTCCTGACTCTCGCTCATGAAATTCTCCTTTATTCTGCTTCTGTTTATTGGACGCAGCACTGCTGCTGGCTCTATTAAAATTCATCTCATTCCGCTTTGCAAGCAGAATCTTGCAAAAAGCGTAAAAATCAGCCTTTCGGCGTCTCGTATTCCGCGATGAAGCGCGACTCCTCCACCGCGCGGTGAAAGCGCTTTTTACAGGTACAGACCACAAGCTCGTCCTTCGCACGGGTCATCGCGACGTAGAACATGCGCCGTTCCTCCTCCAGCTCGTCTCTGCCGCAGGCCTTTCGGTGCGGGACAATGCCTTCGTTGACATCAATAAGAAAGACCAGCGGAAATTCAAGCCCCTTGGATGCGTGAAAGGTCATGAGATGCAGCTGGTCTGTATCCTCCCTGTACTCCTCTGCCTGTCTCTGTCCCGTCTTTTCTCCATCCCGTGACCTTGCTGTCCGCTCTCTCCGCTGCATGAGCTCCTGCCGGAAGTCCCGGCTGTGCTGAAGCCACTCCTCCGGGAAGCGAAAGCCCTCCGCGCTGTCCTGCAGCTCATCCAGTATCTCCAGCAGCTCTCCGGGCTCGATCTCATGCTCCTCGGCATAGCTTAAGAGAAAGCGCTCATAACCGATCTCCTGACGTATCCAGCTGATCGCCTCATAGACTGTGAGGTGGGAGAGATGACGGAGATCCCGCGACAGGCGATCCAGCCGCTCCCGCATCCACTGCTCTCCGCTCTTCTCGTAGTGCGCATAGATCCCCTCCAGTGTCTCCCCCTCCATGCGGAGCGCCTCGCGCCGGATATAGCGGTTCGGGCGATTCATGATGCGAAGCAGGTCCCCCGGCTCTGCGATATGCCTCGCGAGGCGGAGATAGGCGACCACATCCCTCGCGATCCAGTGCTCCATGAGATCCGGAAGCATCTCACGGATGCGGAAGGGGATATTCTCCGCCATGAGCCTTGCACTTAAGAGCCGGGGCTGAAGATTCGTGCGGTAGAGCACCGCGATATCTCTGTACTGCATCCCCTCTGCAATATGGCGGCGTATCTCCGCGACAATATAGGCCGCCTCCCGCCCGGGATCCGGACAGACCACAGTATTCACAGGCTTTCCGGAGGCACGATGCGCCGTGATTTCCTTTTCAAAGCGTTTTCTGTTCCGGCGTATCAGGCGTCCGGCGGTCTTCACGATCTCCGGTGTGGAGCGAAAATTAATATCCAGCAGAAGCTGACGTGCGTCCGGAAAGTCCCCTCGAAAGCCCAGCATGAGCTCCGGCTTCGCGCCGCGGAAGCGGTAGATCGACTGGTCGTCATCTCCGACTACCGTGAGATTGCTCCGCGCAGCTGCGATCATGCGGACAATCTCATACTGCAGACGATTGATATCCTGAAATTCATCCACCAAAAGCCACTGCCAGCGCTGCTGCAGTGCGGTGCGTATATCGTCCCTCTCCTTTAAAAGCTCATAGGTCATGAGCAGCATGTCCTCATAATCAATCTTCTGCCGCTCACCAAGCGCCCGCTCATAGGCACAAAACAGCTCCCGGAACTGCTCCGCCGGGCAGCTCACGGAGTAGTAATGCGGGAGCTCCGCCCGTTCCTCCTTCACCACTGCGATCTCCGAGAGGAGATTCTGCACCAGTGTCCGGATATCTCCGCTCTCAATGCGCAGCTGCCGCACAAGTCCTGTGAGAATATTCACCCTCTCCCCGTCCGCAATCACCTGATCTGCGGCGTAGCCGTAGGCCGTGCGCAAAATGCGGAAAAAGAAGGAGTGAAAGGTTCCGAAGACCGGCCTGCCTCCCCCGTAAGGCCTTTCCTCACAGGAGGGCATATCTTCCTGTAATGCGGCAAAGCGCTCCTCCATCTCCCGCGCTGCGGCCCGCGAAAAGGTGAGCACCAGTATGCGCCGCGGATCCACCTTCAGCGCATCAATGAGATAGCGTATGCGCCGCGTGATGACAAAGGTCTTTCCCGAACCGGGACCTGCAAGCACAAGAAGCGGCCCCTCCCCGTGGGTGACCGCCTCTCTCTGCGCTCTGCTGAGCCCCTCCGTATGCCGGAGTGGCGCTGCAGCTGTATTTTGTTCTATCTGCGGCCCGGCCTCCGCCATGTGCCGCCGCTCTCTGTCTCTCCTCAATTCTGTCTCCGTTGCAATTCTCTGAAAACCGGAAGGCGCCTCCTCAGGCAAGCTTCTGAATTCCGGTCTCAAGGCGCCTCAGCGCCTCCTCTCTTCCCAACAGCTCCAGGATCTCTGTTGCCCCCGCAGGCGTCATGAGCTTTCCGGAGAGCGCCGTCCGTATGGGCCACATCACATGACCGGTCTTCACTCCTGTCTGCTCCGCATACTGCTTCAGCAGCTCAAAGAGCGCATCGTTCGTCCAGCTCTCCGCCTTCTCAAGAAGCGGGAGCACCTCGGTGAGCACCTTCCGTGCGCTCTCCGCCGTGGACTTCGACTTCTTATTTGTATACATTGCAATATCGTACTCCGGCAGTGCGTTGAAGAAATCTACCATCTCCTCAATATCCGGGAAGGTTTCGATGCGCGTGCGCACCAGCTCTGCCACTCTCCGGCGGTCGATGTCTGCGGTGAGATATCTCTCGAGATAGGGCTCCGCCTTCTCATAGAAGACCTCCGGCGCCATCGCCTTTAAGTACTCCCCGTTCATCCAGCGCAGCTTGGTCATGTCAAACACCGCCGGGGACTTGTTGATGCGACGGTAATCAAAGACCCTTGCGAGTTCGGGCAGACTGAATATCTCCTGCTCTCCCTCCGGCGACCAGCCGAGCAGCGCCACAAAGTTTACGACTGCCTCGGTCACAAAGCCCTGCTCCAGCAGATCCTCAAAAGAGGCGTGTCCGCTGCGCTTCGAGAGCTTCTGATGCTCCTCATTCGTGATGGTCGGGCAGTGCACATAGACCGGAACCTCCCAGCCGAAGGCCTCGTAGAGGCGGTTATACTTCGGGGAGGAGGAGAGATACTCCTGTCCGCGCACCACATGGGTGATGCCCATCAGATGATCGTCCACCACATTTGCAAAATTGTAGGTCGGGAATCCGTCTGACTTGATGAGAACCATATCGTCCAGCTCTGAATTGTCTACGGAGATGTCGCCGTAGATCTCGTCGTGGAAGGTCGTGGTGCCGGTCCGCGGGTTGTTCTGCCGAATTACAAAGGGCTTTCCCGCCGCGAGATTCGCCTGCACCTCCTCCGCAGAGAGCGAGAGGCAGTGCTTGTCGTACTGCATAATGGTCTCGCCGTTCACGCTTCGCTTCAGCGAGTCGAGTCTCCCCTGATCGCAGAAGCAGTAATAAGCCTCGCCCTTCTCCACCAGCTGTTTCGCATACTCCATGTAGATGCCGGCCTTCATGCGCTCACTCTGCACATAGGGACCATAACCGCCATCCTTGTCCGGGCCCTCGTCGTGAATGAGTCCCGTCTCCTGCATGGTGCGATAGATAATCTCTGTCGCGCCCTCCACAAAGCGCCCCTGATCCGTGTCCTCAATGCGAAGCAGGAAGGTTCCGTTCTCGTGCTTTGCGATGAGATAGGCGTAGAGCGCAGTTCTCAAATTTCCAACGTGCATGCGTCCCGTGGGACTTGGCGCATATCTGGTTCTGATCTTCATTTCCTGATCTCCTTCTGTTCATACCGCCCCCCCCGGGAGGGAGGCGTAAATCTGTACTGTTCGTTCCTGCTTCTGCTCAAAGCGCGGGCAATGCGGACAAAGGGCTCAGCGCTCCTCGCGGAAATACGAGAGCCCGAGACTTGCGGGCGGCTGATCCTCCGGCCGGTTCTTCCGGCTGGTAAAAATGAGCACAAGAATGGTCACAACATAGGGCATCATCTTGAATATCTCCTGCGCTGCGCGGGAGAGGTTCGGAATGTAGAGATACATGATATAGAGACCGCCAAAGAGAATGGAGCCCCAGATTGCATTGTTCGCATTCCATATGGAGAGAATGACAAGTGCCACCGCAAGCCAGCCTCTGTCCCCGAAGCTGTTGTTCCCCCAGGTTCCGCCAAGATATTCCATCACAAAGTAGAGACCGCCGAGCCCCGCGATACCCGCGCCGACTATGGTCGCTGTGTACTTGTAGAGCGACACATCAATCCCCGCCGCATCTGCGGTCGCGGGATCCTCTCCCACCGCGCGGAGATTCAGTCCACGCCTCGTGCGCAACAGGAAGTAAGTCAACGCCAGCGCAATGATGAGAGAGAGATAGGTCAGCAGTCCGTAGGAGAAGAATATCTTCCCCAGCACCGGTATCTCCGAGAGCCCCGGTATCGTCTTTCTGTAGGCTGCCGCAGTGACCTTTGTGGAGATCTGGCCGACGCCTCCCGCCATCTGAGAGAGAGAGCCGCCGAAGAAATTGCCGAAGCCCGTGCCAAAGGTCGTGAGCGCCAGACCGACCACGTTCTGATTGGCGCGCAGCGTCACGGTCAGAAAGCTGTACAGAAGTCCTCCGAGCATGGAGACAAGCAGTGCAAAAAAGAGGGACAGAAGAAGTCCTGTGAAGCCGCTGGCACTCTCTCCCGCGCGCTTCTCATAGAGAAAGGCTGCGATGAGGCCGGAGATTCCGCCCATGTACATGATGCCGGGAATACCCAGATTCAGGTTTCCGGACTTCTCCGTGAGTATCTCGCCGGAGGCGCCAAAGAGAATCGGGATGCCCTGAATGATGGCGCGCTGAATGAAGGTTAGAATCACTGTCATCTCACTGCACCTCCTTTTTTCTGAACTGAATTTTATAGCGGATAAAAAACTCACAGCCGATCAGAAAGAAGAGAATAATGCCTGTGATGATATCCGAGAAGTTCTGGTTCAGCTTGTACTGCGACGCAATCTGCACCGCGCCCTGCTGCATGAAGATGAGAAGCCCTGAGATGAGCAGCATAAACAACGGATTGAAATTCGCCATCCACGCGACGATGATTGCGGTGAAACCTCTGCCGTTCGCTGTGCTGGTGGAGAGCGTGTGACTGGAGCCGCCGACGATCACCGCTCCTGCGAGACCGCAGATCGCGCCGGAAATCGCCATGGTGCGGAGAATCACGCGGGGCACGTCGATGCCCGCATAGCGCGCCGTATTCTGGCTGGAGCCGACGACAGAGATCTCAAATCCCTGCTTGGAGCGCCTCAGATAGAAAAATACCAGCAGCGTGACCAGCAGAACGATGAGACAGCTCAGAATATACTGGCCGCCCGCAAAGCCGCTGCCACCGATAGCCGGAAACCAGCCCGCATGACTTTTCTGATTGATGGTGCCGACGCTGTTCGAGCCCTTCGGATTCTCCCAGAAGCAGATTGCAAAGGTCACAAGCTGCATGGCCACATAATTCAGCATCAGAGTGAAGAGCGTCTCATTTGTATTGTACCTCGCCTTGAAATAGGCAGGAATGAGCCCCCAGAGCATTCCCGCCAGCGCACTGGTGACAAGCATGGCAGCAATGAGCAGAAAGCCCGGAAGTCTGTCTCCACAGTAGATCATGAGGGCCGCACTCAGCATGCCACCCATCAGGATCTGTCCCTCCGCGCCGATATTCCAGAAGCGCATGCGAAAAGCCGGCGTCAGTCCCACCGCAATGAGCAGGAGTATGACAGTCTCACGCACTGTGACCCAGAAGCGGCGTGCATTTCCCACGGCGCCCGCATAGAGCGCGCCGTAGACGCCGAAGGGATTCACCTGTGTCACCGCAACGATCACAGCCGCACAGACCACGAGCGCCAGCGCCAGCGCCGCCATATGGATGAGGCAGATCTTCGCAAAGCTGATCTGATTCCGCTTTGTCATATGAAACAGAGGCTCTCTGTTATTCATCTGCGCTCTCCTTTCCGGCAGTTCCGGTCATCATAAGACCCAGCTGCTCCTTTGTCGCCTGCCTCGCCTCCACGATGCCCGCGTTTCTCCCGCCCTGCAGCACGAGAATACGGTCGCAGAGCGCCAGCAGCACATCGAGATCCTCGCCGACACAGATCACCGCCGCGCCCTCCTCCTTCTGACGGCTCAGAAGATTGTATATCAAATAGGAGGAATTGATATCCAGTCCACGCACCGGGTACGCCGCCATCATAACCTTCGGATTGCCGGCGATCTCGCGGCCCACCAGCACCTTCTGCACATTTCCGCCGGACAGACGCCCGATCGGCGTCTCCGTGTTCGGCGTCACAACCTCAAGCTCACTCACAATCTGCTGTGCCATCTTCTTCGGCGTCTCACGATCCGTAACAAAGGACTTTCCGGAGCGGTACGAGCGCAGCATGATATTATCCGTCAGATCCATGCTCCCCACAAGGCCCATACCGAGACGATCCTCGGGCACAAAGGCGAGACGCACGCCGAGATCCTCGATCTCGATCGGCGTCATACTGCCGAGATCCTTCCGGCTCTCATCATCATTGATGTAGCAGATCTGTCCCTCATGCGCCTGAAGGCCCGCGATAGATTCCAGCAGCTCCTTCTGCCCGTTTCCGGAGATGCCCGCAATGCCGAGTATCTCTCCGCTGCGGAGTGTGAAGCTGATATCATCCAGCACCTTCATTCCCTCCGCGTTCACACAGCTCACGTGCTCACAGATCAGGCGGTCCCGGAGGTTCTTCGGCTCACTCCTGTGAATGCCGAGATCCACTTTCTCCCCGACCATCATCTCCGTGAGAGAGCTCACAGAGGCATTTGCGGTCTCCACCGTGCCGATGTAACGCCCCTTCCGAAGCACTGCGACGCGGTCGGAGATATCCAGCACCTCGTTCAGCTTGTGGGTGATGATGATGATGGACTTTCCGTCCCTGCGCATGTTTCGGAGCACACTGAACAGCTTCTCCGTCTCCTGCGGCGTGAGCACAGCTGTCGGCTCGTCCAGAATCAGTATGTCCGCGCCGCGGTACAGCACCTTCACGATCTCCACCGTCTGCTTCTGAGAGACGGACATGCTGTATATTTTTTCCGCAGGATCCAGCTGAAAGCCATACTTCTCGACAAGACAGCGCACCTCATCCTCAACGGCCTTCCGATTCAGTCTTCCCTTCCCCTTAAGTCCCAGAACGATATTCTCCGCCGCCGTCAGCACAGGGATCAGTTTGAAGTGCTGATGGATCATGCCGATGCGGAGCGCAAAGGCGTCCTTCGGCGAGCGAATGGTCACCTCCTGCCCGTTCACCAGAATATGCCCCTCGTCCGGAAAATAAATTCCGGAGAGCATATTCATCAGCGTTGTCTTCCCGCTCCCGTTCTCTCCGAGTATCGAAAGTATCTCCCCCTGTCGAAGCGTGAGGTTGATATGGTCGTTTGCGACGACCTCTCCGAAGCGCTTGGTCACGTCCCGGAATTCGATTGCATTCATCTCTCCCACAAAGCTTTCCTCCATACCGTCCTGCAAGTGCCGCGCCGGTTCAGGCAGACGCAGCGTGCCCCGGGCCGCATCCCTTCCCGCGTTTTCTTTATCTCTGATTCTCCGCGCCGGAGGGCGCTCCCGCCCGCCGTGCAAGGCTCATTATAGCATACTTCTTATAAACCTAAAATCAGGCTCTGAAGGGAATTCTTCAGAGCCTGACTCAAAATTGAAACGCTTAATTCTGAACTGACTCGATGCCGTCCACGATGATGTCGAAGGCCGGCGCTGCGATGACCTCGGACTCATGGAAGTAGCCGTCGGAGATGTACTCTGTACCGTTCGGCGCATAGCTCTCAAGCGTCTCTCCGTTCACCGTAAATGTAGAGGTATCAAAGACGTGGAGCTCGCCGCTCTTGATCTGCTCCTCAATCTCCTTCACCTTCTCCTCTGTACCCGCCGCAACGGAGCTGCCAAGTGCGGAAATACGAACCGCATCCTCGTTGAAGCCCTCGGACCAGTCGGTCTCGATCGGCGTGCCGTCCAGCATGGACTGAATGGCATACTTATAATATACGGACCAGTGATTGGTCGGAGAAGTCAGCGCGGTATTCGGTGCGACGCTGGTCATATCCACATTGTAGCCGACGCAGGGAACGCCCTCCTCCTCGCATGCGGTCGGGGCACCTGTGGTGTCCGCGTGCTGGCTGATGAGAACACAGCCGTCGGAGATGAGCTGCTTTGCAGTCTCCGCCTCTGCTGCCGGATCCGCCCAGCTGTTGGTGTAGAGCACCTTCATGGTCGCCTCCGGAACGATGCTCTTTGCACCGAGATAAAAAGCGGTGAAGCCGGAGATCACTTCTGCGTAGGGATATGCGCCGACATAACCGATCTTGCAGGCGTCTGCGGTAAGCTTACCCTCGTCGATCATCTCCTTCAGCTTCATGCCCGCAACGACACCTGACACATAGCGCGCCTCGTAGATATTGTCAAAGTAGTTATGCATATTCGGGAGACCTGAGCTCGCCGCCTGGAATCCGGTCGCATGACAGAAGGTGATCTCCGGATGATTGCCGGCCGCTTCGATGAGATAGCTCTCGTGACCAAAGCTGGTTCCGATGATGAGCTGGCAGCCGTCGCTCGCCAGATCCTCAGCAGCATCCAGCGCGCTCTCGTCCTCACTAATATTGGTCTTCATGATAAGCTGATCCTCGCTGAGACCAAGCTCGCTCGCCGCGTCCTTGATGCCCTCCATGTGGGAAGCGGAGTAGCCCTCGTTCTCGTCACCGATGAAGAAGATACCGATCTTCAGATCTTCCTTCGCAATGCCTTCTCCTGCAGCTTCGGTGCTCTCCTCCGCGGCAGCCTCGCTGCCCGCCGCCGGCTCCGCCGCAGCGGTTGTTGCTGTCTGTGCGGAGCTTCCGCAGCCCGCAAGCAGTACGCCCGCCATGGACACAGCACACAGTGCGCTCAATACCTTTCTCATTCGTCTTTCCTCCCTTATGTTCGCCGGCGTCCCTCGCCGACAGCCTTGAAACAGTTCTTGTATACCACATTTGCTCTGGCTCCGCAAGAGCCGTTGCGTGAAAGATCCTGCCGGAATTGTACTTTTCCGAATACCCTGTTACACCC
This sequence comes from Moryella indoligenes, assembly GCF_030812885.1. Lineage (NCBI taxonomy): Bacteria > Bacillati > Bacillota > Clostridia > Lachnospirales > Lachnospiraceae > Moryella > Moryella indoligenes. Next base: position 117,627 of record NZ_JAUSTO010000003.1, read on the forward strand.
GGCCTGCATTTTCCGCTTCTCAGAAAGTACCGCTTCCATCAGCGGCTCTGAAACGTCATCCCGCTTCCTGCGCGCGCACTGTGCTCCTCGGCATGCGCTTTCTCCGCCACACGTCCGGCGAGAGCATAAAGAGGATGGGGAAAATCTCAAGTCTTCCGAGCAGCATATTAAAGGACAGCACAAATTTTGAGAGGTCAGAAAAGCTGCTGAAGTTTCCTGTCGGTCCCACGACATCAAGTCCCGGACCTATATTGTTCATGGTGCAGAGCACCGCGCTGATCGTCGTGACCAGTCCCTTGCTGTCCAGAGAGATAATCATCATGGAAACCATCGCAATGAGAAGGTAGGCCGCCATGTATGCGGTGGTACCGAACATCACACCGTCCTCCACTCTGCGCCCGTCCATGCGGACGATGCTGACGCGACGCGGGTGTATCATCTGATTCATCTGCGCCTTCAGGTGCTTTGCCAGGAGCAGAATACGCGACACCTTGATGCCTCCGCCGGTGGAGCCTGCCGAGGCGCCCACGCACATGATGATGAGCAGAAGATAGCGCGAAAAATCCGGCCATCTGTCAAAATCCGCTGTACAGAAGCCTGTCGTCGTCATAATAGAGGAGACGGAAAAAAAGCTGTCGCGGAAAGCCTGAGGGATATTGCCCGCATACATCGGCATGATGTTGATTCCGATCAGCAGAGAGGCAGCAATCAGAATGAGCCAGTAGCAGCGAAACTCCTCGTTCCGGAAGGCCTCCTTAAAATGCCTGGTCAGAATCAGGTAATAGACAGAGAAGTTCACGCCAAAGAGCGCCATAAACACAGCAATGGTCATCTGTAAATATTGACTTTCATAGAAACCGATGCTGCTGTTATGTATGGCAAAGCCTCCGGTTCCGGCCGTCGCAAAGGCATTCAGCACCGAGTCGAAGAGCGGCATTCCGCCCGCGAGCAGCATAACAATCATCAGGACAGTCATTCCAAAATATATGAGGTAGGTGATCTTCGCGGTCTTGCTGATCTTCGGAACGATCTTTCCCACTGCCGGCCCCGGGCTCTCCGCCTTCATCAGATTGAAGGGCTCTCCATTTCCCTTGGAGAGCGGAACAATTGCGAGCAGAAAGACGAGCACGCCCATGCCGCCGATCCAGTGCGAAAAGCTGCGCCAGTAGAGCAGACCGTTTGAGAGCGCCTCCACATTCGTCAGTATGCTGGAGCCCGTCGTCGTAAAGCCCGACACCGTCTCAAACCAGCAGTCGATAAAGCGCGGAATCATTCCGCTGATGTAAAAGGGTAATGCTCCGATGAGAGACAGCACGATCCAGCCGAGCGCGCAGATCACAAAGCCCTCCCCCATGGAGATGGATTCCCGGCTCTTAAGCCTGCTGAGCAGAGTGCCCGGCAGGAGCGCCGCACAAATCGAGATCAGAAGGGCCCGCACTGTGGCAGGCTCCCCGAAGTACAGTGCAACCAGTACGGCCGGGATCATAAAGATCCCCTCTACCAGCATGATATAGCCCATATATTTTCCGACCAGTCTGTAATTCATGAAGCGCCCCCGTTCTCAAGGAAAATATCCGTGAGATTTGAGATCATCCTCCGCGGATCCGCGATCACAATGATGGAGTCTCCCTTCATCAGCACATCCTGTCCGGTGGGTATGATAACCTGCTGATTTCGAACGATAGAGGCGATGAGGGTCGCTTTCTTCAGCCTGAGCTGCATGATGGGTACATTCAGAATGGCCGGGTGATCCGGTACCGTAAAGCCGAGCGCCTCCGCCTTGCCGTTACTAATGGTATAGAGCGTCTCAACACTGCCCTCCCTGGACTGACCGACCGCACGCACATAGCGGGTGATCTCATTCGCCGTGAGGCTCTTCGGACTCACCACTGCCCCGAGATTCGCAGAGCCGACGAGCTTCAGGTACTCAATCCGGTTTACCTTGGTGATGGTCATCTTTACGCCGATGGACTTTGCATAGAGAGAGATCATAATATTCTCCTCGTCAATACCGGTCAGCGGAACCACCGCGTCCATATCCGCGATGCCCTCTTCCTCAAGGAGCTCCTGAAGCGAGCCGTCTCCGTGGATAATATGAGCCTTCGGCAAACGCTCCACCAGCTGGCTGCACTTCTCCGGATCCGCCTCAACAATGGTGACACTGAGCCCCGCCCGCAGCAGATCGTCCGCGAGATAGAGTCCCGTCGAGCTTCCGCCGACGATCATCACCTTCCGTATACCCTCATTCCCTATGCCAAAGCGACGCAGAAGGAAGGGCAGATCCGAGGTTGCCGCCGCCATGCTGAGCTTATCTCCTGCCATGAGCTCTGTGGAGCCGGAGGGCACAAAGACCTCTCCCCGGCGCTCAATGGTACAGATCAGGGCCTTCTTGTTCAGTATGGCCGGCATCTGATCCAGACGCTTTCCGTTCAGCTCGCCGTCCTTCGGCACGAGGAGCTCCACCATCTCCGCCTTGCCGCCCGCAAAGGAGCTGCGCGTAATAAAGGAAGGAAATTGCAGCAGGCGGAATATTTCCTTCGCACAGGTCTTCTCGGGGTTGATGGCAAGGGTCAGGCCAAAGCTGGATTTCAGGAGATTCATCTCCCGGTCGTACTCCTGATTCCGGACGCGCGCCACAGTGCTGCTGCACCCCAGCTTACCCGCAACCAGCGCCGTCAGCAGATTGATCTCATCGCTGTTCGTCACGGCGATCAGAAGGTCACAGCTCGCCGCCCCCGCCTCTCTCAGCACATCAATCGAGGCGCCGTTTCCAACGACGATCGCCACATCCAGTTTCTCCTGCGTGTAGTAGAGCTTCTGCGGGTTATTGTCGATCACGACGATATCGTGCCCTTCCTTTGAGAGCTGCTGCACCAGCAGAAGCCCTATCTTTCCATTTCCGACGACTATGATTTTCATACTGCGCTCATTCTCCCTGTATCTGCTCTGAAGGCCGGGGCCTCCCAAAAAAATTTCAAAATAATTTAAGCTCAAGCTTCGCCTTCGGCTCGTTCTCGTTAAGTGCTCATAGTATACCACAAGGACGGCGAAGGGGAGGAGGCAAATTTTCACACTGCACTCCGCCGGTAAATTGACTTGCACAGCCTCAGGCGGGTATACTGAAACTATCTATATCTCAGCTGATGCACTGTCTCCCTGCTCTCTCCGCAGCTCTCCGAGCAGAAACCGCCTCAGGAGGAAACATACATTATGAAGACACAGAATATCATCGACTACACCGAAACGGTGCTGGAGCCCTTTGACCAGCTTCCCTTCTCTCCGCCGGACAGTCTCATTCTGTCCTGGTTCTCCTATTTTCACCTCGCCTCCTCCGTGCCAGAGGTCCGCGAGTGGCGCGGCGTGCGGCTTGCCGAGCTGTACCGGGCAGAGAGCTTTCCTGCGCTCTTCCACGATGTGTGGGAGGCGGAGGAAAGCCGTCGCCTGCTCAGTGCCATGGCTGCGAGCCCACGCTTTCGCAATATCCGTGTGAAGGGCTTCACGGAGCAGTTCGACAGCGGACTGGAGAAGCAGTTTGCTGCAGTCAGTCTCCAGCTTGACCGGAATCAGAGCTATATCGCCTTCCGCGGCACCAACACAACGCTCATTGGATGGAAGGAAGATTTCAATATGGCCTTTCAGTCCCCTGTTCCCTCTCAGGCAGAGGCGGCCCGCTATCTCCAGCGCGCTGCCCGGCACTGCCGCGGCATACTGCGCTGCGGAGGACACTCAAAGGGCGGCAATCTCGCCGTCTATGCGGCTGCAAAGAGCAGCGCCGCACTTCGGCGCCGCATGGAACGCGTCTACTCCCATGACGGTCCCGGCTTTCCCGCAGCAGTCCTTCAGGAGCCTGGCTTTCATGCCCTGAGCAGCCGCATCCACAAGACGCTTCCGCAGTCCGCTGTGGTCGGTATGCTCCTTGAGCATCAGGAGCCCTTCCGCGTCGTGAAGAGCAGCAGGCTGAGTCTCCTCCAGCATGATCCCTTCTCCTGGGAGATACAGGGGCAGGATTTTCACTACCTGAAGGAGCTCGCCCCGGATGCCCGCTACCTGAACCACACACTCAGCGAATGGCTGCACGAGCTCTCCCCCGAGGCGCGGGAGCGCTTTGTTGACTCACTCTACACTGTGGTCTCCTCAAATGATGCCAAGACCTTTCCTGAGCTTCTCGATGACTGGAAAACCAGCCTCCCCACCATTGCAAAGGCCGCCGCAAGTCTGGACGAGGATACCCAGAAATTTCTGCGTCAGACACTTATGGAGCTCGCCGCGCTGAGCCTCAAAAATTTTCCTTCTCTCCTGCTCCCCGCGCATCTTCCGGGCAGATAAAATATTTTTTATCAATACAAGTGTTGAAAAATTCGTCTTCTGTTCTATAATAGGAGCATCGCGGGAGATGGAAAACACACCGCCTCCCACAAACTGTGTACAGGAGATGATTTTATGCAGCTTATGAATGAAAATCAAAATAATCACAGAACTTCTCACAATCGGGCTGTTAGGCGCAGAGCGCTCAGCACCCTGCTCTCCCTCACGACAGCATGTTCCGCGTTATGCTTTCCCCCGCTCTCCGCAGCTGCGGCAATCGGAAACGGCGTCTCTCCCACTGTGGACGAGGCCTATTACGTGACGCTGGACAGCTATGGCAACCCGACAGAGGCCAGCATCGTGAAGAGCTACAATCTGAACGGCGCAAGGGAAATCACAGACTACGGAAGCTATGACGCCGTACAGAATCTCACCGACAGCACTGCTGCGGAGACAGGTGACGGAACGGTGCGCTTTCATTTTGGAGAGAAGGCACCGGAGCGCTTTTACTTTGAGGGAAAGACAGAGGCTCCCTTCCGAGCCCTCCCATGGACTATCTCCCTCTCCTACCAGCTGAACGGCGTGCCGACCGAGGCAGAGAAGCTCGCCGGACAGAAGGGCGTGGTGAAAATCACGGTGAAGGCTGTTCCGAATCCGGACAGCAGCGAATACATGAAAAACAACTGGTTCCTGACCGCAGTTTCCGCCTTTAACTTAAACGACATTGTGTCACTGGAGGCACCTGACGCGCAGATCCAGTCCCTCGGAAATATCCGGGTCGCCGCCTTCCTCTGGCTGCCCGGGGAGGAACAGGAATATACACTCTCCGTCGGCGCAGAGGAGTTTCAGTATGAGGGCATGACCTTTATGATGGGCCCGATCAATGCTGCGGGAAGGCTCGGAGACTTGAAGGATCTCCGGGAAGCCAAGGAGGATGCTGAGGATTCCTGGGACAAGATGAACTCTGCGATGGATGAGCTGCTCGACTCTCTGGACAGCATGAAGTCCAATCTCTCCGGCGCCGCCAAGGGACTCGACACGCTGAACGCCGTACGGCAGAATGTACACAGCGCCAGCAGCCGTTTTTACGGAGATCTGGACAGCTTCCTCGGCTCCATGGACGGGCTCTCTGAGACTCTGAAGCCGCTCAGCGGACATCTGAATGCAACAAACAACAGTGTCACAGACCTGCGGCAGAATTTAAAGGATCTGAACGCCAGCCTGCTCGCGCTGAAGGACGATCTCGACGACACCAAATCGACGCTCCGCTCGCTGAGCGACGACATGCAGAACCTCCAGGACGTCACCAGCGATCTGGATCGCGACACCCACCGCGTGAAGAAGGATGTGGAGGGACTGAGGGCGCTCTCAAAAAGCGGGCAGGATTCTGTGAACCGGAGCATCAGCTCCACACTCTCCCAGATGACACAGCTCTATCAGGCCTATGCGGCTTACATGAAATCGCAGGGAATGCAGCCCATGGATGCGATTGGAGACGGCGAGGTGATCTATGATCTGAACAGCCACGGGAGCGGTGTGGCGACACCCGGAAATGCAGGTCTTGACCTGCGCTATAAGGGCAGCGGCACCGTCTCCGTGCGCGGCATGGAGTATCCCGAGGGCAGCTTCCAGAGCTTCGCGATCGAGAAGCTCACCGCACTCGGCTATGACACAGATGAAATCAGCTATGCTGTCGCGCTCTGGAACTACCGCAGAGAGGTCCAGAACGCCTCCGGGAAAGCAGCAGATATCTATAAGAGAACCGACAGCCTCAGCGAAAATATCATGAACCTTCCGCTGGAGGGGCTCTATGACTTCATGGCTGCCATCGGCACCGATGGAGAGAAGGGCTTTGATCAGGCGGGAAACTTAAGTGTCGAGCTGTCCGACAGCATAAAGGAGCTGGATCAGCTGCACAGCACCATTGACAGCTGGATCCCTGAGCTTCAGTCTGCACTGAACGACAGCGCCGCTGTCTGTGACTCCCTGCAGAGCTCCGCCGGAAGCCTGAGCGGCTTCTTAAAAACCACCCGCGACATCATGCGGCAGAACAGCGACCAGCTGAACGACGGCACGAGAGCTGCGCTCCAAAACAGCTCCGGGCTCCTGAAAAAGAGTGCGGATGCACTGGAGAGCAATACAAAATTCCGGGAAGCAAAGCAGAGCCTGAATGATCTGGTCGATGATAAGTGGGACGAGCACACCGGCGATAAGACCAATCTCTTCCGCCTGGATGCAGATGCGGCCGCCGAATCCCTGACCTCCCCGCAGAACCAGAATGTCTCCACAGTCTCTGTCCTCATCCGCAGTGCGGAGATCAAGGCGGAGGAGGAGGAGAATCACCTTCACTCCGGAGATGACCGGGACCACAGAAGCGTGCTGCAGCGCATTGCCCAGATGTTTCGGGATCTCTGGCACGCGCTCACCGGCTGGATGAAGCATTAAGGAGGCAGCTGTCATGATAAAAAAACTTGCGCGCTGGCTCACCCAGCGTCCGAAATTCATCATCCTCGCCGCCCTGCTTCTCACCATTCCCTCGATCCTCGGCTACATCGGCACCAGAACCAACTATGATGTGCTCTCCTATCTGCCGGAGAATGTGCGCTCTGTGGAGGGGGAGCGCCTGCTCGAGGATCCCTTCAAGGCTGCTGCAACCAGCATGATTGTTGTGGAGGGAATGCCTCCGAAGTATACAGACGATCTGCTCTCCAGAATCAAAAAACTGGATCACGTGGGCAATGCCTTCTGGATCTCTGACAGTCTCGGAATTCAGGTCCCGACCTCACTCTTCCCCTCCGAGCTCCAGAAGAACTTCTTCAGCGGAGAGGCTACCATGATGATCGTCCAGTTCGAGACAAATCTCTCCTCGGACGACACGATGAACGCCATCGTTGAGATACGAAAGCTCATGAATGAGCGCTGCTTTGTGGCGGGGATGTCCGCCATGGTCGAGGATATCAAGGAACTGGTGATTGCAGAGCTTCCGATCTATACGGTGATTGCAGTGCTGCTCACACTGATCGTGCTCTTTCTGAGCTTCGAATCCTACGCAATGCCGCCGATTCTTTTAAGCTGCATAGGCCTCGCCGTGATCTACAACATGGGCTCAAATATTTTCTTCGGACAGATCTCCTACATCACAAAGGCGATCGCCGCAATATTGCAGCTCGGCGTCACGATGGACTACTCCATCTTTCTGTACCGGCGCTACGAAGAGGAGAAAGCCAGACATGAGGATATCCGGGACGCCATGGCCGAAGCCATGGCAGCGGCCTTCTCGGCGCTCTCCGGCAGCTCGCTCACAACCATCGCGGGCTTTCTGGCTCTCTGCGCCATGCGCTTCACCATGGGGCGGGACATGGGCATCGTGATGGCAAAGGGTGTGGTGCTCGGTATCGTCTGCGTAATCTTCATTCTTCCCTGTTTTGTTCTGGTCTTTAACCGCCAGATCGAGCAGTATAAGCACAAAAATCTCTTTCCGGACTTCACGGGGATGAACCGCTGGATACTCCGGCACCGCAGAGCGTGGATACTCGCCTTCCTCCTCTGCCTCTACCCGGCATGGTACTCACAGACGCACACAAATATCTATTACCAGATCTCCCGCTCGCTCCCGAGCTCCCTGCCCTCGCTCACCTCAAATGCGAAGCTGAAGGAGGATTTCAGCATGTCCACGCAGCACGTTGTGATCCTCTCCTCGGACATCGACAACGGGACACTCGGAGAGCTGGAGGACGGTCTCGATGCCATACCCGGCATCAGCCATGTGCTCTCTTACCACAGTCTCATCGGCAATGGCGTGCCGGATTTCTTCTTGCCGAAGAAAATACGCGATATCTTCAAGTCCGATGAGTATCAGCTCATGATGCTCATCTCCGACTTCGATCCCGCGACCAATGAGATGAAAGAGCAGCTGAAGCAGGTGAGCGAGCTCGTGTACCGCTATGACCCGAATGCCTACCTGACCGGGGAATCCGCCATGACGGAGGATCTTCGCACAGTCTTCACGCAGGACAATGTGACGACCAATTATCTCTCTATTGCGGCGATCTTTGTGATCGTTATGATGATCTTCCGCTCAGTCAGCATTCCCTTCGCCCTGATCCTCGCGATCGAGCTCGCAATCTATATCAATCAGGGGCTGTGCTACTGGATGGGAAGCTCCATCTCCTTCATAGCTCCCATCCTGATCAGCGCGATTCAGCTCGGCGCGACCGTGGACTACGCGATACTTGTGAGCTCCCGCTTTCAGGAGGAGATCCGAAACGGGAAGGACAGAATGGAGGCTGCACTCCTCGCGGGCAGCACCTCGGATGCCTCCATCATCACCAGCGCACTCGGAATGTTCTCTGCGACCGTCGGCGTCGCCTTCGTCTCCCGCATGTACCTGATCCGGGAGGTATGTATGCTGCTGGCGCGCGGCGCGCTGATCAGCGCCTTCATAGTCGCCTTCATGCTGCCCTGCATTCTCTATGAGCTGGAGCCCCTGTTCAGCCGCACCACCATGAACTGGGACACGCTTCCGAAACCGAAAGCAAAAGAGAAGCCGGCCAAGTAAAGTCTGGCAAGCATCAATCGAGTAGGAGGCTGTTAACTTCTCTCAGGTGCTTCAGGAAGCTCTAAAATCAAAGCTGCACGTCGATTGAAAAGGCCATACTTGATAAGAGGGGCGTCTCCGAAATGGAGACGCCCCTCTTGTCCTCTTCAATTCTGATCCACGCAGAGAACCACTTTTCAGCAGCTCCCTGCGCCTCTGCAGTCTGCCATAACAGCATCCTGCTTCTCTCACACTTCTGTTTTATGCAGCCTTACGGTGTCTCTCTGATCCACGCGCCGCTCTCATCCACACGATAGCCGTCCGGCGTCTGCTCACCCGCATACATAGCACCCAGCGGGCGACTCTGTCCGTTGCGGTACTCCCATCGCTCCGTCTCAGCATTCCAGAACCAGGTCTGTTCCGGTGTGTGCGGGTTCAGGAAGTACCACTTCCCGTCAATCTTCTGCCAGCCGGTCACCATTGCGCCGTCCAGGAGATTCAGATAATACCAGTTCCCATCGTTTGCGTCGTGATGCCAGCCCTTTATGAGTCCTCCGAACCAGCCGTCATGGACGGCAGACAGGAAGTACCAGCTTCCCGCTGCGTCTCTGTACCAGCCGCTGTCCATCACGCCATCCGCATCAAAATGATAGGTGTAGACCTTTGATACGCCTCCGAAGGTGTAGACGATATCCGCCCACTGATCCTTCAGCCGATTTCCGGCAGACGTCACAAATGCCCAGCCATGCTTCGCAGGATCAAAATTGTCCCAGTTTCCGTCGGTTCCGCTGCGGTAGGCACTTCTGACTCCCGGTCCGGCACTCGCAGCGATGCTCCGGGAGACGCCGCCTCCGCCGCCTCCGCCGCCACTATGCCCGCCGCTTCCGCCAGGCGTCGGTGGGGTGGGCGGAACAGGTTCCGGAGGAGTGGGCCCGGGCGGTGTCGGGTTAGCTGTTGTAATTCTGTCCACAAGCTCCTTCAGCGCGTTATACTCCGCTTCCAGCTCCGCTATTGTCGGTCTCGGCAAGTGTGTCCGCACAGCATTGGCATGTGCGATCGCCTGGGTCAGATCCTCTCTGTCCTCCGGGGATACATTCCCGTTCGTGCTCAGTGCACTCGCAACATCCGTCTCTCTTTTCAGCTTTTCGCATGCTGCCTGCCAGGCTGAATCGTCCGCCGGAGCGTACAGCGCATAGAGCGTCAGATTCCGCTTCACTTCATCCGTCACGTCATAGTTCGGAGCTGATGCAGAGTTGGACTTTTTAATTCCCTCCAGCTCATACTCAATGCCTGTCGCCGGATCGGTCCATATGGTTTTCAGATCACTCCAAATGTCCATGTAATTTTCAGCATCCTCAAGGCTCTCGCCCTGACGGACCTTCAGTCTGTGAACCGTGCCGCGCTTTGTATCTTCGATCGTAACGATATAGGCCTTGCTGTAGCTTAAAACTACGGTATCTCCGATATTTGCGAGGAAGTGGAACACTCCCCGGAAACCGGAATCCTCCTCGTTCGGATCCGGCTTCATTGAAAGCTCCTCAAACGTGAGCTCTCCTGCCGTATCCGTGGACTGTCTCCAGAGCTTATAGTCCATGCCGCCGAGGAGACTCTCGTCAATCCTTGCGAGCACATTTACCTCTGCATTGCTGCCGGAGGCGGGAAGCGGCTTGTTTACGCCATTCACTGCACGAGTCAGACCAAGCTTTACGCTCCACGGGAACTTCAGCTTTTCCTCTCCGGTTTTCTCTCTAAGCGCATTCGATACCGATGCCGCAACGCTCCTCCGGTCAAAGTGCACTGTGTAGGCGAGCTCTGTGTTCAGAACTGAAAGTGCCGCTTCGTCCGTCGGATTGCTGATCAGTGCTGTTCTGAGCTTCTCAATCGCACCTTCCTCCGGATTCAATGCGAACCTTCCGTCCTTCGGCGCGTAATCCAGCGTCGCAGCAGAGGTCGCCGACGGAGTATTATAGGTGGCCTGCAGAACCACCGCTCCTCTCGGCATGGTGACGGTCTGATTCCGCCGGTCGCGGTGCTGGATCGTCATGCCGCCGATCAGAATATTCCACTTGCGGAACGCGTTGCCGTCTGCATCCGCTGCATCTGCGTCAATCTTGATCCGGTCACCCTCCCGGACTGTCACCTCGGTCTCATCGTCCCCGATCGCGATGACATTTCCGTTTCTCGTGATCTCCGTCACTCTGCCGCCGTCAAGAAGCCGAAGCACATATGTGCTCTCAGCAGCGCTCTGCGTTCCGGTGACTGTAACGGTGCTTCCCATGGGCTGCTTCTCCTCCGGCGTCTCACTTCCGGAGGCAGTCCGCGCCACCACTGTGTAGGTCGTGTTCGGATCAAGCCCCGTAAACTCCACGGTCTGCGGGCTTCCGGACGGCGCCTTCCAGCCATCTGCAGCTCCCTCCTGCGCAACGATATTTCCGTCCGCGTCAAGAAGTGCATACACGGTGTCCGTAGCAGCAGGCGTCACGGTGAGCTTCTTTTTGTCCGCCGCCAGCGGATCGCTGTCAACGGAGTAATTATTTCCGAGCGCCGGAACCACCGCGAGCGCAGGCTGACTCCGCTTGTCCGGATCGACAGTCTGAATGTTATCAAGATTCCACGTGTCCTGATGCTCCTCAAGTTCATAGACAAAATACTGCTCGCAGACCGGAAGTCCTGTGAAGGCGCCGTTCTGCAGCGCGCTGCCGCTCTGCACGGCGATGATATTCCCATATCTGTCGGTAAGTGCATATTTGCGGTTCTCATTCGGCGCACTGACCACAACTCTTCCGCTTCCGTTCGACGTCACGCCGCCGGAGGCATCCGGAATTGCGAGGAGGTGGTCATCCGGCAGCGCATTGAACCTTGTGAAGCGGAAGGTATAAGTCTGATTCGCGAGAATCAAAGCGTCCGGGTCCACCATCGGCTCGCCTGCCTCGTTGTACCACTTGTCGTTCTGATACAGCGCATCCGGCGACGGTATCGGAAGCATGAGATCGCTCCATTTCGTGCCGCGCGGCACATGTGCCGTCTGCTTTCCGGAAATGCTTCCGTGGCTTCCCGCCACAAAGCTTAAATCAAACCAATCCTCCTCAGTCTCCTCGAACACTGAGATCAGGCGCAGATCCCCGTCCAGATCTATATCTTCGGAGAGCTTGTCTCCCACGGGCTTGCCGGAGGCATCCGCCTTATACCAGCCCTTGAACCTGTAGTTCGGATCTGCATCCGTGCTGATGTTCTTAGTCAGGACAGAGAGCTTCTGCGCTCCCTTCGGGAAGGACTTCGGCTCAACGGGTCCGCTATTTGTACCGTGCGCTCCGGACGCGTAGGTCACGCGCGCCCAGTTCTCGGTGTCACTTAAGTCCTCAAGATAGGTGACATCAATACTGCCGGAACCGTTCTGGAGCTTAAACTTAAAGTTCTCATAGCCCTCCTTCGGATTCTGCATTGGCACAAAATTCGCATTCGGAGAGAAGGTAATATTCGGCGGATAGGTGTAGCCGCTCTGCTTCGGAACAGGCACCTCGTGCTCGTCGAGGAAATTGAAATGATACGTCGCACTGCCATCCGTGCCGATATTTTTCATCAGCTCTCCATGGTTGTCACGATAATGCACAACAACATCAGATGTGAACTCCGGATCCAGCCTGTACGTATAGCGGATCCTCACCTTCTGGTTCGGCATCTTTCCTCTGAATTCACCCGTGGTCTTATTCAGGCTGTCATCAGACACCGCATAGACATGCTCCGCCTTTTTCGGCTCCTTTCCCTCAAGCAGCTCCGCGCCCTGAAACGCATAGGCAGTTATACTGTCCGGAGTCTTTGAAACCTCGTCCTCTGCGGAGTAGCCCTTGCGCTCCGGGCTTTTGATCGTGTGGCCATCTACATCCACATACTCCACCTCAAAGGCGAATTTCACCTGATCATTCGGCTTGTAGCGGTACGCCACTGTAAGGTCATCGTTCGGCATGACGCCCGTCAGATTGTTGCTCGCATTCAGCTTCGCAGCTTCCGGTTCGATGCTTCCCGCACCGGAGGCCTCTCCGAACCCTCTCTTTTTATTGTTCTTGATCAGCACGTCCTGAAGCTTATAGCCGGGGATATCTCTCCGGTAGGTGGCGGAAACCCCCTGATTCGCAGTCACCTTTGTCGGACCGTCCTTTTTGAACGCGTGTATCTCAGGGTCTGTATCATCCGCGATAATCGCATCCACGCCTTTCTGCCCGTTCCGCGTTTTGTTAAGATCGCGATAATGCATAACAGTAAAGTCAAACTGATCCGCGCTGTCTCCTGTCCACCTCGCCGTGTAGGTGGTGGGAGTGGTGTAGGAAAAGTGTGCGGGAAGATTCAAAAGCCTGTTGCCATCACTGTCAAACCAGCCGTCAAAGCGGTAGCCCGGCCATGCCGGGATGGTTGCTCCATCCCCACGAAGCTTCGGGAGCACCGGTCTCAAAACTGTTCCGCCACCGTTGGGGTGCTGCGCTTCCTGCGTAGCAATTCCACCAAAATCAGTTGACTCTGTCAGCGCGTGTCCCGCCTTTCCGTGCGCAACAGAGAGCTTTTTTCCGCCCTCTGTCTCCTGCGGGAGATCTCCATAGCTATCCTTCGTTCCATCCGTCCAGTAAAATTGACCATTCTGCTGATCCTTGGCCTTGAGATCCGGCCCGATCCCCGGATCAAAGCGAATCACGGCGTCGCCTCCGTATGGCAGCGCATACGCATACGCCGGCAGGGCCGGGGCTGTCATGGTGATCGCCATGACAGCCGCCAGAGCTGCGGCGAAGCGCGCTCTGATGCGTCTTCGTATTTTCATCCTGCTCCTCCTCATCTGATCCACGCGCCGTCGCCGTTTACACGGTAGCCGTCCGGCGTTGTCTCGTCCTCAAACATGGAACCCAGCGGTCTTCTGTCATTTCCGAGATAGAACCACTTCTCCGCCGTCCAGTCGTACTGCCAGGTTTCGCCGCTGTTCTGTGGTGCGAAGTAGTACCACTTTCCGTCGATGAGCACCCAGCCCGTCGCCATCTTTCCGCTCACAGGATCAAGATAATACCAGTGTCTGTCGTCCCTGTCATAGTGCCAGCCGGTCTTCATCTTTCCAAACCAGCCGTCATGGACGGTGTCGCAGTAGTACCATTCCTGCGCCTCATCGCGGAACCAGCCGGAATCCATGAGGCCGTGAGAGTTGAAGTGATACCAGCCGTTTCGGTTTATATCTCCGTTCGCGTAATCGAGCTTCGCCCAGCGGCTGGTCAGGCGAATGCCTCCATTCAGCACGAAGGCTCACTCGTGCTTCTCCGCGTCCACAAGCTCCCAGTTTCCATTGGTTCCGACCACATAATTTCTGGCGTTCTCGGGGACATAGGGAACACTCCTCGTTCCCGCGCCTCTTCCGCCGCCACCGCCGCCGCTTCCGCCGCCGCTTCTGTGGGTGGTGATATCATCATAGTGCTTATAGCGGTTATCCAGCTGATCGTCGTAGGTCTTCATGAAGTTCTTCAGTTCGCTCAGAAGATCCTCAAGCTCATTCTGCGTCAGCCTTCTCGGTTCGGTCTGTTCAAACTTTCTCACGACATCGTCTATCTTATCCAGAATCTCTCCGGTCTCCTTCCTCTTTAAGAAGAAGTCGTCCGCCCTTCGCATCGCTTCCTGAATCGCCTTGTCCAGAGCCTTCCGCGCCTCGGTCACTTCCTTCTTATTGTCCTCGTAGAAGGCGTAGACATAGCTTCTCTTCCCGATCGGATCGCCCGGATCAAAGGCCCTCATTCTGTCCTTTCTCCGGCTCCAGCCCTTGTAGAGGTAATAGACACCCTCCGTGCTCGTGAAATCGGGTTTCGGATCCTCCACCTGACCGTAATCGCCGTTTGGATAATCCGGATTTCCCACTGTATCCTCCGGTGAATCACCCTTTCGCAGCTTGAAGGTATACTGCGGCTGTGTCTCGGAGTGCTCGTTGATAAAGGTGAGGCGGAACGCCTTCGAGTAGGTCAGGACATAGCGCGCGCCATCTCTTGCCGTAAAGGTGAAGAGTCCTCCGCTCTCCTCCGGATCCTCACTCAGAGTAACCTCCTCCACAAGGTAGTTCGTCGGATCAGCCGGATCCTTCCGGTACTCATAGAGCGCGTAATCCATCATGTCCACATCTTCCTTGTCGAGCTGCACATAGGTGTTGAACTGTGCATTGGAGGGCGTGGTCCGCTTCACTCTTCTTCCGTTGACGTAGCGCTCGATATCGACGCCGAGCTCCCACGCCTCGGTGTAAGCCTTCTTGTGTGAGCTGTGCTCATAATCATTGAACTCCCTCACCGCATCGGAGACATTCTTCCTGACCTTTCCCTTTCTGTACACCACCTTGTAGATGACTTCCGCCTTGTTCTTCTTCATCAGCACGCGATCCGCGTCCGTGGTGAGACTGTCCTCAAGATCCTCGATCTCGTCGGGATCAAGCGCCATCTCGCCCGGATTTCCGCCCCGGACCTCATCCGTGACAGTCGCATTGCTCGAAGAGCCTCTCTGGTACTCCGCTGTTAACACCACATTGGTATCCGGCATCGCAAAGCCGAACGCAAGATTCTTCAGCTTTGAGCCGATTCCGGAGACCGCACCGACCAGCACCCTCCAGAAGCGGAAGCTGTGGCCTGCGCCGTCCGCTGCCTCCGCAGAGACCTGAACGGCATCTCCTCTGTGCGCCTCATCATAGCGGGGGGCGCCGACTGCGTTGTCTCCGACGCTCACCACCTCTCCGTTCACCGTCTGCACGATGAACTTCGGAATCTCCAGCTCACCGCCCGGATCCATCGTGAGATCTGTGCCGTCCGGCCGCTTATCCTCCGCCGCTATGCCGCTCTGTCCCTTCGGCCGCGCGACAACCGTGTATTTTCCGCCATGATCCAGGCCCGGGAAGACAACTTTTCCGGGATTCCCCGCCGGGGTCTGCCAGCCGCCCTCGCCGCTCTCCGGCGTATGCACCACATTTCCGCTCTCGTCAAGAATTGCGTAGTCCGCATCCTTATCCGCCGGTTCAATGGTCAGGACTGTCTTCCCCTCATTCTCCGTGTCGTAGCTGATCTGGTAGTTATGCTCAACCACCGGCACCAGGACTTCCGTCGGATTTCCGAGCATCCCGCTCGCACCGGAGACATGGCCTCCCGGAGCGGCGTCGGTATCTCCGGACGCCTCATAGACCTGATACCTTGTTCCCGGATAGAGATCGTTAAAGATCACCCTTCCCGTAATGCTTCCATTCTGAACACCCAGGATATTCCCGGCCATGTCGGTGATGATGTATTTATAGCCCGGCTTCGTATCGAAGGCCGTGACTCTGCCCCGTCCGTCCTCATCAAGACTTCCCGCGGCATCCACATCGCCCGCGTTTGTTCCGAAGACATTCGGATCCGGATAGAAGCGGATCGTGTAGGTCTTCCCGTCTGTCAGTGCATCGCCATCCTGCATTGCCACGCTGCCGTCGTACCAGCCCCGCACAAGGTAATTCACCTCCGGCGTATAGGCAGGCTTTGCAATGGCTCCCCAGGTATCGTCGTAGCGCGTGTGAAGCGTCGCCGCGCCGGCCAGCGTTCCGTGATCTCCCGCCTTGAATTTGATATCCACCCACTTCGAGGGTACCTCCTCAAAGTACGCGAACACTGCGGTATCGCCGTCAAATTTCTGCGTATCGGTAAGCAGGGTCTCACCATTATCCCGATCCAGAGTCTGGTTTCCGTTGCTGTCAATGAACCAGCCCGCAAAGCGATAGTACTCGCTGTTCGATTTCGCAATTGGCACCAGGCGCTTCTTCCGGATCTGCTCCCAGGTATAGCCCTCGTCCGAACCACCTGCCTTCAGCACTTTTGCATAGTAGCTGCCGCTGCCGCCGCTCTTCACGTCCGGCGAGACAAGCTTGGACGGATCGTCAGCCGGAGACTCGTTATCATGCGAGAGCGCTCCCAGCGGTCCGCTGTAATAGCTGATCTTCACCCACTTGTCCGGATCACGGTCATAGGTATAGGTCACTGTGAGGTTGTCCGCCGGCATCTTCGCGGAGTAGTTATGGTCTCCGTCAAACTGCGCGTTCGGCGCGGCCGGTGCGGCAGCGTGCGTGCTGTGAATATAACCGTACAGCTCCTTGCACTCCGCCTCGACAGGCTGATCCGCCTGCTTCCCCGTATCCTCAATGGGTTCGATGATATCCCTCAGGCTGCTGTCATCCGTGTTGTTGTCCTCATAGAGCACCCTGAAGCGATAGCCCTCGCCGTTCGGCTCATAGATATAAGTGATCTCCACGGGCTGGTTCGGCATCTTTCCGCTGTAGTTCCATGCGTTGTCAAAGTTTTCACCCGCCGCACTGACCAGGTGTCCGTCCGCGTCATCCGCTCTAGTGCCCTTTGTGACCTTTGCTTCGACCAGATCGTAGCCATAGACCGCTGCCGGATGCGCCGCGATGTCATCCTCCGGATAGTAGGGCTCCGTGTGCTCCGGAAAAACCTCTGTGCCACTCGCCGTCACATGCTTCACGGTGAAATCCGAGCGGGCACTCGGATCACTATAATCCACCACATAGCGATAGTAGACAGCGGCGTCCTGTCCCGGCATATGCCCGGATAAGTGGCCGTTCGCGGGATCAAAGGTGGCAATGTCAACAGGACCGCGTCCGTCGTAAAAATCAAATGTCTCAGGGCTCAGAAGGGAAGCCGCCTTAGACCACTTATAGCCATGGATCGCTTTCTGATCCGCTGTGATCTCATCCTCCACGGAGTGCGCCTTCTCTGCGGTGCCCGTCTGGAAGGTAATGCTCCCGTTTGCATTCTGATATGCCACCGTGTAGTCGAACTTTACACTCGTGTCCGGCTTAAAAATAGCGTAGTACTTCACCGGCTCCTCCGGGAAGTGCGAAGGAAGCGCTCTCTCGAAGGTGTAAGGAGGCGTCGGCAGGCTCCAGCTCTGAGTCCCTGCGTCATAGACACCCTTGACCCATCCTTCAAAGGTATAGCCGTACTTCAGGACAGTCGGCATCACTGCATGCACGCTGTCCCCGGTATTTCCCTTCAGCTCCGCGGGCTCCGGCGTACCGCCGTTCGCATGAAAGCTGATGGAGCTGCCGCGCCTTACATAGGTGTATGTAACAACGACATCCTGCGCAGGCATGCTTCCGGTGATTTTCCCCATATCGCTGCCGCTCATTACAGGGGTCAGTGCCGTGCCGCTGCCCTGATTCACGCTGACACCCGTCAGTGTGTAGCCAGGAGCCGGAGCCGGAGCAGCCTCATCGACCGCAGCTCCCTCACCGTAGGGCTTCTCCGGGCGGTTCTCCGCGCCGCTGACCGCCGTTCCCTTATCGTCCACATAGACGAAGCTCATGGTATAACCGCTCCGCCGGAGCACTGCATTTTTAATATTATGGAGCGCATCTGCACCCACGTTCACCGTGAGCCCCTTCGCGCTCTGGTCCGCCTTGAAAGAATCGGAGAATGGGCAGGTGGTCACAGTACCCGGGTAGCTCGCGGAGGGCACCGCCACCACAACCTCCTGTCCGGCAGCGGTCGGGGCAGCTCCTCCTACCGTCATCTCCGGAAGCGTCGCCGTCGTCACGCCGATCTCGCTGCCCTCAAGATCACCCTCCACCGTGATGCACTTTCCAGCCGGAAGGTATACATTCGCTGCTTTATTTTCCGTGTCTTTGTTGCCGCTGATCTTCACCGCGTTCAAAACAGCAAAGGTTCCCGTGCTGTTGAAATGCACGGCGCCCCTGCCGTCTTTCGCGGAGGTATTGCCTGTAACCGAGCCGCCGTTCATGGCGAGGCTCGCACTGCCGCTCAAATCAATCGCGCTGCCCTTGTCCGTCGCGCTTCCCTTTGCGCCGGTCACCGTCGCACCACTGTTGATTGCCAAGCTTCCCGCTGTCACCGAAATAACAGGAGAAGCGCTTTCCTTTTCACTACCGGAGAGCGTAATATCGTTAAAGCTCCATTTGCCTCCCGTCACATGAAAGAGCTCGTCCGCATAGTTTGTATCTCTCTCGAGGGTCTTAATCCGCTCTTCGGCCGGTAGATTCAGGGTTGACTTTCCGTCGTGTGTAAAATCTGTGCTCGCTATGGTTATATCCCTGCTGTCGCTTCCAGAAAGCGTGAGCGCTGAAGTAAAAGGCTCATAGTCCATAACATAGATATATCCCTTATTATTTCCAATTTTCTCTATCGCCTTACTGAGCGTTTTATACGGCTTTGTGTAGGTACCTTCATTTCCGTCATTTCCATATTGCGAAGACACATAATAAGAATTCACGCGGCAGGCAAATGCCACCCTTCTCTGCACCGTCTCATAGGGACGCAGCTCAAAACTCCAGGAATACGCCAGACCCGAGTCGGTATTGCTGACAGATGAACCGCCGCCTTCAGTGAAAATGTTTTGGCTTCTGCTTCCATAGTGTCCAATCCACCGCGTGGTAGGCACCGGCATTCCTGTAATATTCTCGCTGGTGTAGCAGTCAAAGGATGAGTAGTTCCCATAATTCAGCATATGAAAGCCAGCGTCCGTCTTATAAAGCGTCGCGGCATCCGCCGGGTCACCGCTTCCGGATGAGTGTCCGTCTATCTGTATATCCGCACAGCTTCCAATATTTACCTTCTTAACCTGAGCATCCTTATTGTAAACATAATAATTCACAAAAAGGTACTTGTTGTCAGGACTCGGCAGCACAGTCATTTTTACCTCAACGCCCGTCCCGTCAGGCTCCTGTACTCCGCCGTTTTTATTGCATTGTATACTTTTTTTGTCGCCGCCATTGACCGCAATATAGGTCTGATACCCATTGTTACGATAGCTTGTATTAAAGCTGCTGCTACCGGTGGTGTATGTAGTATTTTCCGTTCTCTTTCCCTGAATGTCAAAGGATTTACTCGACTGGATGACTCCCAGAGTTGAGCTGCAGCTTCGTTCGCCAAGATCTTCCACGGCCATCTCCGACGCATATGCCGTCAGCGTCATCGCCGGCGCCGGCGCAAGAAGGCCGAACACCATTGTGAGCGCAAGAGCCTTCGCGAGGAAGCGCCTGACGATCCCCTTTCGTTTTCCTGCCGTTCCATTCTTCATTTCCTTTTGCTCCTCTCTTAAAAGTTCAGGCATTCCTCAGCCGGAAGTCCGCTCTCCGCGGTCGGCGTATCGCTGCCCGCAATCAGCCCCTCTGCGTAGTGGTCTTCCTTATTGTCCTTGTCGTAATGATAGAAGCCGGGACCCTTGTCTCCGTTCCGCCATCTCGGCGCGAACTCATCTCCACAGTAAGCAACAAACCTGTCGCCGATGATGAGCAAATAGCCGCCGTCGCGATCCTTCAGTGCCTTTCTCCCGGTGACGACCTTTCCTCTCTCATCGACCACCTGGTAGTAATCCGCGCCGTTTTTTTCCGCCTTCACCACACCGTAGCCGAAGCCCTCGTCCGCTTCAAGCCGCAGACCGTTGATGTAATATTTGCCGCCTCGCTTCTGAAGGTAGTTCCGGTTCCCGTATGCCTTTCCATTCGGCGCGAAGCCAAAGGTATAGACGCCGTCCGCCAGCTCCACTTCAATTTCTTTTCCGCTCTTCATCGAGCCATCGTTCAGCTCGTCCGGACCGAAGAGATAGAGATCCGCCTTCTCAATGCCGTAGAGATTCCCCTCGATGAAATCCTTCGAATCCCAGGCATCAACATCGTACTGCGCGACAAATTCATCTTTTCCGCCAAAGAGCACAAAGCCGGTCTGCATCCTGCCGATGCCGTCGAAGGCGTACCTTCTTCCATTCACCTCCTTGATGCGGTTCCGATACACCCTTCCCTTCGCATCCGTTCTCCACCAGCTGCTCTCAAGGTCGATGAAATCGTCCTCGCTGAGCTTCTCCGACGGGAACATCCAGAGCCATTTGTTTTTCATCAGCGGTCCGCCGTCGTAGCCGTCGTAATACTTGACAGACTGCACTGTGGTCGGATTGCTCCGCACTGCGTCACTCAGACTCGCGATATCCCCCCACCAGGAGAGCATGATCCCGTTCTCGTCAAAGCCATAGGTGGCGCCGCCGATCTCCTTCTGAAGCGGGCTCCCGCCCCTGCTCCGGTATTTCTTTGAGTCCGCGCCGAAGTACATCCACATCTCAGGATAATCGCTGTAGCTCCTGCCGCTGACCGCACTCTCAAGGCCGGAGCCGCCGCTTCCGTCTGTCGTCCCGATGCCGCCGTAGTTCAGCCACTGTCCGGTGTACAGCGCGCCGTCCTGTCCCGCAAAGTAGCGTCCCTCCACAAAGGGATCGTCCTCCTCCACAGTCTCACCGTTCTCGTCAATGAAGCCGGTCAGCATCACGCCATCTTCATCAAAGACATAGTACTTTCCGTCAATCTCCTTCCGGAAGCTCTTATTCTTTTTCTTATAGCCCTTTCCGTCCGCGCCGAAGTAGCGCCAGCCCTCCTCATGGACATCATCCCCGGAACCACTCCCGTCGATCCAGATCCACGCATTTGCCTGCATTTTTCCATCCGCATCCACGTAGTAGTCATAATCCCGCCAGGTGACGATCCCATTCCTCACGATGTGTCCGTCCTCGCCCAGGTAGTACCAGTTCTCCTTCGACTTCTTCCAGACATTTGTCATCGGAGTGTCGTTCCTGTTCAGGTAGCTCCACTCATCTCCCTGTTTTGTCCACCCCTCCTCGGCATAGACCGGAGCCGCCGGCAGGAAGCAGCCCAGCGCAACAGTCAGCGCGAGTGCCCCTGCGATCCCCTTTCTTCTCTGTCTCTTCATCTTCCTCCCCCTTCTTCAGCTTTTCTGATATAAATTTTTCTGTTCTGTCTTCCCTGACGCAGCGCCTCTTCATGCGTATCGAAATAAATGTCGATAACCGCACCTTTGACGAGCCGTCCTGTGTCCTCCGCAACATACTTCTTTCCGTCGATCATCAGCTCCGTGCCCAGCGGGATGACCTCCGGATCCACCGCCACGGTGCGCCCCTCCTCCGGCATCGTGCCGCTCGCCGTGGGCCCTCCCGCGTGTACTCCGCAGCAGAGCGCGCAGTTGCAGTAGCCCGTGGTCTGGAACTCTCCCAGGAGCTCCCAGCCCTCCGGCGGGCTCTCCTCCCGGACAATGCGGCTCACCTTCATTCTCTGTCTGCCGAAGCTCATCGCCTTCTCGCAGCTGTCAAACCAAATCCTCAGCTTATCACTGCTGCCGGGCATCACCTTATCCTCCACGCGGTACTCCTTCTCCCCAATCCGGACAGATTCACCTATGGAAAAGAGTGTCGGATCAGCCGCAACGGTGTGGTTTTCTCTCGGCTTTGCGCCGCTGTACGTGCTGCCGTCCTTTTCAAAATAAGCAGCTATCTCCATCTCTCCCAGAGAGAGCTCCTTCACAGCTTTGGCATCCCCACCTTCATCCTTGGCCCTCTCCGGGCCGCTGCGGGTCTCCTCCTCCGCTGCTCCTTCCTGTACAAGGGGCGGCGCAAGCGACAACGCCCGGGTATTTCCATCCACAAAAAGAGGCGGAACCATAGTGCATTCCGCCGCAAGACTTTGTTTCGCACCGGGCACCACCATTCCCAGAGAAAGGAAGAACAGAAGCAGCATTCCGCAGACCGGAACGCGCTCCTCCCACAGCGGATGCCCTCTCAGACTGTGAATCAGACGTCCATTCCGCACACGCCGCTCTCCCTTCTGCCTCAGAGAAGTCAAGGCTCCGGCTGCATGGCAGCCTTCCTCATGCCCGCCTCTGTGATCAGACGATGCTGAAAGCTCACCTTTTCTCCGTCCTGTGTGATACTGAAGTATCTCCATGCCAAACTATTCCCCATGATAACCTTACTCTGTTCCGCACGCGCGCTCCCGCACTCCGTCCCAAAGACACAAGACTGAAAAGAGCACACTCTTTACTCCTTCAGATATTAAATATAAGATAACACTTTTGTAATTGTTTGTCCATGAAACTTTTAAAATTCGATTTTATTTGTTGCACAATATATATATATATATATATTGTATTGCTATATATTGTATATGCCTCATATATTCTCAACAAAACGCTTGTTTTTGAAAACCTTTGTTCAATATTCTTTTTTCTGTTTCACCCACGCTGCTCTGATGTCTCCCAGACCATAATGTGGAAGCACTCCCGGCCGGTACTTATTTGTCTCGCTGAATATAGTCCGAATGCTTTCTCCGCTCCAGAAGTTCTGTTCCTGATATAAAGAGAAACTTCCGGATCGCGAACAGCACCGCGAGCGCCAGAACGCCGATCAGCACGCCGAGTGTGCTCTCATGAATCACCAGAAGATTCTTTGCGACTGCAAAAATCATCGCCTCCATAATGGAGTCCAAATCGTGCCGACAGAGCATCATCACAACTTCAAGACCGATCAGTGCCTCCAGAAGATACTGCAAAAATGCATTAAAACTCAATGCTTCGTTTCCAAAGGTCAATTCAGGCAGTCGATACAGATGTATGACGATACCAAAAAATATAATCAATGCTATGATTACCTCAAACCACATCGCATACTGAAAAAATACGCCCTGTATCCTGTGCAGAACCTGATTTGCCTTTGAATGCATCATACGCAATTCTCTCCTTCCGCAAGTATGCCCCCTTGATTGCGTTCCCGTTTTTTTTACTTCCAAAGCACCTCAAGGTTTCGGTTGTTTGTTACGCAGTCCTTGAGGTAGAGGTTAATCAATGTTTGATATGGAATGCCTGTGCTTTCCGCTTTGCCCTTGAAATAAATAATTATATTTTCATCAAGGTTAATTGTAACAGGCTTTTTAAGAGCCTTTGCATACGGATTTTTTATTGCTTTGCTAAAATTAAATTCTTTTTCTAAAAATTCATCTCTTTCTTTCATCGCCTGACGCTCCTTTCATAACCCGCTTTTTCTCTTGCAGTAGCCTTTCTTGATGAGATAATACGAATAATCGCTTCTTCACGAATACAATGCACTACAAGAAGAATTTTACCTTCATCGCTCCGACCAAGAATACGAAATCTATCTTCATTCTCCGAATGCAATTCGTCGTATTCCAATAGTGCTTGCCATCGTAAAATACCGTTTGTGCTTCTTCAAAGGCTATGCCGTGTTTTTGTTTGTTGATTTGATTTTTATTCTCGTCCCATTCAAATGTCATTGTTTCATCGCCTTTTTATAAATATATTATACATATAATATAAATATAGGTCAATATAAATAGAGTTAAACGGCTTCGCCGTTCATCAGCTTTCTTGAACGGCGGGGGTGCAGGGGGAACACCCTGCAAAGAAACTTCAAACCACAAACTTCATCAAAAGGTACGGGTTGTGTTTTCCCTGTCCGTCGGACCTATATGAGCTTTCTGCTGAGCTCCCGCATCTCTTCCAGGCCGTAGGCGATCTGAAGGAGATCCTCCTCCGCAAAGTCCTCTCCCAGCACAAACATGGTACGATAGAAGCGCTCGTCAAGCTCCGGATCATGGATGCCCTGCTCCATTGCCTTCTGCACCACGCCCGCAAGAGAGCGCAGTCCTGAGAGAATCAAAAATTTCAGGGCCCGCACCTCGGGGTCGTCCTTCGCAAGCGCCTCCATGGAAAATTCTCCCGTGAGATCCGGTGCCCCCGCACAGCCGGCACACTTCGGCGCCGTGAGGCGCTGCCGCATGGCCTTTACCTCCCCGAGCCCCTTCTGAAGTTGCTCCTCTGTCGCATCCGGGCTGCCGCTCAGTGCAAGTCCGCGGAAAAACACCCTGTCCTTATCGCTGATCATGTGAAAGCTGCCCGTGCCACCGGTGCGTATCAGCCCTACCAGCGCCTCTGTCAGCCTATCCCTCAGCTCCTCTGCTCTCATGAGCCCTTCCAGCTCTCGGTGTGTTGCCTCCATAGAAAACCTCCCTTGTTTTATCAGCCCTTTCCCATACGCTGCCGCACAATTTCATAGGCCAGAATGCCCGCCGCGACACTCGCGTTCAGCGAATCAATCTCCCCCCTCATCGGAATGGACGCAGTGAAGTCGCAGTGCTTCTTCACAAGCTCACTGACCCCCTTTCCTTCATTTCCGATCACCAGACCGATCGCCCCAGTGAGCTTTAAGTCATACATGGTCTCTCCGCCCATATCGGCGCAGACAAACCACAGTCCCTCCTTCTTCAGCTCCTCCATGGTGCGGCTTAAGTTCGTGACCTTTGCGACCGGAGTGTAGTTCAATGCACCGGCAGAGGTTCTCGCGACACTCGCCGTGAGCCCGACCGCGCGGTTCTTTCCTATAATAACGCCATGAGCGCCCGCCTGATTTGCGGTGCGTATGATTGCGCCAAGATTATACGGATCCTCAATTCCATCCAGAAGAAAGAGGAAGGGCAGTTCATGTTTTTCCCTGGCGCGCTTTAAAATATCCTCTACCTCCGCATAACTGTAGCTCGCGACCATGGCGATCACGCCCTGATGTCGCCCGGTATCGCTCATCTGATTCAGGCGCTCCTTTGACACAAGCTCCACGCGGGTGTCGCACTTTCTTGCCTCGCGCAATATGGTCTGGATCGGGCCGTCCCTCAATCCGTCCTGCACATAGAGCCTGTCCACCGTCTTGCCGGCGCGAAATGCCTCGATTACGGCATTGCGCCCCTCAACTGCATTTTCATTCATAGCTGCTTCTGTTTCCTCTCTTCTTCTGAAAGCCGTGCGAGTCCCAGCTGTACCAGCTCCAGCACCCGTTCCTCCTGTCCTGCGAGCCAGAGATAGCCGAGCAGCGCCTCAAAGGCAGTCGCCATGCGGTAGTCTATCATGCTTGCGTGCTTCGCCATGGTGTTGGAGTGTGCATTTCTACCGCGCTTCAGCACGGCACGCTCCTGTTCTGTCAGTTCATTCAGCAAAAGCTGACTGAGCTTTGCCTGCGCAGCAGCCTTCACGTAATGCACTGCCTCATGGTGAAGCTTATTCACCTGGCGATTTCCTGCACGGACAAGTCTGGTCCGTATGAGGAGCTCATACACCGCATCCCCCAGGTAAGCGAGAACGAGCGGCGAATACATCGCCGCCGTGTCCTCTTCGGACTGTGCTGTGCAGCCGAATTCCGAGAGGCGCAATCCTGTCGCTGCGCTCCTTATGCCTTCTTCCACTTTACACCCTCTTTGGTATCCTCAAGTATGATTCCCATCTTCGTGAGCTCCGCGCGTATCTCGTCCGCACGCGCATAGTTTTTATTCTTTCTCGCCTCCTGACGCTCCGCAATGAGCGCCTCGACCCGGCTGTCGAGAGAGAGCTCCTTTCGCTCCGGCTCAATACCGAGCACCTGTAAGAGAGCTGTGAGACTCTGCTGCAGTGCCTCTATATAGCCGCCTGCACTCTCCTCAGTCACTGTGGAGTTTGAGAGCTTTATAAGCTCAAACACTGCGCTGATCGCGTCTGCCGTGTTGAAATCGTCCTCCATGGCGGTCTCAAACTTCGTGACCAATGACTTCATCTGCTGAAGTCCCGCATGTTCCGCATCACTCAGCGCTCTGTCCTCCGCCTTTTTCAGGCAGTCACGCAGGTGATCCATGCCGGTCAGAATGCGCTCCAGACTCGCCTTCGCGCCCTCCATCATCTCCCGGGAGAAGTTTAACGGGCTGCGGTAGTGCGCGCTCAGCATAAAGAGACGCAGAATCTGCAGATCGTACTGTTCGCTGATCTGCCGCACAGTCTTGAAGTTTCCGAGCGACTTCGACATCTTGACATTGTCAATATTCAGGAAGGCATTGTGCATCCAGTACTTTGCAAAGGGCTTGCCGCTCACTGCCTCGGACTGCGCGATCTCATTCTCATGATGCGGGAACACCAGATCCTCGCCGCCGCCGTGTATGTCGATCTGCTCTCCAAGGTACTTCTTGCTCATGACCGAGCACTCAATATGCCAGCCGGGACGCCCCTCGCACCAGGGAGACTCCCAGAAGGGCTCCCCCTCTTTTTTCGGCTTCCAGAGCACAAAGTCGTTCGGATCCTCCTTTGCCTCCTCTCCGGTAACCTTCAGCGTGCGGAGACCGGACTGATTCTCCTCAACATTTTTATGGGAGAGTTTTCCGTAGCCCTCAAAGCTCCTCACGCGGTAATAGACTGTTCCGTCCGGCGCCACATAGGCGTGTCCGCCGTCAATCAGCCGCTGTATCATCTCGATCATGCCGCCGATCTCCTGCGTCGCGAGCGGGTGCGTGGTTGCAGGCATGATATTCATACCTGCCATATCCTTCTTGCACTCGGCAATATAGCGCTCAGAGATGACGGAGGCGTCCACCCCCTCCTCCTGTGCCGCACGGATGATCTTGTCGTCAACATCTGTGAAATTCGAGACATAATTCACATCATAGCCCTTGTACTCAAAGTAGCGACGCACGGTGTCAAAAAAGATCATGGGACGTGCATTCCCGATATGAATGAAGTTGTAGACCGTGGGTCCGCAGACGTACATGCTGACCTTTCCCGGATGAAGCGGGACAAACTCTTCCTTATAACGTGACATTGTGTCGAAAATTTTCATATTGATCCTTTCTCAATCAGGCATACCGCGTGCGCCGAGATGCCCTCGCCGCGTCCGGTGAAGCCGAGTTTTTCCTCTGTTGTTGCCTTTACGTTGACTGCGTCTGTCTCCACGGAAAGCCCTGACGCAATGCGCTCCCGCATCCTGTCGATGTAAGGAGCAAGCTTCGGGCGCTGTGCAAGTATCGTGCAGTCCACATTCACCACGTGATAGCCCTTTAAAAGAAGCAGTGCGCGCGCCTTCTCAAGGAGCAGCATACTGTCAATGCCCTCATACGCCGGATCGCTGTCCGGGAAATGCCGGCCGATGTCACCGAGTCCCGCCGCACCGAGGATTGCATCCGTCACCGCATGCAGGAGCACATCCGCATCGGAGTGTCCGAGCAGCCCCTTCTCGCAGGGGATCTCCACGCCGCCGATGATGAGCTTCCGCCCCTCCGACAGCCTGTGTACATCATAGCCATGTCCGATTCGTATCATCTCATCCACCCTTCGCTTCCGCCATACTGTCAGGATATGATCTTGAGCTTCTGTTTTACACAGCGCGCTGAAAATTCTTTCTGGATGCCCAGGCTCTCCCCGTCTGCATGGAAGGGCAGGCCCTCTTCCAGCACGAGCTTTACCTCCCGGCAGTTATAGACACGCACACCTGCATACGCAGAAGGGTCTCTCCGCCCCGGCAGCATGAGTATCCGCAGCAGACGGAGCTTTGAGCGATTGTGAAGAATACAGACGGTGAGCTCCCCGTCCGCATTGGAGACGCGCGGCGCAAGCCGCAGCCCTCCCGCCTCCGTCGGCTGAATCTGCGCGGAGAAGAGAAAAATATGGTTCAGCTCCACGCGCCGCACGCCGTCAAGAAGCAGGTATCCCTTCACAGTTCTTCCCTGAATCAAGCATCGGAGAAAGAGCGCTGTGCGCGCTGCCGCAGCTCTCAGACAGCCGCAGGTGCAGTGCCGCAGGGAGAAAGTGCGAAAGTCCTCCGTCAGCGCCGCATCAAAACCGCTGCCGCAGCTCACAGCAAAGCGTCTGTGTTCCGGCCGCTCCCCGCCATAATCCACCACGCCGTAATCCATGAGGCGCAGCTCCCGCGGAGAGAGGATACGCTTTAAGCATGCCCTTTGTGTGCGCGGGAGACGCAGTCCCCGCTTAAGGTCGCTGCCCCGCCCGGTCGGAATAAAGCCGAGCACCAGCTCCTCCGAGAGATGCACGCCATCCAAAACCTCATTCATGGTCCCGTCTCCGCCGACCGCCACCAGAACATCTCCGCTCTCCGGCACAGTCTCCGTGAGACGCGCCGCAAGCTCCCGCGCCTCTCCCCGGCAGCCGGTCAGAAAGACCTGATACGCTATATTCTTTTTGATGAGATGACGCTCCAGCTTCTTCCAGCTGCGATACCCCTTCTCACCGCCCGAATTCGGATTCACAATGAATGTCAGCATACGCTGCACTCCCTGAGCGCTCCCGCTCTGTGCGCCGCCAAAAAGCCTCGGCTCTGTTTAACGGAAGTATAACATATTCTGCACTGCTGTGGAAAATATCTTCTGCATTGCGCGATCTTCCCCAGCCGATTTTTGTCCGAAAACGGTACAGAAGACCTGCAGTTTCAGCCGCCACCTCCCCCCAGGGCGATTCTGAAATATGTGTCTGAAATATGTGAAGAAAAGTTCTTGACAAGCTGTGGTATATCCCATATACTTACATGGTCTTCGAAAGGAGATGCATGGCGGAATAGCTCAGTTGGCTAGAGCACACGGTTCATACCCGTGGTGTCGAGAGTTCAAATCTCCCTTCCGCTACGAAAGAGTCCTGAGACCGGGGCTCTTTTTTGCTGTTGTTTGACTTTTTATATTCTTTTTAGTTTTTCTTCTCAATTTTGTATATTTTTCTTCTGTTTATTTCAATATTCAGGTGCTATGATTTTATACATCATGAAACGTTGACATAGGATCACTCTTCAGACGATTACGAGGTTTCCATGAAGCAAAATCGACTCTACCTCTTTATTCGAAAATACAGATATCTCTGCGGCATCGGCTACACGATCTTCTATCTGCTGTGGTTCCGTTTCCTGGAGCAGACTGTGAGCGCACGCTCGGGATATCACATCATGCACTGCTCGCTGGATGACCTGATTCCCTTTGCCCCCGGCTTTGTCATTCCCTATCTGCTGTGGTTCCTGTACATCCCCGGGGTGCTCTTCCTGCTCTCCAGAAGGGACGCGGACGAGACGACACAGCTCGGTATTTTTCTCGCGGCGGGCATGAGTATCTGCCTCCTGATCTGCACGCTCTACCACAACGGCACAAACTTCCGGGTCAGCGCAGATCCCGCAGACGGGCTCTGTCAGGCTCTGGTATGGATCATACAGCGAGCGGACACGCCTACAAATGTTTTTCCCAGCATCCACGTCTACAATTCAATGGGGGTTAATGCTGCCGTGTGGCACAGCCGGTATTTTGCCGCACATCCCCTTCTCCGGCGGCTTTCCTCCCTGCTGACACTCTCTATCTGCTGTTCCACTGTGTTTTTGAAACAGCACTCCCTGATCGATGTGGCGGGCGCGCTGGTGCTCTCCTACTTCATCGCGCAGGCGGTCTATGGCGACATTCCGATTCCGTCTCTCAGCGACACTGCGGCGAAGGAAGATCTGAATCACGCTGCATAAACGGCACAAAAAACTCCCCGTCAACGGGGAGTTTTTTACATTCAGTCAGTTAAAGCCATAAAATTTCTGGGCAATCTTGTATGCTGCGACGGAGACGCTGCGGCCGCTCCTGCCCGGAAGATTCACGCTCTGTCCGAGGAAGCCCCAGCGGATGCGGAGATAGAGATGCAGGTTCTGCTCCCTCAGATAACGCCATATTTCCTTCTTCTTCACAAAATTCTCCTCTGTGCCGGACTTGATCGCGAGGATGGAACATATGATCATCATGATCTCCAGATAGAGTATCATGTAGCGGCGCAGCTTCCGCTGTGGTATTTTGTAGGGGTCGTAGTAGCTCAGCATGAGCTTCGTCACGCGGATCTGCTGGTCGATACGCCCTATCATCACCTGTTCATTGACCGACTGATCCGAGCGGCCTATGAAATAGCGGTAGAAATTTACATCCAGATAGTAGAGCGTCTTCACCTGGGGCAGCGGCTGATAGACAAAAATATTGTCCACATAGAAGGTATGCTTCGGAAGATCCAGCCCGGTATCTCTGAGCAGCTGAGTGCGGTAGATCACGGAATGCATCAGGATATACTGCCCCGGAAGGAAATGTCCGATCTCGTTCCAGCTGATCAGCTGACCCTTTGGAATCACACGGCGGTAATTCATAATGCGCTTATGCGCCGCCCCTTCTTTTTCATAGACAAAGTTACTGACCAGCATATCCAGCTGCGTATTCTGCTCCGTGAAGCCGCGGAGCGTCGCAAGCACCTTGTCGTAGGCCTCCTCATCCACCCAGTCATCTGAATCGACAACCTTAAAAAAAACGCCGCTCGCCTTTGCGAGTCCCGCACAGACAGCACTCCCGTGTCCGCCGTTCTCCTGATGGATCGCGCGGCATATACCTGGGTACTCCCTCTCATAGCGATCCGCAATCTCCGCAGTGTTATCCTTTGCAGAGCCGTCATTGACGATCAGAATCTCCACCTCGTCCCCGCCATGCAGCAGGGTTCTGATGCAGTGATCCATATATGCGGCACTGTTATAACAGGGCACAGCAATACTAAGCAGTTTCATACCACCACTCCTTCCGTTCCGCGCCTTGGCTGCGGATTGTTTTTCTTAATACAAAAGCTTCATGCAAAACCAAAAAGCAGACCGCTGATCCTCACGCCCGCCGCCTGAATTTCCGCATTTTTGAGACTCCGGTCTTACCGCCGAAGCAGAATACGACAAAATCACAGGCTAAAACCAGAACACAAAACGCAAAAAAGAACATCCGGACTTTATGCTGAGATCCTCGCAGCAGCGCGGCGACGCAGATAGCAGACCGCCAAAAGAAAAAAGCCAAGTGCCACGGCCCAGAGCCCCGGACTTGCCGCAAGCTTCTGCCCGCGCTCTGTCTGCACAAGCAGCAGAATCAGCATATTGCCTGTGCCGTGCATACATATAGTCAGCAAGAGCGCATCCGTCTTCAAATAAATCCATCCGAGTATGAGCGCCAGCAGCGCCGCAGCAATACCCTGTGTCAGATTTCCGTGAAAGAGCCCGAACGCGAGCGCCGAGAAAAGAAGCGCCCTGTTCTCTCCGCAGAACACAGACAGTCTTCTGAGCAGCAGCCCCCGAAACATCAGCTCCTCTGCCGCCGGTGCCAGCAGCGCCGTGAGCAGCAGGCGCTCTGCGAATTTTCCTTCGGAGAACAGCTGCGCTGCGCTCTGAAAGCCCGCATCTATGGAGCCAAGCCTGCTCAGCGAGATCGTAAGATTCAGGAGCAGATAGAAGCCGGCAAAACCTGCCGTGAGAATAAGCCAGGACAGAAGCAAAAGCTCAGAGCTCCGCTCCGCCGGCCTCCATCCTGCTCTCCCGTCGCTTAAATAAAGCCAGAAAAAGAAGGGCAGACAGAGTACCTCCTGCAGAATCATCATATGAAGGCGCAACTTAACAGCTCCCCCGGGCGCAGCTGTCACCACAGCCGCGAGCAGCAGCTCCAGAAACATATAAAAAATAATCGGCATCAGACAGCGCAATAACGCCCTTGCAGAGCTCTCCATAATAGGCTTAGTATACCCTCTTTCAGTTGCTTTTTCCACCCTGCGAATCTATAATAAATTCAACACAGTTCAGGAGGTTCAGAATGGCAAAAAAACGTCTCGTTCTTTCGCTAGGACATAAAGATCTCGGAACCAATCTTCCCGAGCAGAAGGCTGCGATCGGAAAGACCGCTCCGATTATCGCAGATTTCATTCAGGAGGGCTGGCAGGTCGCACTGACGCACTCCAATGCACCGCAGGTCGGTATGATTCACGGGGGAATGAGCGAATTTGCGCTCTCGCATCCTGACGAGTATACCAGTGTTCCGCTCGCCGTCTGCTCTGCCATGAGCCAAGGCTACATAGGTTACGATCTGCAGAACGGTCTGCGCTCTGAGCTTCTGTCCCGCGGTATCTACAAAACAGTTTCCACCATCATCACTCAGGTCACTGTCAATCCCTACGATGAAGCCTTTTATGATCCGTTGAAGACAATCGGGCGCTGCATGAGTGCAGATGAAGCCGCCGTCGAAGACGCAAAGGGCAATCAGACAGTCGAGGTGCCCGGCAAGGGCTACCAGCGCATCGTCCCCGCACCGAATCCCGTGGCGATCGTAGAGATCGATGCCATCAAGGCTCTGCTGGACGCCGATCAGCTGGTGATCTGCTGCGGTGGCGGCGGCGTTCCTGTCATGGAGCAGGGCACTGCCCTGCGAGGTGCAAGTGCCGTCATTGAAAAAGATTTGACCAGCGGACTGCTGGCGCGCGAGATAGATGCAGACGTGCTGATGATCGTCACTGCTGTGGACAATGTCACGCTGAATTTTGGAACTCCCGCCGAGGAGCCCATCAGCGAGATGAGCATCGAGGCTGCGAAGCAGTACATGGCCGCCGGACACTTTGAGTTCAAGAGTATGCTTCCAAAGATACGCGCAGCGGTCGATTTTGTCGAGTCCGGCAGAAACCGCACTGCCATCATCACCTCGCTCGCGAAGGCGCAGGCGGCGCTGAAGGGCCGGGCAGGCACCCGCATCGCATAAAGTAAGTCCAAAATAACAAGAGTACGCTGGCAGTCCCGTGACCGTCACCGTACTCTATTATTTTACTTTATGGAAATTGTGATTTTCTTTTCCCTAAAACAAAAGCACTGCGCCAGGAAAGTGAGGCGGTTCATCCCACAATCGAAGAGATTGTGTACCAAATCAGAACAATCACGCCCAGCACGATGCGATAGTAACCGAAGAGCTTGAAGTCATTTTTCTTCACCCAGCTCATCAGGAACTGAATGGAGTAGACTGACACAAAAAAGGCCACAGCCATGCCGAGCAGCAGATAAAAGAACTCCAGCAGGCTGAAATGCAGGCCGAACTTCACAATTTTCAAGAGACTCGCACCGAACATCACGGGAATGCCCAGAAAGAAGGAAAATTCCGCGGCGACGGCGCGCGAGCAGCCGAGCAGCATGGCGCCGATGATCGTCGCCCCGGAGCGCGAGGTCCCCGGGATCAGAGCAAGAACCTGAAACACACCGATATAGAAGGCCGTCTGAAAGCTGAGCTTCCCCGTCTTCACGATCTCCGGCTTTCGAAATTTATTTCTGTCCTCTATCAGTATAAAGAGCAGGCCGTAGAGAATCAGAGTGAGGGACACAACAAAGCCATTGTAGAGATGTGCATCCAGCCAGTCATCCAGAAAAAAGCCGAAAAATGCGGCGGGCAGGCATGCAAGCACGATCTTCATCCAGAGCATCCAGGTGGCTCTCTGCTGAGAAGCCCGCTTTCTGCTGTCCAGAGGATTCAGCTTCCGGAAGTACAGCACCACGACTGCAAGTATCGCCCCGAGCTGAATCACAACCCGGAACATTGCCATAAATTCCGCCGATACATTGAGGCGGATCAGATTATCAATCAGTATCAGGTGACCGGTGGAGCTGATGGGGAGCCACTCTGTAAAGCCCTCTACCATGCCCAGCACGATCACCTTTAAAATTTCAATCACGGCGCTCATTCGCAGCCCTCCTATCACAGATTTTCAATCTGCCAGTCTATCTCCGGGAGACCGCAGCCCCTCAGAAAGTCGTTTGTCTTTGAAAAATGCCTGCACCCGAAAAATCCCCGGTACGCGGAGAGCGGCGAGGGGTGCGGGGCCGTCAGTATGAGATGCTTCGGATTATTCAGCATGCTGCGCTTCATCTGCGCAGGGCGCCCCCAGAGCAGAAATACAATCGGCCTGTCCTCAGTATTGACCGCCTGAATAATGGCATCTGTAAACTGCTCCCAGCCATGTCCCTGATGAGAAAAAGCTGCGTGCGCACGCACAGTCAGCACCGTATTCAAAAGAAGTACTCCCTGTTCCGCCCA
This sequence comes from Moryella indoligenes, assembly GCF_030812885.1. Classification (NCBI taxonomy): domain Bacteria; kingdom Bacillati; phylum Bacillota; class Clostridia; order Lachnospirales; family Lachnospiraceae; genus Moryella; species Moryella indoligenes. The sequence continues at coordinate 151,988 of NZ_JAUSTO010000003.1, forward strand.
CTTCCTGAGATAGCCGTTGTCAGGAATGTAGCACCCCAGATCATCGTGCAGCTCCTGATAAATATTCACAAGGGAGGGAGGCAGCTGTCTCTGCTCCGGCAGCACAGAGAAGCAGAGCCCATGAGCCTGATTCGGCTCGTGATAGGGATCCTGTCCCAGCACAACCACACGAATGCTTTTCAGGGGTGTGAGATGCAGCGCCTCAAAGATGCGGTCTGCCGGCGGATAGATCGTATGGGTTCTGTATTCCTGGTTGATAAAGCTGTACAGCTCCCTGTAATAGGCCTTTGAAAACTCCGGCTTCAGCGCGGGAAGCCAGTCATTACTGATTGCAGGCATAGCGGCTGTCTCCTTTAAAACATACTGCTTCTATTTATTTAGTATAACATAAGTTATTCCGGAGAAATATTTGTTTTTTTATTTCTGCTCCGTCCTGTATCTGTCACCAAAAAACGTGAGCACAGCGCAACAAATATTATCTGTATTTTACAAAAAAGCATTCATTTGTTATACTGTATTCATAATTTTTTAATAAAATAGATTAGGGGGATAATGTTATGAAAGAAACAGGATCCAAGCAATCTGCTCTTGCCGCAAAATTTATTCTGTGCAGCGCTCTGGGCATCTTTATGTTCTTCATCAGCATCGTCTACAACGGAAAAAGCTCTATTCCTCTGGATCATCTGACTACTATCGTGCGCAATCTCCTCGGAGATTATCAAAAGTACGTTGTGCTGCTTGTGATCGCTGCAGGTGCTGCCATGCCCTTTGTGAATGGCAGCTGGAATAAAAGCACCCAAAATCTCATTTTCTCCATATTTAAATTAATTGGTCTCTGCTGTGCAATCATGTATGTATTTGGAATTGGTCCAGCTTTCCTCTTTGAGAACGGAGACCTCTTCCCCTTCCTTTTTAAGGTGCTCTGCTGCAGCCTGTGCTTCCTGATTCCAATCGGCGCTGTGTTTCTCTCCTTCCTGACAAGCTACGGACTGATGGAATTTGTTGCGGTATTTCTCCAGCCTGTCATGCGCAAAATCTGGAAGACACCAGGACGTTCTGCGATTGACGCAGTTGCTTCTTTTGTTGGAAGCTACTCCCTTGCACTTCTCATCACAGATGATATGTATCAAAAGGGCCGCTATACAAAGAAAGAAGCCTTTATCATTGCGACCGGTTTCTCCACGGTTTCCACAACCTTCATGGTAGTTGTCGCCAAAACGCTGGATCTCATGGATCGCTGGAATTTCTACTTCTGGACTACTCTGATCATCACCTTCATTGTCACTGCAATTGTCGCGCGGATCTATCCGACCGCAGGCGTTCCGGACAGCTATATGGACGGCGTCACTCCGGATCCTGAGGAAATCGTCACAAAGAATCGCCTTCAATTCGCATGGAATGAAGCACTGAATGCGGCAGATGCCTCCGGCTCCATCGCGGAAAATGTCTGGAAAAATACCAAGGATGGTTTCCGCATGGTCAGCAGTATTCTTCCGACTATTATGTCGATCGGTCTGCTCGGCATGCTGCTCGCGCTCTACACGCCGATTTTCAATATAATCGGCTACGTCTTCTATCCCTTTACAGCTATTGTGCAGCTGCCGGAGGCTCTTGTCGCCGCACAGGCCATCGCAACAACGATTGCAGAAATGTTCCTTCCCGCAGCTTTTGTTGTAGAAGCTTCTCTTGCAACCCGCTATGTGGTGAGCGTGGTCTGCATTTCAGAGCTGCTCTTCTTCTCCGCAGTGATTCCCTGCATTCTCTCCACAAAAATTCCTGTCTCCGTCACTCAGATCCTGATACTCTGGGTGGAACGTGTCATTCTCTCCATCCTGCTGGCCGGGGCCGTAGCCCTTCTCTTCCTTTAAACGCGAAACCTGATTCTGTACTGCATGGGGCTGTCGCATTAAAACAAATGCGGCAGCCCCTTTCTTCTCAGTATTGTTTACGCTTCAATCATTTCATTCAGCGCGTCCTGTAACACTCTCGATACGTTAATCCCTCTTCTTTCCGCCTCGCTGTTCATCCAACTCGGGAGGGTTACATTTCTTCTCACCATTCGGCGTTCATGTGCCTTTCGGTATGCAGCAAGGTCTGAATCTATCAAAGTACATATTCCTCCGGTATAATCAAAACCCTCACCATTCGCTGCAGTTTTTGCTTTTTCCACCGCCATCTGATAACTTGAGGCACGTGGAAGACTTATACCGTTATCCTCTTCGGTAATGCACTTCATGCTTATGGCTTCTCTCGCCATAACAATCGCATCCTCTAAACTTTCTCCCTGCGTATAAGTTTCAAGATCCGGAACATAAACTAAATACATTTCCTCATATTTTTCGATCAATGCTGGATAAGCGACTCTCATTTTCTCTCCTTCCTGTGTGCCAGACAAAGCATTGGAATTTTCGGGGCATCTCACTTGATGCCCCATTTTCTTAAAATACTTTTCGCCATAGGCTCTTTGATTTCCTTGTGCCTCGGGATTATCTCTGTCTCCCACGGCTCTCTCTCATATATATCATGATTACTCCCGTGCTTTTTTAACCTAAACCCCGCATCCTCAAGCTTTTTTATCAAATCTCTTTGCTTCATCTCTTCCTTCCTTATATTTATATAATACACATTTTATGTGTATTATCAATACTTTTCAGGAGTTTTCTTGAGAAGAAAGTACGGAAAAAGACGACACCTTGTGAGTGCCGTCCTCTCTAGTTCCCTCTACAGAATCTGATGCCAAAGTATGAGCCAGCTCATTTTTTCTTTTCATAATCCTTTCAATCCGCTATGCGACATCCCCATTTCTGCTGTTATATTCTGTTTTCCCGTTCTACTCCGCGAGACAGGCATTCAGCGCCGTGATGATATCCTCTCTCTTTGCACCCTTCCCGATAAAGACGATCTGATTCATGCGATCCCCGTAGCGGCTGTCCCAGCTCTTTTGCACATCCGGATAACTGCGAAAGACCTCCTCCTGCTCTTCCGGAGAGAAGGAAGCCACCCAGTTTGAGACCTCCGAGACAGAAGCGTTTCTCCCGGCCTGTTCAAACAGCTGCACATGAATATCATCATCCGCAAACCAGATATAGCCCTTTGCGCGAATCAGCTCCTCCGGATACTCCTCCATGAAGCGCATAAATTTATCATAGTCAAAGGGACTCGGCTCCTCGTACACAAAGGAACTGATACCGTATTCATCGACACAGCCGTCATGCTGTCTCTCATGTGTCAGCGCACGCTGCACGAGCGAAGAATCCAAAACTGCGTCATAGTCAAAGCGCGCCCCGTGAAAGATGCGCTCTGCCTGAATCTGCCCTCTTGTACACTCGATGATCTCCGCCTCTCTCTGGAAGCTGCGGATGATATCCTTTACCTCATCCAGCTGCTTCCGCAAAAGAAGATCACACTTATTCAGCACCACTACATTGCAGAATTCAATCTGATCCATCACGAGGTTGATGATATCCGGATCGTCCTCCGTCTCTGCCGTCCCATTCTCCGACGCATCCCGGAGCTCCTCCAGAAACTCAGCATAGATCCGGTCGGCATCCGCCACTGCAACAATGGAATCGAGATAGAACCCCGCGCTGCCGCGCAGCTTTTGATAACTCAAAAAACCCTCCGCAATGGAGGCCGGATTGCTGATTCCGGAAGCTTCCACAACAATGCGCTGCACGCGCTCTTCCGCTGCCAGCCGTGCAAGCTGCTCCATAAAGGCATCCTGAAGCGTGCAGCAGATACAGCCGTTCTGCAGCTCCACCATCTCTGCCGCCTCAGTGAGTGCCCGGTTCTTCCGGATCAACTCCGCATCAATATTGACGCTGCCCATATCATTTACAATCAATGCGAGTCCTTCCGCTCCCCGCTGCCTCAGCAGTTCATTCAGAAGCGTCGTCTTGCCTGCGCCGAGGTATCCCGTAATAATGGTGACCGGGATATCCCGTCTCTCTCCGGCACTCTGCACGCTCTCTCCGTCTCCTTCCATCAGGCTCTCTCCACCCATCCGGAGCGGAGTGCTCTGGTGGAGACCCAGATTCTCTTCGGGGTTCCGTTCACGATTGCGCGAACCTTCTTTAAATTTGCCTTCATCTGCTTATTCGTTCTTCTGTGGGAATGGCTCACGTTATTCCCAAATACAGTTGTCTTCCCTGTAATCGCACACTTTGCCATGATAGCCTCCTCTAATTGCAATCTATTTGCATTTTAAGATCCTATCACCGCAGCAGAGCTCTGTCAACCTGTTTCGATGGCCTCACGCCAAGCTCCAGAAGCACAGCATCATACGGCGTCAGTTCCTCCGCGATATATACCCGCCGTACTCTGCGTTTTAAAAAAGCGATGCAGCGCTCCGCCTCCCGGATCCGAAGCTCTCTGTCCCCTTCAGTTCTCCAGAAAAGCGTCCTGTCCTTACCGCCGTCTGTACCCTCACATCCATGCTTCAGACAGGCCAGACCATCATTCTTCAGATAGCTCAGATTTTGGAGCAGAAGCTGCGGCACTTCCGCATACAGAAAATCCGCCTGACCCAGCGGTATCTCCGGAGAGAAGAGCGCCACAGATCTTCCCAGTCTGAGATGCAGGGCATATGCTCCCTCTCTCCGCTGCAGCACGGTCTTTAGCTCCATCCCTCTCCCGGCAGCGAAGGCGAAGAGCTTCCGCTCCAGCTCCCGCAAAGTCTGCTCTCCGCAGCCACAAAAGATCAGATTTTTCATATGCTCTTCCTCTCTCACTCTGTGAACAGAGGGAGCCCCGCGAGCGAACGCTCCGGCGGCGCGCCCACCCGGAGCAATCCAGAAGCCTGTCTCTCGCCAAGAAAGCTGCGCAGCGCTGCGGCGATATCCTCCGCGCGCTGCTCCTCCCCGTGAAATTCTCTGATCCGGCAGCGAAGCTCGTACTTTCCCTTCACGGCATAGATATGCGTGAGAAGCTCTGTTCTGGTCTCATCCAGCACCAGGGCGCTGCGAAGCTCTGCGAGGTACTCCCGTATGCACTCCTCCGGAATGGGCCAGACTGTTCCGAGCTTCAGAATACGCAGCTCCCTGCAGCCATTCAATATTTCCTTCAACCTGAGATATGCGGCACCGCGCACGATCACTCCTGCACTACCCCGTCCCTCGCGCCGGTTCCACGCGGAATCTGAAAAGGCCTGCCCGGGCAGCAGCGCCCTGCTGACATGACCCGCACAATATTCCGTACCTGTCTGCATGCTGCTGCCGGTTTCCCTTCTGCGATACTCTCCCCGCCTTCGTTCCGTTCGGGTTCGCTTTCCTAACGAAAGGCACATCCGACCGCTCCCCACTTCCTCTGAGAGCCGCACCAGTATCGCCGTCCCGTAGGTATCCGCATACAGTCCCGCTGACCGCGCCATGTAATAGGCCTCCTCCGGCGTCGCGGGACAGAATTCCGGAAGTCGCTCTCTCCGTACAGCACTTCTAAGCGGCAAAGACTGCCGCCAGAGATGTCGCGGAAACACGATCATGCCTTCCTCCGTCTCCATCCGTGCCTTTTCAGCAACCGCAAGCCTCACAGCCTCGCGCCCGGAAAGGTACTGCATCTTCTTTCCTCCTCTGCTCTTTTTCCATAAAGACGGCAGAAACAGAGTTTTGGTTCACTTGAGGGGAATTTTTTGTTACACTGAAAGCACTACGGAAGGAAATTGAAATGATACAGACTGAACAGCTTCTGACAGAGGCCTTCTGGCAGCTGCTGGAGGAAAAGCCATACAAAAAAATAACGGTCCGTGATATCGTGGACCGCTGTCAGGTGAATCGAAATACCTTTTATTACCATTTTGAGGGAATCCCCTCTCTGCTGGAGCGTGCCATTCAGGCCTGGGAGGAACGCATACTCTCGGACCCCAGACTCCTTGGTCCGCCTCTGCTCGGAATCCTGCCGATCGCAGAGGCCTGCATGCTCCACCGCAGAGCGCTTCTGAATCTCTTTCACTCAAGCGCAAAGGAGGAAGTATTTCAGTTTATCGAGGTCCTGTGCCGCCGCGTGGCGGAGACCTTCATCGCTGCCGCCAGCGCGGAGAACTCCGCCCGGAAAAATGAGGTAAAACCACTCTCAGAGGAGGATCAGCGCGTCATGGTGCGCTTCTACAAGGCCATACTGTCCGGCTGCCTCCTGACCTGGATGAACGAGGACATGAAGGGTGATCTCTCCGCAGATATTCACCGTGTGCTGCAGATCCTCAGCCTGCAAGACGGGCGCTGATTCCCATACCGAAGGCATCCGGTCCGGTGTGACAGCAGACACTGTAGGAGAGCGGATCGTAGTGGATCTCCTCTCCCGGAAATGCCTCTTCCGCCATCTTCACCCAGCCTGCCGCATCCTCCTCGTGCGCGAAGCTTCCCGCAACGCCGATGCGAATCTTCAGCCCGCGCTCTCTGAATTCCTCTGCGACCTTCTGCATCTCCTCAAGCTCGCGCTTCCTGCAGTTTCTGCTGCCGCGCACATTGGCAAAGGGCTCAAGCTTCTCCCCCCTGATGATGAGAAGCGGCTTGATGCTCAGTATCGTTCCGATCGCCGCTGCCGTGGAGCTCACTCTCCCGCCGCGCTTTAAATACTGAAGGGTCTCCACCCCGAGAAAGATTGTAGACTCATAGGCATTTTCCTCCAGAATTCTCTTGATCTCCGCAGCGCTTTTCCCCTGTTCCACGAGAGACAGGGCATCCAGCACGGAATGCCGCATCGTCACTGAAATCCTGTGATTATCCACCACCTGCACCCTGCCGTCGTAGTCTCCGGCAAGCAGCAGCGCACTGGAAACGGAGCTGCTGAGCCCTCCGGACATGGGGATGTAGACAAGCTCATCATAGCTCTCAAGCACTCTGTCCCAGAGCGCCATCACATCGCCGGGCGCAGGCTGAGAGGTGCGCACCGGAAGCTCCCCGGCAAGCAGCTCAAAAAAATGTTCCCGCGTGATGGTCTGCCCCTCATAGTAGGTCTCCTCCCCTACGATGATGGGCATGGGCACAACAAAGACGCCTATCTCGCGCCCCTCCGCCTCATAAATACCGCTGTTCGTATCTGTCACAACCGCTGTTCTCATAGGTCGTTCCGCAGGGCAGTCCCCCGCACCTCCCCTTTATCTTTTGTAGCTCTCCCCATATCGCCGCGCACTGTACACAGTACTACGCAGTGCTTCATCACGCCCTCCAGCAGGATTGCAAGCCCTACCATCACATGGCGCGCACGCACGCTGTAGAAGGGATGGATAATGATCAAACAGCCTACAAGCACGCAGACGATGGAGATCACCAGCAGAAGCACCCAGCTCCGGATACCGAACTTTGCCGCATCCTTCGCAGTCTGTATGGTCAGCACGCTGTCGGACAATATGAGCACACCGAGCCCCGGCACCAGAAAGTCCCGGACTCTCAGATTGCAGGCAATTACCAGCACCCCCAGTATCATGAGAAGAATTGCGGAGGCCATGTCATACTGAAAGGCAAGGCAGTAGAGGTCCGGCGAGAGATACCCGACCAGCTTGATCACGCCGTAGATCAGCAGACACACTCCCGCTGCAATGCAGAGCGTGAGGTCCGGAATCTCTGGCAGAAACATATAAGCGAGCCCAAAGGCATAAAAGATGAGGGACATAACAATGTACCCGTATTTTGCGACGTAAAGTCTCTTCATTTCATCCCCCTTGCTTTGTGAATTACAGTGTCCAAAGTACGGAACCCACGCAGACTTGTCTGCAGGTGGGTGACAGTACTTGGGACATGCCCATATTATTTTATGAGAGAACTATACTTACCGCAATGGACAATTGCCGGGCAAATGCCTAAAGAAAGGAGAGCGGCTGCAGGCTGCTCTCCTCCTCTGTCTGAATCTGAAATTTTTTCTTTTGACTCTCCCGGCTCACTTCGCCTCGGTCAGAATACGGGACGCCGGAGCCTGCACACCCTGTGCTGCAAAGCTCTCTGTGACCTTCTGCGTAAGGTCAAAGTACACATCCCAGTAGTCCTCGTTTCTGCACCACACGCGAACCACAAATCTCATGGCGCTGTCCGTGCCGCCCTCAAGACGTGCAAACGGTGCGCTCGGCGCATCAAGTACCTTTGCGGTAGCTGCAATAGCCTCCTTTAATATGCTCTGAATATGAGCCGGATTTTCCGACTTCGCACAGCTGAACTGCAAATCCACTCTGCGCAACTCCTCTGTGGAGTAGTTCACAACATTTGCATTCATAAGAGAGCCGTTCGGAACTGTAATCCGCTTGTTGTCAACACTCATGATCACAGTATAAAAAAGCGTGACCTCCCTCACCGTTCCGGATACTCCGGCCGCATCGACGTAATCGCCCACACTGAAGGGCTTGAAGATGAGCAACATGATGCCGCCTGCGAGATTGCTGAGTGCTCCCTGCATCGCGAGCCCCACCGTCACACCCGCGGAGGCAAGGACAGCGACAACCGAAGCCATGGGCACGCCCAGAATTCCGATGATGCTGATAATCAGAATTACATAGAGTGCAATTCTTAAAAAGCTGCACGCAAAGCTGCGCACTGTCGCGTCCATTCTGTCTATCGCCTTATTCTCAGAAACCAGCTTCACCGCCATGCGGATGAGGGCTCTGCCGACCAGCCATACGATGAGCGCAAATATGAGTTTTCCTATCACTCCGCCGAGCAATCCCAGAATGCCCATACCAAAAATACCCGTTACAATGTCCATGATTTCTCCTGTTCTTTCTGCAATCAGGCGGCAACCTGCCTCCTGTCAGGACAGTATAGCACAGCTGTCACTCCAGAATAAAGTCCTTTCAGCGCTCCGCTTTTTGCTCCGTCAGCGGAATGCCTGCGACCCTCAATCCCGCTGTCTTTCCTGCGTAGGCATAGAGCCAGCTGCCCTCCCGGATATCATAAAGTCCCCTGAGATAGTCCCCGAAAAATATCTCTTCCGGTGTTCCCACGCGCTCTGCCCTGCCCTCCCGCATGCAGAGGATGCGGTCTGAAATGTGCTCAGCGAGCTCCAGCTCGTGGAGGGAGAGCACGACAGTCATCCCCTTCTCTCGGCTGAGCTTTCGAAGGAGCTCCAGAAGCTCCAGCTTGTGGGAAATATCCAGATAAGCTGTCGGCTCATCCAGAAGCAGAAGCTCCGGCTCCTGACACACTGCCTTTGCGAGCAGCACGCGCTGCCGCTGTCCGTCGCTCAATGCGCGAAAATCTCGCTCTGCAAGTGCCTCGACTCCCACCAGGCGCATTGCGTTCTCTGCGACCGCTCTGTCCTCTGCGGAGAGCAGCCCCAGCATCCCGGTATAAGGGTAGCGGCCGCTCTGCACCGCCTCTCGGCAGCTCATATACTCAGGCTCCGGATGCCTCGTCGGGAGCAGGGCGAGACGCCTCGCGCGCTCCCGCTCTCCGAGCGAGGAGAGCGCGCGTCCTGCGAGCAGGACAGCTCCCGAGGAGGGCCGCAGCTGGCCGGAAAGTGTTCTCAGCAGCGTGGACTTTCCGGCGCCGTTTGGTCCGATCAATGTGAATATTTCCCCCGCCTGCACGGAGAAAGAGATCTCATGCAGCACCGCCCTGCCGCCGTAGCCGGCAGAGAGCCGCTCTGCGGAGAGTATAGCTTCCTCGCAGTGCTTCTCTCCCGCTGCGCCCCCACCGTTCCGGCGGTCACAGGAAGTGCCGGCGCTCATTTCCCCGGATCCCTCCCGCGGAACAGCCTGCATCAGCCGCGTCTCCTCTCTCATTTTCTCCATGTCCTCAGCCTCCTCTCCGGCGCAGCATAATGCGTATCACAATCGGCGCGCCGAGCACGGAAGTGACTGCACTGAGCTTCAGCTCCGTGGGTGCAAAGGCCGTGCGCGCAATGAGATCCGCCAGCAGGCAGAAGACAGCGCCGCCGAGGAAGCAGGCCGGCAGCATGAGAAGCGGCTTTGCCGTCCGAAAGAGCCCCTTCATGAGATGCGGCACAGCGACACCGACGAAGGAGACCGGCCCGGCATAGGCGGTCACAAGCGCGCTGAGAAGCCCGGATAGAAGGATGAGCATCAGACGAAAACGGCGTATATTTACACCCATGCTCTCCGCGTGGCTCTCTCCGAACTGATAGGCCCCCATTGGCTTCGCAAGCAGAATTCCCAGCACAAAGAGCAGGGCAATCGCCGGTGCAAAGAAGCGCACCGCTTCCATGCTGATGCCGGAAAAACTGCCCATGGACCAGTTGTGCAGGTTCACGATATTGGAATCTTCTGCGAAGGTCACGACAAACTCCGTCGCGGCGGAGCAGAGATAGCCGATCATAACGCCGCAGATCACAAGCAGCGACATATTCCGGACCCGTCCCGCAACTGCAAGGATAAAGCTGATGGAAAGCATCGCGCCGAGAAACGCTGCGGAAACCAGCGTGACAGAACCTGGCGCGGTGCCGCGGCTTAAGCTGAATACCATCACGAATGCCACCATGAGCTTTGCCCCGGAAGAAATTCCCAGTACATACGGTCCGGCAATCGGATTCGCAAAGAAGGTCTGAAGGAGAAAGCCGGATACGGCAAGCCCACCCCCGAGAAATACCGCGGCGAGAAGGCGCGGCATACGAAGTGCCCAGAGTATCTGCGACGCCTCACTCCCTTCGCGGCGCAAAAGAGCACCCGTCAGCTCACCTGCGGAAATATGCACGCTTCCGACAAAAAGATTCAGAAAACTTAGAAAACAGAGCAGCAGAAGCAGGAGCAGAAAACCACTCTGTACTTTACAACGCACTCTGTCTTTCTGTTCCTGTCCCATCAGTTCAACCTCCGAAAATAGCAAAGCTCCTGCTCCGGATCCCTTTCAGGATCTCGAATCAGCTGATTCAGCTCTGCAATAATCTCTGCGACGCCGACGCTATGCTGAAAAAGATTTTTTCCGGAGCACCAGACCGCCCCCTCCTTCACCGCCTTGAAATCCTGAAAAAGGCTGTTCTTTTCGATCAGCTCCCGGATACTCTCCAGCTCGCCGCCGATCGTCCCGCTGTAGATCAGGATGTCTGCATCCTTCGCCCCCGCATAGAAATCTTCCATCTGCATGCTGATGCCGGAGTTTCCGCTCTTTTGAAACTTCCTGTCGCGGAAAATATAGCGTCCGCCGGAGAGCTCTATCAGCTCTGCCATGTAATCGCCGGGACGGCGCACGTTGACGCTGCCGTTCGCACTGACATAGAAGAAAGCCACGCTGCGCTCCGTATTCTTCTCACGCAGGATGGGCTGCAGTGCGGCGACACTCTCGCTCACGATGCGCTCCGCCTCTGCTTCCTTCCCCGTGAGATAACCATAGAGCCGCACCCACTCCATGCGGCCCAGCGGATTGTCCTCATAGCTGGAGCGCTCCACAAGAACAGGAATGCCGAGGCGCGTGAGCTGCTCCCGCACCGCAGGAGTATGATAAATCATCGTAGACTCCAGCGCAAGACCGCAGCCCTCCGTGAGCAGGCGCTCGTAGTCCGGCGCACTGTACTTTCCCGCGTAGAGCAGAGCTCCTTCATCCATGGCTCTCTGTACCTCCGGAAAGCTCCAGTCCTCCCGTCTGGTTCCGCTCATTCGAAGTGCGGAGAGCGCATCAAGCTGAAGAAAAGCTTCCATCGCAGAGCTCGCCGCAATATAGACTTTCGAGACCGGCCGCCGTATCACAGGAAGACGCTCACCGAAGCGCTGCTCCATATCCGGCAGCTCAGCCCCCCGGTCCGCGATGAGATAGCGCTCGCTTCCGCCTATGGTCAGAAGCACGCATCCCTCAGAGCAGGGTTCCATCGCAAACTGACTCGCATAGCGCGGACTGAGGGAATCCCTTGAAAAAGAAGCGGAGGCAGATGCCTCCGCTCCCGCTGTCTCTATACTGGCCGCATCGAAATACAGTGTGTACTGAATCTCATGCGGCGTGCTCATCGCTGTCGTGTCGGCATACACCGTGAGCTTCCTATCAAAGTAGCGCACAGGAATTTCAAAGCTTGAATTCCCCTCCGTATTTACCGGCTCGTAGCGGACGCCGTCCACCAGCATATAGTCGTAATTCGGACTGCTGAAGGTAATGCGCGCCGTGCAGATTCCCCCGGAAACCCTGAGCTCGGCAGGAGTCTCTACCGCAGCCCTTCCGGAACCGCCCTCCAGCTCTACAGAAACCCGGTAAACCCCATCCGCAAGCCTGAGGCTCTCTGCGCTCTGTCCCGCCGCCGCACTGCCCTCCCGGAGCGCCTCTGCGGGAAGTGTGTCCGCGCGGAACACCAGCGTCCGGTCATACCACTTTTCCTTTCGCTTGCTGAAGGCCGCAAGCGGCAGCTCCTCATCCAGCGCCTTTACAGGAACGGTAAAGGTCTTTCGCCCCTCAGCATCCTCAGCTGCGGGAATGTACTGCGTCTCAGCGGCCGCGGCCGCCTCCTCGCCGCTTCCGGGATATACAAAGAGGTAACCGCTTCCGCCCATCGTGAGCACCGCGGTCATATTGCCATCCTGTACAAGCAGCGCACAGGATGTGATCCGAAACATAGATGAGCTGGAATCCACCTGGATCTCATAGACTCCGTCCCGAAGCTCGGTTCCCGGAACGGGAACCATGCCCTCCCGCCCCACAGATTCCTGTGCGACCGTCTCGTCCGCAGCTGCAACAGCAGCGTTCTCTGCTGATGTACCGTCATCCGCTGCAGTGCTGCTCTCCTGTGTCATCTCTGTCACAGTGCTCTCCGCCACCGCACCGCTGCCCGTGCGCCCACAGGCAGCGATCATAAGGGAAAGCAGGAGGAAGAGTGCCGGTATTCTCTTACTTTGCATTCTCAATGGCCTCTCCTGCGTGCTGCACATAGAGCTCACGAATCTCCTCATTCTCTCCAAGTCCCTTCAAAATGCACTCCACCTCAAAGCCAGCCTTCTCAAACTCTGTCTTCCAGGAGCCCTCCTCATCGCCTGCCATATCGTTGTTCGCGTGATCTCCCGCAACAACCATCAGCGGCTCCAGCACGACCTTCTCGTAGCTGCCCTCTTTTACCATGGCAATCACATCCTCAAGGCCCGGCTCCGCCTCAACGGTTCCGACATAGTAGTGCTCATATCCCAGCTCCTTTAAAAGCTCCTGCATCTTTCCATAAACCGCATTGGAAGCCGCCTCGGTTCCGTGTCCCATGAAGCAGATCGCAGTCTTTCCATCATCATAGCTCTTTGTCGCCGCCGTGACGGCCTTTGCAACTGCCTTAAAATCCTCATCCGAGGTGAGCAGCGGCTCTCCGATAGAGACCGTCTCAAAGGCATCCGCATAATTTGCGAGCGTATCCGTGAGCTCATTATACTCGATGCCGTTCATGAGGTGCGTCGGCTGCACCACCAGAGTCCGAACGCCATTGTCCACGGCACGCTTCAGGGCAGTCTCTACATTGTCAATCTCCACACCATCTCTCTTCTGCACATGGTCAATGATAATCTGGCTCGTGAATGCTCTCCGGACACTCCACTCGGGATACGCCTCTGCAAGCGCCTGCTCAATTGCGCCGATGGTGAGTCTTCTGCTGTCATTGAAGCTGGTGCCGAAGCTCACAACAAGAAGCTCCTTCTCTCCGATCTCATCCTGATTCAAAGGGTTGTCCATGGAGGCATCCCCGGTGCTGTAGTCCTCTTCTTCCTCCTCAGCTGCCTCGCTCTCCGCCATTTCCGTGCTCTCTGCAGCCGTGGTCTCCGCCGCGCTGCTCTCTGCGGCAGACGCCGCTGTGGTCGCTGTGCCGCCTGCTGCGCCGCAGGCCGCAAATACGCAGGCCGCCATAATTCCAAGTGCTAAAATCTGTTTTCTCATGATATCCTCCCTTGCCTCCTGGCATAAAAATGCCCTTCTCCATCTGGAAAAGGGTGTCCTGAGAAGAGCTGCCGATGCAGCTCCTCCGGTACGACCAATTCCACGTGGCCCCGGAGCAGACGCAGCCGACGCTCGCTCCGATGTACCCGAAACCGGCAGGTTTCCTGACTTATGGATCCACAGAGCGGCAGCCTTCCCGGCTCTCGCCAGTGACCGCGCAGCGCGCACGCGCCCTGCTCCCCAAATACAGTGACGGGATCGCACAGGACTCTCACCTGTTTCCCTTTTACCCTCTGTCCGTGGCAGAGGCACCGATTTCCTTTCTGTATTTCATTTTGAATCGTATCCCATCTCACCGCTGCTCGATGGAATTTGTCCTGAAAGCTCCATCCGCAGAATCGCAACAGAACTTTTCCACCTCAGTATACCACAACACTGCCGCTCGATGGGTTTTCTCGTCAAGACTCCTCCTGCTAAAGCGCGAGGAGTCTTTCCTCGTTATTTTACCACAACACTGCCGCTGTGTGAAATTTTATTTCTCTCCTGCTTCTGGACTCACAGCAGCGGGGCGATGAGACGCAGCAGGCAGTGCCCAATGCGCAGCACATGGGAACGGCCGCTTAAGTAGTGCTCCGTCACCTCCCGGCAGCGGGGAAACAGCTGCTCAAACTCCTGCTTCATATCCGTCACGGCAGCACAGTCATAAAAAAGCACCGCATTTTCAAAGTGATGGTACAGACTGCGATAGTCGAGGTTAATGGTTCCGCACACTGCTATGCTGTCATCCGAGACACACTGCTTTGCGTGGCAGAAGCCCGGCGTGTACTCAAAGAGGCGGACACCCCAGCGCGCCAGTCCGTTGTAGTAGGAGCGCGTCGCCTGATATACCAGCTTCTTGTCCGGAATGCCCGGCGTGACGATGCGCACATCCACACCTCGTTTCGCCGCAAGCGTCATCGCACGGCTGAGTTCATCCGTGATAATGAGATAGGGCGTCGTGAACCAGACGTAGCGCTTTGCGTTATTCAGAATGTTCATATAGACATTTTCCCCGATGCGCTCCTCACCCAGAGGACTGTCCGCATAGGGCAGGCACCAGCCCTGCTCCTTTGCCTGATACGCGGGAGCTGTAAGATAGCGCCCCGGCTCCCGGTCATCGAGATCATCTCCCCGGATCGCATTCCAGTTCTCCAGAAAGATAGCCGTGAGATTCCGCACCGCATCTCCCTTAAGTCTCACACCGGTATCGTACCAGTGCCCATAGGGATGTGTGAGGTTAAAGTACTCATCGGCGAGATTATAACCTCCGGTAAAGCCAAGCTCTCCGTCAATCACGGTGATCTTCCTGTGATCCCGGTGATTCATAAAGAGGCTCAGGACCGGCAGCACGGGATTAAATACGCGGCAGCGTATTCCATCCGCCTGCATACGCTCGATAAAGTCGTGATCAATAAATACAAGGCTCCCTACATCGTCATAGAAGAGACGCACCTCGACGCCTGCCGCCGCCCGCTCCCTAAGAGCTGCATGCAGGCGTCTGAAGGCCTGCCGCTCCTCGATCGCATGGTACTCGAGGAATATAAAACGCCTGGCCCCTCGTATGGCCTCAAGCTGCGCCTCAAGCGCTTCTGCTGCGCTTCTGTAATATTGAATATCCGTATTTCTGCAGAGCGGATAGCCTGCATAATCCCTCAGATAGCGAAACTGATTGGCGACACCGACATCCCGCCGCATCAGCGTCCTGAGATCTTCATCCTTCTGGGTGAGCTGCGGAAATATGCACGCATCAATTCGGCGGTAACGCTCCCGCATACGCTCTGTAGAGCCAGGCAGACCCAGCATGAGATAGAGCGGCACTCCAAACAGCGGCGCCGCCGAAATCAGCATGATCCATGGCATCTTCGCCGCCGCATTCATATGTCTTCCGTAGATGCCGAGCACCAGAAACAGTGCCGCAACCCTGACAAGACCTGGAATCCAGGAAAAATGCCTGCTCAGTATTCCGAGCTGCACATAGAGCCAGATCAGCTCAATCAAAATGGCAAGCGCAACAAAGACTGCCCGCCGGATACCATTTTTCACTTCTGCTCTGTGTTCAAGTGTCTGCTCCATCTTATTTGCCTCCGCTTATTATCTTAACACAGAGATACAAGAAGCAAACCCCCAACTTCTCTTTTCGTGGTATACTATGAGCACTTAGTGTACGTTTCGTTAACGATGGAGGTGGATATGAAAGAACTCGGTTATTACGACGGCAGCTACGGCCCGCTGGAAGAGATGCGGATTCCCATGTCCGATCGCGTCTCCTGGTTTGGAGACGGTGTCTACGACGCGGGACCGTGCCGAAACTATCACATCTTTGCTCTGGATGAGCACGTGGATCGTTTCTTCCGCAGTGCAGCGCTCCTTGACATGACGATGCCCATGGGCAAGGAGGAGCTGAAGCAGCTTCTGAACGAACTCGTAAGCAAGATGGACAGCGGAAATCTCTTTGTCTACTATCAGCTGACTCGTGGCAGAGGAGGCGCCGTGAAGCGCAGTCATACCTATGAGCAGGGCGCCCCCGGGAAGCTCTGGATCACCCTCACCCCCGCTGAGATCTCCGACGGGAAGATGCCGATCCGTCTTGTCACAACCGAGGATACCCGCTTCCTGCACTGCAATATTAAGACCCTGAACCTCATTCCCTCCGTCATGGCCTCTCAGAAGGCAAAGGATGCGGGCTGCCAGGAGGCAGTCTTCTACCGCCCCGGGAACATCGTGACCGAATGTGCGCACAGCAATGTGCATATTCTGAAGGATGGAACGCTCCGCACCCACCCGGCGGATCATCTGATCCTCGGTGGAATCGCCCGCATACACCTGATCCGCGCCTGCGAGGCGCTCGGCATTCCGGTGCGTGAGGAGGCCTTCACGCTAGACGAGCTCTTTGCCGCGGATGAGGTCATCGTGACAAGCTCCTCCAATCTCTGCCTGCATGCCGATGAAATCGACAAGAAACCTGTCGGCGGCAGGGCTCCCGAGCTGCTGGAAAAAATACGCAGCTACCTCATCGGGGAGTTCCTGGAGGCGACCGCAGAATAAATCCGGGCTATGCCAGAGGAAAGACCGCTGGATGAGCCTCTTCCATTCTCCATCCGCAAAACGGATGGCGGAAGACGGCTCACAGCGGTCTCTTTTTGCCTTGTATTCAATTCAGCGCAGGCGCGCGCGGTTCCAGCGGTAGACAGCCGTCCCGATGATGAGCACATACCCCAGCACACTGAGCCCATCCGGCAGTTCTCCCCAGAGCAGGAAGCCGAACAGTGCCGCAAACACCACCTGCGCGTAATCAAAGACAGAGATCTCCCGCGCAGGTGCATAGCTGTAGGCCGCTGTGATGCCAAGCTGTCCCAGTGCGGCTGCAGCTCCCGCCAGCAGAAGAAAGAGCAGCTGCCGCACGCTCATCGGCTGAAAGTCCCGAATCAGCGCCGGCACACTCGCAAGGCAGGAAAAGAGTGAAAAGCAGAGAATAATAACCGGTCCCTTCACACCGCCCTGCGCAGTCTTCCGCACATAGGTATAGGCTGTGCCCGCAAACAGACCTCCGAGCAGCCCGATCAGCGCAGGCAGCTGTGCAAGCCCTGCGCCGGGCTTGATCACCAGTGCCGCTCCGGAGAGTGCCACCAGAAGACACACGATATCTGTCCGCTCCGGAACCTCCCCCAGCATCAGCAGAGACATAAGAATTGCAAAGAAGGGGGACATCTTGTTCAGCATATTGGCATCCGCAATTCCAAGATGATCAATCGCCCAGAAATTCGCAATAATCCCCAGCGTTCCAAAGAGCGAGCGCAAAAGAAGCGGCGGCCAGTTCTTCCGTCCGACCCGGAAGTGCTCTCCCGAGCGGCGCAGCATCCAGAAGGCGGTCAGCGCTGCAACTGCGTTCCGGAAGAAGGCTTTCTCCATCACCGGCAGCTCTCCCGACAGGCGCACAAAAACGGACATCAGGGAGAATCCCGCTGCCGCGACCAGTATGAAGCATATCCCCTTCAGCTGACTGCGCATACTCACTTCGACGCAATCACTGCGATCTCAACCCTTGCGCCCTTCGGGAGCGCTGCCACCTGAAAGGCCGCCCGCGCAGGATAGGGCTCCGCAAAGAATTCCGCATAGACCTCGTTCATCGGCGCAAAGTCCGCAATATCGCTGAGATACACATTTGCCATAACGACATTTCCCATATCCAGCCCCGCCTCGGCAAGAATGCTCTTCACGTTCATAAGCGACTGTCTGGTCTGCTCCCTGATGTCCTCAGAGGGAAAGGCTCCTGTCTTCGGGTCGACCGGAAGCTGCCCGGAGACATATACTGTGCTGCCGCTCTGAATTCCCTGGGAGTAAGGGCCAATGGCCGCCGGTGCATTCGCAGTGGAAAGTGACTGATTCATATCTTAACCTCCTTATTTTCCTGAGCCGACTGCTCCTGTCTGTTGTATGATCCAGCTTTATTTTAGACATAAACGAAGAGAGCGTCAACCGCACACTGCGGCCTCCGCCCTCTCCTGACCCACTGTATTTTCTTTTCTTTCTCAATACAACGCACACCCGCTCTGCTTCTGTTCCAAGGCGAACGCTGTCCCCCTTCCCGCCCCTCGCCGGATCCTCCCGATTCAGGCAGGAAGCAGATTTGTCATGCTCTTTAAGCCGGTGACGACTGTCGAGCCGTTATGCAGCAGTGCCGAGGTGGCCGGGGGCACTGCTCCCGCAACCCCCAGCGCAATGAGCAGCGCATTGAAGGAAATAATAAAGTGATAATTGCTGTTGATTCTTTGCATCAGCGCCATGGAGAGCCGGCGCAGCACCACCAGCTGATGCAGATCTGCAGAGGATATCGTAATATCTGCAATCTCACGCGCGATCGCCGCACCATCGCTGATCGCAATGCCTGCATCCGCCTCGGAGAGAGCCGGGGCATCATTGATGCCATCCCCAATCATAATCACCTTGCGCCCGGCCGCATGCTCGCGCTGTATGAAGTGCGCCTTGTCCTGCGGAAGGACCTCCGCGTGATACTCATCGAGGCGAAGCTCCGCTGCGACCGAAGCGGCAGTCTTCTCGCTGTCACCGGTCATCATGCATATCCTTTTCAGTCCCAGCGCGCGCAGTGCCTCAATAACCGCCGGAGCTTCCTCCCGCAGCGGATCAAAGATACAGAGCACGGCCTTCAGCCTTCCATTCATTGCGAGATAAAGCTGTGAGTACTTTTCAGGCACTGCATGAAGCCGCGCCTCCTCGTCCTCATTTACCCGGCACTGCTCATCCTCAAACACAAAGTGATAGCTGCCGATGATCGCCTTTTCCCCGTCAATCTCGCTGGAGATGCCATGCGCCACAACGTACTGTACCTTTGAGTGCATCTCATCATGACTGATTCCCTGCCGTCTGGCCTCCTCCACCACTGCATTTGCAATAGAATGCGGGTAATGCTCCTCGAGGCAGGCTGCAATTCTCAGCGCATTCTCATAGCTCATTCCATCGAAGGTCTCAATCTCCACCACCGTCGGCGTGGCACGGGTCAGCGTGCCCGTCTTGTCAAAGACAATGGTCTGCGCCTCTGCGACTGCCTCAAGGAACTTTCCTCCCCTTACGGAGATGCCGTAATCCCCTGCCTCCCGCATCGCAGACATGACCGAGAGCGGCATGGAGAGCTTCAGCGCGCAGGAGAAATCTACCATGAGGAACGACAGCGCCTTCGCAATATTCCGCGTAAAAAGATAAGTGAGTATCGAGCCGCCGAGGGAATATGGCACCAGACTGTCCGCCAGATGATAGGCCCGCGCCTCTGTGTTGGATTTCAGCTTCTCTGACTCCTCGATCATCCGGACGATCTTGTCATAGCGACCGGAGCCCGCAGCTCTCGTGACCTCAACGACGCACTCTCCCTCCTCGACCACCGTTCCCGCGTAGACATAGCCGCCGGAGCTCTTTCTGACCGGCACGGACTCTCCGGTCATGGAGGCCTGATTGACTGTCATCTCGCCATCCCGCACCACGCCGTCGAGCGGGATGATGTTGGAGGTGCGCACTGCAATGCAGTCGCCTGTCTTCACATCACGCACATCGACCAGCACGTCTCCTCCGGAGGTTTTCAGCCACACCTTCTCAACCTTCAGGGACATGGAGCGCGCCAGATCTCCCACAGACTTCTTGTGCGTCCACTCCTCAAGTATCTCCCCGATATCCAGAAGGAACATCACAGAAGCAGCCGTGCCGAAATCTCTCCGCAGCATGGAGGCGACGATTGCAGTCGCATCCAGCACCGGAACCTCCAGCCTTCCGTGTAGCAGACTGTCAAGACCGCGCGCGATGAAGCGTATGCTGCTTCCGACTGTCCACGCGATCTGCAGCGGCAGCGGCAGCACCAGAGTGCGCAGGCAGCGTCCAGCCAGTGCCAGTACGATCCTGTCCTCATAGACACGGTTCAGCTCGCGCCCACTGTTTTCCGGTATCAGTGCAAGTGCCTTTTCGCTGCTGTAGGAAAAATCACAGAGCGCCGCAAGCAGCTGTTCTCTGTGATCCTCCCGTCTCACATAGCTTATAATGGCATCTCCCGTGCGGTCGTAGATCCTCACATCCGTGACAAATGAAAGCTCCCGCAGATAATACTCCAGAAGATCCGCCTGCTTTCCTGTCATGCGATAGCCGGCCATGTGCACGCGGAGCGTGCGGCGCGATTCATGCCGTATGATATATCTCATGCCTCAGCGCTCCTCACGCCTCGGCCGCACATGCGGGTGCCTCGGCCTCCCCGCTCTGCTTTGCCTCGTACTCCGCGATCAGAGCCTTCGCCTCCTCTACCGCGCGCTTCTCATCCTCTGCATAGCGCTTCTCATTGATATCCCGCGCGTCCTCATAGATGTCATCGCAGTTCTCCTTCAGCGTGGAGACCGTCTTCATCACGGAATCCTTGCCGCGCAGAACTGCCGCAGTCGCCTCCGTATAGGCCCTCTTTGCGTCTCTGCTCTTCAGAATCGCTATCCCGGCAGTGCCAAACAGCGTTCCGCCTACGAATAATCCCAGACCACACCTCAGACCACAGTTAAAAATACACTTCATCCCTTTATCCTCCTGTCTTAGAATCCCTTATATATCATTATTGTAGCAAATTTTATGCAGAGCGCAAAATAAAGTTTGTTATATTTCTCTAAGCTGTCGCTTAAAGCACAGTCAGGAACTGCAAGGCAACTGATGCGTACAACTCTTCTTGGAAAAAATGATAGATAATTCTGAGTGAGAGAGCCGGATTTTCCAATCCGGCTCTCTCACTCTATACATATGCAGAATTTTATGCAGTTTCACCACTTCTCTGTGTCGACTTTCCACGCAGCGCGCATCTTGTGAAAGCTGTCCTCGCTGATCACATGCTCCACGAGGCAGGCTTCCTCCTCCGCGGTCTCCGCGTCTATGCCGATCGACTCAAACAGCGCCTTGAAGTATTCGTGCTTCTCCAGCGTGCGGCTCGCCGCCGCCTTGCCGCGCTCCGTCAGAAGGATGCGCCAGTCATCGCGCTCAATATAGCCCTCTTCCTCCAGCTTCTTCAGCGCCACGGAGACACTGGGCTTCGAAAAGTTCATCTGATCCGCGATATCCGTGGGACGGCACGCCCCCTTCTCCTGGATAATGATCAGTATGCTCTCCAGATAATCCTCGCTCGATTTTCCCAATTCGTGACTGCGCATATCCTCACCGCTTTCCATTTCAAAATTTTTATTAGTTTTTCCTAATAGAAATAACATAAACTGTGGACCGCGTCAAGTCTGCTCGTTCATTCCTCATACTCAATTACATTTTTATGTGCATCAATCGCTTTCTGCTCATGCTCTGTGAAGCGGCAGCCATAGAACCCGAATCCGGTCGGCTCATCCCCCTGATCCGTTCGAAGCAGCTCTCCTCCTTTATTTTCAAAGCTGCAGTCGCGGAAGTTAATATCATACGAATCGATTCCATTCAGCAGCGGATCGCCATCATTGTTCCGGAAGCTGCAGTTACTGAACTCAAAGCTTCCTGCATTGATCAGCATGACAATACCGGCGCTGCAGTCCCGCACAACTGTATTCTCTGCCTTTAGCCTGTCACTGTAGTAGGTACTTATGCCGTGCGCGCCGCAGCCGTACAGATCCATCCCCTTAAGACTGATCCTGTTGCTGCTCTCAAAGCTCAGGACATCTCCATCACAGCTGCCTGCCTCCGTGCTGTGTCCCATCCTGAGCCCCTCGAGCTGAATACGCTCGCAGCCCGTAAAGCTCAGAACATCATCTACAGGATCCGCAAGACATATTTCTGTCTGCTCCGCCCCTCTCTCTCCGCGAAGCGTGAGGCGATTCACAGCGCAAATGACGATTCCCTGATAAGAACAGTCAATATGCGGATACTGCACACGCCACTCTGCCAGCATCTCAGGTTCATCATCCCGGATATACATGCTCTGTTCCGCACGCTCCACAAAGCCGCTCAGGTCATAACTCCCGGGGCTCAGTACAATCTCCCGGTTGGAGCCTATCGCCTGCATCAGCTCTTCCGCCGTGCTGACATGTATTCGCTGCTGCTCTCCCCACTCCCGAAGCTCCTCCGGAAGGATATCCACATATTCCGCGTAGGGCAGCACACATTCAAGCTCCGCTCCCTCCGGAAGTCCCAGCTCCTCGGCCCCCTGCCCCTCCCGGAAGCAGAGACATATCCCCTCCTCCGAGAGATACCAGTCCGGCAGTATATCTTCCCGATAATTATACTCCGCGTCGTAGCCGCCTCTTTTCAGCTCCTCGAGATAATCCATCCAGTTCTTCCGAAAGCCCTTCGCATAGGGAGATTTCTTCAATTCCTTCGCAAGCGCCGCATAGAAGCTCCTCTCATTCCCGATGATATCTCTGAAGCTCGCCTCCACAAACCCACCGTAATACATCCAGACCCAAGTATGTCCCGCAGAGGAGAACAGCTGCTCTCCCTCACCGCTGTCCGCATAGCTTCGCGACTGATAGGAGAGCACACTCTGATTTGCCAGTCCGGCTCTCAGCTCCAGCCTGCCGTGCGCTGCGGGGTCTGCACTTTCACTCTGCCTCCCATGTCGCTGAATCGCGGCAGCAAAACTCTTCTCTCCGAGCTGCTCCTGAAAACGAAGCTTCTCATACTCCATCTCCTGCCTCAGTGTCTCATTCAGATCCTCCAGCTCCTCCGAACGGCTGAAGCCGTCTGTCTGCAGCTGCAGCTGCTCCATAGAGAGCTCCATCTCAAGCCCATTGTTCTCATCTACTATCCGCTCTGTCCGCAGCTCCTTCTGAAGCTTCAGATTATAATGTGTGAGCGCGTGCGCATCGATCGCCTCCGTGATCTCAAAGCTGTCCAGAGAGGCCCGCAGGGCATCCCGTATGTCCAGATACTCATTCGCCTGCTCTCTGCTGGAGGGATCATAGGGATAATCCTGGTTCTCCCAGCTGACTGCGGCATAGTCCGTCCCCTCATAGAGAAGCTTCATCGAATCGTTTCCCGAGAGCTCCTCCAGCTCCTCCGGCTCCAGAATCGATATCACCAGCGCAATGCCTTCATACCCGCTCTCCACCGCCTTTTTGTATATAAAGTAGTCACAGTTTTCCGTATTCTCTATCTCGATGAGCTCCTGATACTGAAGCGGGAGATTCAGCCGGTAGCCAAGTGCAGGATTCTCATAGATCCACTGCCCCTGTGACTGCCCGCTGAGCGCCTCACCATCCTTCGCCTTACCCGGCTTCTCCCCCTTGCTCTGTGCGGACGCTTCGGAGCTCTCTGCTGTGGAGGAAGCTGTAAAATCGGGGATTCCGCTGCAGGCTGTCAGGCCGACGCCGAGAGTAAGGGACAGCAGGCATGCTGTGACGATTCTGAGTCGCTTCATATTGCCTCCTTTTCTGAGCCGGAAATTCTGTCACTGTAATTCCGCTTTCAAATATTTTTATTTTTTATCAGTTTACCACATTATCTCCTGAAAATATACAGACGCATCTTCCTTTTCTCTCAAAATTGGTTTTCTTCTTTTCTGCACAGAAAAAATCATCTGCAAATATTCAGCGTAAACAGTGTTGTATAGCAAAACAGCGGAGCCCCTGTAAGGGACTCCGCTTCGTTCTCAAGGCTATATCCGGCTCAAGGAGCCAGACTTCTATTACTTCTTCTCTGCGATAGCCGCCTGTGCCGCTGCCAGTCTCGCAACCGGTACACGGAACGGGGAGCAGGAGACATAGTCGAGACCGATTCTGTGGCAGAACTCAACAGAGGACGGATCCCCGCCGTGCTCGCCGCAGATACCGATGTGCAGCTTCTCGTTCACCGGTTTTCCAAGTGTGATCGCCATCTCCATGAGCTTCCCTACGCCGTTCTGATCGAGCTTCGCAAACGGATCGTTCTCGAAGATCTTTGCGTCGTAGTAGGAGTTCAGGAACTTACCGGCATCGTCACGGGAGAAGCCAAAGGTCATCTGAGTCAGATCGTTGGTTCCGAAGCAGAAGAAGTCCGCATCCTTTGCGATCTCATCCGCAGTGAGGCAGGCTCTCGGGATCTCGATCATCGTACCGACCTCATACTCAAGAGCAGCACCGGCCGCCTTGATCTCCGCATCTGCGATCTCAACGACAGTCTTCTTGACGTACTTCAGCTCCTTCAGCTCGCATACGAGCGGGATCATGATCTCCGGCTTGACAGTCCAGTCGCTGTGTCTCTTCTGCACCTCGATTGCGGCGCGGATCACAGCCTTGGTCTGCATCGCAGCGATCTCCGGATAGGTGACCGCCAGACGGCAGCCTCTGTGGCCCATCATCGGGTTGAACTCATGCAGGGAAGCAATATAATCCTTGATCTCCTGAACGCTCTTGTGCTTTGCAGCTGCAAGCTTCTCGATCTCCGGCTCAGTGGTCGGCACAAACTCATGCAGCGGCGGATCCAGGAAGCGAATGGTCACCGGGCAGCCCTCGAGCGCCTCATAGAGCTCCTCAAAGTCCTTCTGCTGATACGGAAGGATCTTTGCCAGTGCCTCTTCTCTCTCCTCCACCGTATCGGAGCAGATCATCTCGCGGAACGCAGCAATTCTGTCCGCCTCGAAGAACATATGCTCGGTGCGGCAGAGACCGATACCCTCAGCGCCGAGCTCACGTGCCTTCTTTGCATCAGTCGGCGTATCCGCGTTGGTTCTGACCTTCAGTCTTCTGTACTTATCTGCCCACGCCATGATGCGGCCAAACTCACCGGCGATGGTAGCATCAACCGTTGCAATCACACCTTCATAGATGTTTCCGGTCGTTCCGTCAATGGAGATGCTGTCACCCTCCTTGAAGGTCTTGCCTGCAAGGGTGAATTTCTTCTCCGCCTCGTTCATCACGATGTCGCCGCAGCCGGATACGCAGCACTTGCCCATGCCGCGCGCCACAACTGCTGCGTGGGAGGTCATGCCGCCTCTCACAGTCAGGATACCCTGCGCGGACTTCATGCCGCTGATATCCTCCGGGGAGGTCTCAAGACGAACCAGCACAACCTTCTCGCCGCGCTCTGCCCACTCAACTGCATCCTCAGCAGTAAATACGACCTTACCGAAGGCTGCACCCGGGGAAGCACCGAGGCCCTTGCCCATCGGAGTCGCTGCCTTCAGAGCCTTCTGGTCAAACTGCGGATGAAGCAGGGTATCGAGGTTTCTCGGGTCAATCATTGCGACCGCCTCTTCCTCTGTTCTCATGCCCTCATCCACAAGGTCGCACGCGATCTTCAGCGCGGCCTGCGCGGTTCTCTTACCATTTCTGGTCTGAAGCATATAGAGCTTTCCGTGCTCAACGGTAAACTCCATATCCTGCATATCTCTGTAGTGATTCTCAAGAGTCTTGCAGACCTCAACAAACTGCTTGAATGCCTCCGGGAACTTCTGCTCCATCTCCTTGATATGCATCGGCGTGCGAACGCCCGCAACAACGTCCTCACCCTGTGCGTTGGTCAGGAACTCACCAAAGAGACCTCTCTCACCGGTAGCAGGATCTCTGGTGAATGCAACACCGGTTCCGCAGTCATCTCCCATATTTCCGAAGGCCATGGACTGAACGTTGACAGCGGTGCCCCAGGAATAGGGGATATCATTATCACGGCGATAGACATTTGCACGCGGGTTGTCCCAGGAACGGAACACAGCTTTGATGGCGCCCATCAGCTGCTCCTTCGGATCGGACGGGAACTCGCTGCCGATCTTCTCCTTGTACTCCGCCTTAAACTGGTTTGCGAGCTCCTTCAGGTCGTCCGCGGTGAGCTCTACATCCTGCTTCACGCCGCGCGCTTCCTTCATCTTGTCGATGAGCTCCTCAAAGTACTTCTTACCGACCTCCATAACGACATCGGAATACATCTGAATGAATCTTCTGTAGCAGTCCCACGCCCAGCGCGCATTGCCGGACTTCTCCGCGAGAACATTGACCACGTCCTCATTGAGACCAAGGTTCAGGATGGTATCCATCATACCCGGCATGGAAGCTCTTGCACCGGAACGAACAGAAACAAGAAGCGGGTTCTCCTTATCGCCAAACTTCTTGCCGGTCATCTCCTCCATCTTTACGATGTACTCATTGATCTGTCCCTGAATCTCCGGGTTGATCTCGCGACCGTCCTCGTAGTACTGCGTGCAGGCCTCAGTCGTGATCGTAAAGCCCTGGGGAACCGGAAGACCGATGTTGGTCATCTCTGCGAGGTTTGCACCCTTACCGCCGAGCAGCTCTCTCATGCCGGCATTTCCCTCGCTAAACTTGTAAACCCACTTTCTTGCCATGTTTTCCTCCTACTAGAAAAAACTGTACTGATATAAGCTCTCTACAATCTATAGATGATATCACAATTTATTTAAGAATGGTAGATATTTGACAATCTCTCCGCAAATCCTCAGAACATAAACTTATCAAGGAAATAGTTGCGCAGCTCGGAGATCCTGACACGCTCCTGCTTCATGCTGTCGCGGTCACGCACGGTCACAGCGCCGTCATTTTCCGACTCAAAATCATAGGTCACGCAGTACGGCGTTCCGATCTCATCCTCTCTGCGGTAGCGCTTTCCGATCGCGCCGCGGTCATCGTACTCGCAGTGCCAGTACTTCGCGAGCTCGGCATAGACCTTCTCCGCGCCCTCGCCGAGCTTCTTGGAGAGCGGAAGCACCGCAACCTTGACCGGTGCCAGCGCCGGATGGAAATGAAGCACGGTTCTTACATCTCCTCCCTCAAGCTCCTCCTCATCGTAGGCATTGCAGAGGAAGGCAAGCGTCACGCGGTCGGCACCGAGAGACGGCTCCACAACGTAGGGAACATACTTCTCCTTGCTCTCCTCGTCAAAATAGGACATGTCCTCTCCGGAGACCTCCTGATGGCGGGAGAGGTCATAGTTGGTGCGGTCCGCGATGCCCCAGAGCTCACCCCAGCCGAAGGGGAAGAGGAACTCCAGATCCGTGGTCGCCTTGGAATAGAAGGAGAGCTCCTCCTTATCGTGATCTCTGGCGCGGAGATTCTCCTCCTTGATTCCGAGATCCTTCAGCCACTTGATGCAGTAGCTCTTCCAGTATTCAAACCACTCAAGATCCGTATCAGGCTTGCAGAAGAACTCGAGCTCCATCTGCTCAAACTCACGGGTACGGAAGGTGAAGTTGCCCGGGGTGATCTCGTTGCGGAAAGACTTTCCGATCTGACCAATGCCAAACGGAATCTTCTTTCTGGAGGTGCGCTGCACGTTCTTGAAATTGACAAAAATGCCCTGGGCCGTCTCCGGGCGGAGATATACGACGTTCTTTGCATTCTCCGTGACACCCTGGAAGGTCTTGAACATGAGGTTGAACTCACGGATATCGGTAAAGTCCTTCTTTCCGCAGCTTGGGCAGGCAATTTCATGCTCCTTAATAAAGTTCTGCATCTCCTCGTGCGTCCAGCCGTCAACGCTGGACTTCAGCTCAACATGATTCGCCTCTGCGTAATCCTCAATGAGCTTGTCTGCACGGAAGCGCTCGTGGCAGCTCTTGCAGTCCATCAGAGGATCGGAAAAGCTGCCGATATGGCCGGAGGCCACCCAAGTCTGGGTGTTCATGAGAATCGCACAGTCCACGCCGACATTGTACGGAGACTCCTGCACGAACTTCTGCCACCACGCCTTCTTGACGTTGTTCTTCAGCTCGACGCCGATATTTCCGTAGTCCCAGGTATTCGCCAATCCTCCATAGATCTCAGAGCCCGGGTAGACAAATCCGCGGGATTTTGCCAATGCTACAATTTTTTCCATTGAGTATTCCATTTTTTCCTCCTGCTTTTCCCTCCGCCGGCTGCGGACGGATATTCTCCGTCATTATATACGCTGGAACCCGCTATTTCAAGGCTGGAAGAGGGCAAAGCCGCACAAAGACCTGCTCTCTGTCACAGCAGCTTCTCTGCCCACTCCGCTTCCTTAAAGCCGACAAGCACATCCCCATCCATAATGAAAAGCGGTCTCTTTACCAGCATCCCGTCTGTGGAAAGCAGTTCGATCATTTCTTCGTCCGTCATATCCTTCACTCTGGCGGAAAGCCCCATTCCCCGGTACAGCTGACCGCTGGTGTTGAAAAATTTTCCAGCACTCTTGCCGCTCCGTGGGATCCACATTGAGAGCTCCTGCGCCGTCGGCTTCTGCTCCCTGATCGGTCTGGCGGTGTATTCGATTCCATGCCCGTCCAGCCACTTCTGTGCCTTCCTGCATGTGCTGCAGCGCTCGTAGCAGATAAATGTATTCATAAATGCTTAACCCTCCTCCTAATATATAAAGTGTAGTGGTCAGTCACCTCACATCCAGTGAGGAACTGCTCATCTCATTGTTAAAGCTGCATGAAGTCTTGGCGGTATTGTCTCTGCCAACGATAAGAGTTGTTTTTGCATCGACATCCAGTTTGGCATCAATAAGCAATCTATAATTCTTGACTAACGCCAACCCAATCAACCGATCTGCCTGATCTGCCATGAACAGCGGTATGTTCAATACATCATTGTCCAGTTTTAAATTACCCAGTGAGAAGCGAACTCGGAGCTTGACCTGATCTGGAAACAGTTCCTTGAACTTCTTCAGACTCTTGCTTGTGGTATTAGCCTCAGACTTGACCTCCACAGGAAAAATATCGTTTTCTCTCTGAATCAGGAAATCCACCTCATAGGGAGGATTTGTCTGCATCCAGTAACGAGGTACCACTTCAAACTGAGTAATCAAAGTTTGCAAAACGAAATTTTCCGTCAAAGCGCCTTTGAACTCGGTGAACAAGCGGTTGCCTTCACCGAAAGCAGTAGGAGCAAGCTGAGCCAGACGACGGAGCAGACCCACATCCACCAGATAGATTTTGAATGCGGACAGGTCGTCGTAGGCGGCAACAGGAAGGCCGGGAGCGGAGCTGCGGTAGATTTTATGCACCAGTCGGGCATCAACAAGCCATTGCAGAGCATTCTCGTATCCAGGAAACGTTACAATGATCGTTACATCGCACCCCCTATCCTCGCAATCACAATAGAAAAATATCCCGCCTGCTCCGGCAGTTCCTCTGCCGAGCGATATCTCTTCTCCCCGGGCAGGCCGCAGTTCTCTACCATCATGAGACTTCTGCCTGAACCGGCGAGCTGCTCCTTCATAGCTAAGAGACTGCGCCCGCTCTTCATCAGCACAAGCGTGCCATCTCCGGGAAGTCCTGCCGCGTTTTCTCTTTCACTTTGCTGCGCGGCTACACTGTTCTGCAGGCTGTTTCCGTCTTCACCAGAATTCCCCTCGCGCCTCAGAAAATGCAGCGCCGGGACGATATGAAGCGGCTCATCCCATCTGGCGAGGGGCTCTCCGAGCGCCGCTGCAGCTGCGCAAAAGGACGGAACACCACTCACATACTCCGTAGCGAAACCATCTGCCCGGACCAGAGCTTCAAGATATGAAAAGCTCGCATAGATCGTGGGATCACCGAGACACAGCATGCCGACGGATCTCCCTTGCCTCAGCACTTCCTCAAGCTGCTCCGCACCGCGCCGGTGGGCCTCCTGAAGTGCCTCTCTCTTAAGCCTCATGGGCACAGGAATTGGGAGCAGCTGCTTATGTCTCAATTCAGGAGCCGCCTGCACCGCGATCTGATAAGCTGTCGCTTCCTCTGCGCACTCACCGGGCACCGCAATCACCGGGAGCTCTCTGATAAGGCGCAGTGCCTTCAGAGTCATGAGCTCCGGATCCCCCGGTCCGACTCCAATCCCATATAAAGTTCCATAGCTGTGCTTATCTTCCATCCTCTTCCTCCTGCTATGGGTAATATTATCGTGCTCAGATATGTACAGGATACACGCTTCATTACATCTACGCCATATTTCCAACTGTATCTATTATAATAACAAAATTCCATTTTACGAGGCGTCCCTGAATATCATCTCCATAGGAAAAAGCAGCCGCACGGTCTCGCCGCACAGCTGCACTTCACTCCCTGCATTTGACAGGGCCTGCTATTATCAATCCGAAATTGCTGCTTTACGCCTGCTCCGCCTCCAGCACCTTTGCCTTCAGCTCTGCACAGGATGCGTCAAATTTTGCCTGCTCCTCCTCTGTGATCCGGCACTCCAGCACGGACTGCACGCCGCTCGCATTGATGATCGCAGGAACACCCGCGAACACGCCGTTCTGGTGATACTCTCCGCGCAGATATGCAGATACTGTCTGTACGGAATTCTCATCGCCCAGTATGGCTTTTGTGAGACGCGTCAGCGCGATGCCGATCCCGTAATAGGTCGCCTTCTTTGCGGCGATGATCTTATCCGCGGCAGTGCGGACATCAATCTCTATCTTCTCCAGCTCCTCAAAGGAATATTTTCCATTGGAATTGGCAATAATCTCCTGCACCGGCTTTGTGGATACGCAGACCTGACTCCACGGAACGAACTCTGTGTCGCCGTGCTCCCCCATCACATAGCCGTGCACGCTGCGCGGATCCACCTTCAGATAGCTTCCCACCAGATAGCGCAGCCGCGCCGTGTCAAGCGAGGTGCCGCTTCCGATGACCCGCTTCGGATTAAAGCCGGACAGATGGCAGGCCACCTTTGTCATGACATCCACAGGATTCGTCGCTATGAGAAATATCCCGTTAAAGCCGGAATCCGTCACAGGCTCGATGATGGACTTGAACACCGCGGTATTTCTCGCGAGCAGATCCATGCGCGTCTCCCCGGGCTTCTGCGCGACGCCCGCACATATCGTCACGATATCAGCGTCCTTACAGTCATCATAGCTCCCGCTCAGTATCTTCATATGTGACGCGGAGAACGCGAGGCCGTGATTTAAATCCATCGCCTCTCCCTCGGCCCTCTCCTTATTATAATCGATCAAAACCAGCTCATCACAGGTCTGCTGGTTCATCATCGCATAGGCATAGCTCATTCCCACCATACCGCAGCCCACAAGCACAACCTTTCTCTTATCAGAACCCATATTTCGCCTCCAGTCTTATTTCCGGCTCCGGAGCAGCTGCTCATACCGGAAGTCCATTCTAGCTCTTACAAGTCAACTATATCACAGTCTCGCAAGTCCTGGTGCTGCCATGGCAACATTTTTTATTTTTCCAGAAAATAAAAGCCTTATCGAGGAAAATGCTGTCCTGTGCTATACTGAATTCATTCCACAGATCCCATATGGCTCTCGGCTGCATGGCGGTCTCTATACACCACTACCACAGAAAGGAGCTCCTATGGAGGCAGAACAGAGAAGACAGAATATCCTGACCCTGCTGGCAGAAAGCAAGGGGCCTCTCAGCGCCACTGCGCTCGCCGGCCGCTTCTCTGTGAGCAGACAGATCATTGTGGGCGATGTCGCTCTGCTCCGGGCAGCCGGAAACGATATCGCCGCGACGCCCCGCGGCTATCTGATGGCCGGACAGCAGCCCGCAGACAAGCTCTGCCGCCGCATCGCCTGCCGCCACGAAGGAACAGAAATGCAGGCAGAGCTCTACGCCATGGTTGATGAAGGCTGCACCGTAAAGGATGTCATCGTCGAGCATCCTCTCTACGGACAGCTCACCGGACTTTTGGAGCTCACAAGCCGCCACGATGTAGATGAATTCATCCACCGCGGAAAAAACACAAAGCCGCTCTCCCTGCTGACAAGCGGCATCCACCTCCACACACTCCTCTGCCCCGACGAGGCCGCCTTCCAGCGCGTGTCCGAGCGTCTCTCGGCACTCGGCGTGCTATATCGGGAAGATCACTGAAACCCAGAACAAAATAGTATATTCCAGGAAGGCGCTTTCTCTTGACAGCGCCTTTTTTTAGGTATATACATATGTCTTGACACCTCCGTTTTCACGGGCAATTATTCTGGCCATGGGCGCTCTGCTCATACCCGGAATCCTCCTGTCTCCGGAAAGGAATCACAGTATGGAACGGCTCAAGGCATTTTTAAAGCGTAAGGACATTGAAATATCAGCAAAGCACTACGGTATCGATGCGCTCGGCGCAATGGCGCAGGGCCTCTTCTGCTCTCTACTGATCGGCACCATTATCAATACGATAG
The DNA here is from genome assembly GCF_030812885.1 of Moryella indoligenes. NCBI lineage: Bacteria > Bacillati > Bacillota > Clostridia > Lachnospirales > Lachnospiraceae > Moryella > Moryella indoligenes. Next base: position 184,300 of record NZ_JAUSTO010000003.1, read on the forward strand.
GCTCACAATTTCACATCGGCGCTCTGACAGCTCCCGTCGCAGTGATTGCCGGAACAGAGTACACTGTAGGCGGTCTCGCTTCTGCAATGAGCGGCCCGGCCATGGCTGTTGCCATCGGCTACGCGCTGCACTGCCCGCCTCTGGTGCTCTTCTCCCTGATTACAGTGGGCTTCGCCTCCAACGCACTCGGAGGTGCGGGCGGTCCTCTCGCCGTGCTCTTTGTCGCCATACTGGCTGCTGAAATCGGAAAGGCAGTCTCCAAGGAAACACGCGTCGATATTCTGCTCACGCCTCTTGTAACCATCGGCGTCGGCATCACCCTCTCCGCACTCTGGGCCCCCGCCCTCGGAAAAGTTGCCATGAGAGTAGGAGATATTATTATGTGGGCCACGGAGCTTCAGCCCTTCCTCATGGGAATACTGGTATCTGTTGTCGTAGGGATTGCCCTGACTCTTCCGATCTCCTCAGCAGCAATCTGTGCAGCTCTCGGTCTCACGGGACTTGCCGGCGGCGCGGCTGTCGCAGGCTGCTGTGCACAGATGATAGGCTTTGCCGTGATCTCTTTTCCGGAAAATAAGTGGGGCGGACTTCTCTCCCAGGGAATCGGCACCTCAATGCTGCAGATGGGCAATATCGTGCGGAATCCGCGCGTCTGGATCGCGCCCTGCCTCACCTCGGCAATCACCGGCCCGCTTGCGACCTGTTTCTTCCAGCTCCGCATGAACGGCGCCGCGGTCTCCTCCGGAATGGGAACCTGCGGACTCGTGGGACAGATCGGTGTGTACACCGGCTGGATGAGTGATATTGCAAATGGCAGCAAGGCTGCCATCACCGGCTTTGACTGGGCGGGTCTCCTGCTTATCTCCTTTGTTCTTCCCGCCCTGCTCTGCCCTCTCATCCATCTCCTTGTGCGGAGAATGGGCTGGGTGAAGGACGGAGATCTGCAGCTTGGATGAGTTTCAGCTCCCTTCCTCTGCGCCTTCAGCCTCCCTGATCGAAACAGCCATGTACCCGGAATCATATCCGAAGGTACATGGCTGTTTCATTTTTTCTGTTTTCTTTTCCTATCTTCTCGCAATTCTCACGGCAAGACTCACAGCTTCTCCTCCGGGAGCCTCTCCGCGCGGCATCTCCCAGACCTCATGATCCGTATGGAGCAGCATATGCGCTTTTCTCGACATCGGCGCCCCAAGATATTCATCATAAAGACGCAGAACATCCGCATTTTCATGAGAAAAACGAAGCTTCATGCCCTTATCTATGGAACACAACACCGCACCGCGCGCCCTCGCATCACCGCCATCCGGATGAATTGGCTGTCCGCCGCCGCCCGCACAACCGCCGGGACAGGCCATGACCTCCACAAAGTCATAGCGCACCTCTCCCCGCTCAATTCGCTCAATAAGTCGCCGGGTATTGCCGAGGCCGCTGACCACCGCGGCGCGCAGCGGTATCGATCCTATGGTGAGCTCTGCCTCCAGAAGACCGCTCTCGGGGTCCGCCTGATTCACAATATGAATTGTGTCCGGATCCGGATTTTCTCCGGTCAGCATATAATGTGCGGTGCGGAGCGCTGCCTCCATAACGCCTCCGCTTGCACCAAAGATCACTCCCGCGCCCGAGCCCTCCTGCATAATCGTATCCCCGGAAATATCCCGCAGAGATCTGAGCTGCACATGCGCTTCCCGCATAAGCCTTCCGACCTCACGCGTCGTAAGAACGAGATCTATATCATGCCCTGCATATTCTCCATAGTAGAGCTCCATCTCCCGTTCCCCCTTCTTTGCGACACAGGGCATGAGGGAGACTGTATAGATCCTCTCCGGCTTTACGCCAAGCTTCTCTGCGAAGTAACTCTTCATTACCGCGCCAAACATCTGCTGCGGAGATTTCGCACTGGAGAGCTGCTTTACCAGATGAGGGTACTGTGATTTGATGAAACGTACCCAGCCCGGACAACAGGAGGTGAACATGGGCTGTTCCCGTAGATCTCCCATCTTAAAGCGATGCAGAAATTCACTGACCTCCTCCATGATCGTGAGATCTGCGGAAAATGCCGTGTCAAATACATAATCCGCTCCCAGTCGTTTCATCAGATCCAGTATTTTTCCGACAGGTAATTCCTCCGGTGCCACCGACAAGCCCTCGCAGAGTGCTGTCCGCACTGCCGGTGCGACCTGTACCACAACAATTTTATCCGGATCCTCAACCGCATCCCAGAATTTCTCCGTGTCGTTCCGTTCTCTCAGCGCACCGGTGGGACAGTGCGTGATGCACTGGCCGCAGAGTGAACAGGCAACATCGCTTATCTTCCTGCCGCCGCGCACACCGATTGTCGTGCGGGAGCCGGTATTGGCTACATCCCACACCTTCAAATCCTGAATCTTATCACAGACCTGTATACAGCGCATACACTTAATGCACTTCTTCGTGTCCCGGATCAAAGGGAAATTCATATCCCAGGGCAGATCCTCCACCCAGCGCAGCATAGGGACATCTATAATGTTCAGGTCGTTTGCCAGCTTTTGCAGCTGACAGTTTCCGCTGCGCACACAGTTTGTGCACTGGCAATCATGCTGGGACAGTATAAATTGTATGTTATTTTTCCGTGCTCTCCTGACCTTCGGGCTGTTGGTGCGAACCACCATGCCCTCCTTCACGGTATCATTGCAGGCTGTCACAAGACGATCCATTCCCTCGATTTCAACACAGCACACGCGACATGCCCCAATCTCATTGATTCCCTTCAGATAGCAGAGACTTGGAATCTCTATGTCGATTGTCCGCGCCGCCTCCAGTATTGTCGTCTCCTCCGGGACGGCAAGCTGAATACCATCAATCGTAAGATTTACCATATTCGCGCCCTGCCTCCTTTCAGACTTCCATAGCCATAGTGGTCGCAGCGCAGGCAACGTCCCGCCTCCTGGCAGGCCTCTGCACGGCTCATACCATTCTCAACCCCCTCAAAATCATGCACACGCTCTCCTGCCTCGCGCTCTGTGAGATTCACTCTGCCACAGGGCGGCCTGTCTGCAATCTTTGGCGCAGGAATCTCCACATCACAGCCAATGCTGTGATGATAGCCCAGATATTCATCGATATTTGCTGCGATCACCTTGCCGGCGGCCACTGCCTTAATCACGGTGGATGGACCGGATGCACAGTCGCCTCCCGCGAATACGCCCGGTATATTCTCAAAACCGCCGAAGCGCTCACTCATGATCTTCCCACGCTCCACAGGGATACCGGCCTGACGGAAATGCTGCGACTCAATATCCTGTCCGATGGCCACAATCAGAGTCTGACAAGGCAGAAACACACTCTCCTCGCCCGTTGGCCGCACGCTCGCGCGACCATCCCTGATCTTACTGATCATCTGCGGAATCACCCATATTCCGGAAACCCGTCCATTCTCATCCCGCTCAATCCGCTCCGGCGCCATGAGTGTCTTCACCTCGACGCCCTCTGCTATGGCCCCCTCAATTTCCGAGGGCAGTGCGGTCATATCCGCTACGCGACGCCGGTACACGATACTCACCTTTTTAGCTCCCAGACGCACTGCAGTGCGCACCGCGTCCATGGAGACATTGCCGCCACCTATGATACATACTTCCTGACCGCTTAAATCCATGGTCGCTCTCTCACCGGTTTCCCGCAGGAATTTGACTGCGGAGATCACGCCCTCTGCCTCCTCGCCCTCGATTCCGAGTTTCTTATCCGTACTCGCGCCTATGGTAATAAGCACTGCATCGTAGCTTGAGCGCAGGCTCTGGATCGTGATCTCCTCACCGATACGCTTTCCGTAGATTACCTCCACCCCGGTCTTCAGAATGGCGTTAATGTCCTCATCCAGTCTGTCCTTTGGCAGGCGATAGTTTGGAATGCCGTAGCGCAGCATCCCCCCAAGCTTCTCACGCATCTCAAAAAGCGTAGTCTGATGTCCCATCAGCTGCAAGTAGTACGCTGCACTCAGTCCTCCGGGGCCGCCACCTACAATCGCAATCTTCTTACCTGTGGAGGCCGCACACGCCGGCGGCTCCACCTCACCCGCATTGTCTGAGGCCACGCGCTTCAGACCACGGATATTAATGGGGCTGTCTATGATATTCCTCCGGCAACGTGCCTCACAGGGATGCTCACAGATAAAGGCACAGGTCGTCGGGAAAGGATTGTCCTTTCGGATCAGGCGAACTGCGTCCGCATATCTTCCCTCCGCAACCAGCGCCACATAGCCCGGGACGTCCACATGCGCAGGACAGAGCTCCACGCAGGGCACCGGATCCTTAGGCTGACACAGACAGCGGCGATTCTTCACATGAGACTCATAGTCATCTCTGCAACCGCGCAATGCGTTCAGTACCTGCTGGCCCGCCTCATAGCCAATGGCACAATCCGCACTCTCACAAATTGACACTGCCAGCTCCTCGATGAGATCCAGCGTCTCCATGGTCGCAATCCCGTTCATAACATCCGTGTGGAGATTTTTCAGCTGCCACACACCGATGCGGCACGGGATACACTTGCCACATGATGCGGTACGGCATAGCTCCAGAAAGGCACGGGTGATGTCAACGGGACAAAGGCCCGATGGACTTGATTCTATCCGTCGCTCCAAATCCTGATAGAGCTGCTCTATCACAAGCCGCGGTCTTGATGGCACGTCAAGTTCCAATCTGCTCATACTGCACTCCTCTCATGATTTATGCGAAGCGCCTGGCTGTGCTGTAATTTCGTGGACACCTCAGCTTTTACCGCACCTTCCCACAGGACACTCACGTCTTCTATTGTATAAAACACACAAGGAATGTGCAAGAATAGTCAATTTTTTGACACTTTTTGAAAGTACAGTGTCGTGTGAGCTGCTGCAGGCGACGAGACAGTTTTGCAGTAAACACTGCCTGTCATATCCCTTTGACTGTGAGGATCTGTCTGAATGTGTTTGAATATATTGGCCTGACAGGCTATGATATGCTCAGTAGCCATGTTGCGCTCTATCTGCTAATAAGGGAGGGTATTGCATGCATCAACCAACAACTGATAAGAAGACATATCGCATCGAGCAGGATTCCATTGGTACGAAAGAAGTTCCAGCCAGTGCCTATTATGGTGTGCAATCTCTGCGCGCCAAGGAGAACTTTCCCATATCCGCTACGCGTCTGCACCCGGAGATGATACGGAACCTCGCCCGGCTCAAGAAGGCCTGCGCCATCACAAATGCTGAGGCCGGTGTTCTGGATCTGACAATTGCCGAGGCCATTCAGCGCGCCTGTGATCTGATTATCGCCGGAAAATACCACGAGGATTTCATAGTGGATCCCATTCAGGGCAGTGCAGGCACCTCGATCAACATGAATGCAAATGAGGTCATTGCCAATATCTCCATAGAATTACTCGGCGGCACACTGGGAGACTACGCTGTAGTACATCCCAATGACCACGTGAATTTCGGTCAGTCCACCAATGATGTCATTCCCACCGCCGGCAAGATGACCACACTGGTGCTGCTTCAGGATCTGGAAAAGAAACTTCATCGGCTTGAGACTGCACTGCGCGTGAAGGAGAGTGAGTTTGACCACATATTAAAAATGGGGCGTACACAGCTGGAGGACGCGGTTCCCATCCGCCTAGGTCAGGAATTCGGGGCTTATGCCTCTGCTGTGGAGCGCAGCTTAAGTCGCCTGCGCCGGAATGAGAGCGAACTCCGCGTCATCAATATGGGCGCAACCGCCATCGGCACCGGCCTGAATGCGGATCTCCACTACTTCCACAACATCGCCCCCATTCTCTCCCAGGTAACGGGTACAGAATTTACACAGGCTGAGGATCTGATCGACGCCACTCAAAATATTGACTGCTTTGCTGCAGTGTCGAGTGCTGTGCGAAATGCTGCGATTGCTGTCTCAAAACTCGCCAATGACCTGCGCCTCATGTCCTCAGGCCCACGCACCGGCATGGGAGAGATCAATCTTCCTGCAAAACAGAACGGCTCCTCTATCATGCCCGGCAAAGTTAATCCTGTCATTCCCGAGGTTGTGAGTCAGGTAGCCTTTCGTATCATCGGCTTCGATGTCACCATTGCAATGGCCGCTGAGGCGGGGCAGCTGGAACTGAATGCCTTCGAGCCCGTCGTCTTTGACAGCCTCTTCCAATCTATTGATCAGATGGGAAATGCTGTTGATACTTTAATTGACAACTGCATTGTTGGCATCACTGCAAATGAAGATCACTGCCGGGAGATGGTGAACAACAGCATCGGTACAGTCACCGCCCTCTGCCCCCACATCGGTTACACAGAGGCCGCTGACATCGCAAAGGAAGCGCTAAAAACGCACGTTCCTGTGAGCAGGCTCGTCGTGGAAAAGGGCATACTCTCTGAAGAGGAGCTGGCAGTCATCATGGATCCCTACGAGATGACGAAACCGGGAATCTCCGGAAAAGAGCTGCTGCATAAGGGTTGACACCACAGGAGGCACATACTGTTCTCTATAGCAAACAGGCCTGCATCCCGAAATCCGGGACGCAGGCCTGTTGCATTGTACCATCTCGCTTCCGCTCGATGAGTTTTCTCGTCAAAACTCCTCCCGCACAAGCGCGGAGGAGTCTTTCCTCGTTATTTACCACATTTATTGCAGCCCCTGCACCAGAATCACAAGAATCAGGAGCGGCAGGACAAAACGGAAGTAATTCTTCCAGAGCGGAGACATTTTCAGACCCTCGCCTGTATTGGCCTCTTTTAGATAGTTGTCAAAGCCCCAGCCCCACTTCGTGACACAGAACAGAAGGAAGACGAGGGAGCCCAACGGCAGCAGAAGGTTCGAGACAATGAAGTCCTCGCTGTCCAGCACATCTCTTCCGCCGATGAGATGCACATCGCTCCAGAGATTATAACCCAGCACACAGGGAATACTCGCAATCAGGATGAAGCTGCAGCAGATCAGCACAGACTTCTTTCTGTCCCAGCCGAAATTGTCAATGCAGTTCGCGAGCAGATTTTCAAAAACTGCAATAACGGTCGAGAAGCTCGCAAAGGTCATGAAGAGGAAGAAGAGCGTCCCCCACAGTCTGCCTCCCGCCATATTGACAAATACGCGCGGCAGAGTCATAAAGATAAGCGCCGGGCCGGAATTGGTCTCCACACCGTAGCTGAAACAGGCCGGAAAGATGACCAGACCACTAGCCAGCGCGATGAAAGTATCCAGCACACAGATCCAGGCCGCCTCGCCCGCGAGGCTCTTTTCCTTCCCCATATAGCTTCCAAAGATCTCCATTGCACCGACACCGAGACTCAGGGTGAAGAAGGACTGATTCATCGCCGCGGTGATCACCTTGCCTAGGCCCTGCTCCGCTGCCCTCCCGGCGTCCGGCAACAGGTAAAAGCGCACGCCTTCTGCGGCTCCCGGAAGCATGAGACTGTGTCCCGCCAGCACCAGAATGAGTCCCAGCAGACCGCACATCATCACCTTGGTGACACGCTCCAGGCCCTTCTGAAGGCCCAGAGAACAGATCAAAAAGCCGCTCAGCACCGTGACAGTCATAAAAAGGCCCATTTCCATGGGATTCGCCAGCATATCGACGAAAACGCTGTCCACTGCCTCCGTCTGTATGCCTCTGAAGCTTCCGGCCAAAAACTTCACGAAGTAAGCGAGCATCCAGCCGGAGACAGTCGTGTAGTACATCATCAGGATGATGCAGCCAGCCAGCGCGAACCAGCCGTGAATATGCCACTTTGATCCCTTGGGCTCAAGTGCCTTATAGCCCAGCACCGCGCTCTTTCCCGACGCGCGTCCCACAGCAAATTCCATCGTGAGTATGGGAAGCCCCATGATAATCAGAAAGAGCAGATAGAACAGGACAAAGATACCTCCCCCATTCGCCCCGGTAACATAGGGAAACTTCCATACATTTCCGATACCAATTGCACAGCCTGCACTGACCAGAATGAAGCCAATGCGGGACTTAAAATTTTCGCGGTCCATGGAACACCCCCAAAAAATGATAATGGTGCAAGTGTAGCACAAATTAGCATTTCATGGAAGCCTTATTTCTCCGGATAGGAGTAAAAGCCCTGTCCGCTCTTTCTTCCCAGCCTGCCGCCGCGCACCATTTTTCTGAGCAGTGGATGCGGGCGATACTTCGGATCTCCTGTCTCAGCCTGCAGCACCTGCATGATCTTCAGTACGACATCGAGTCCGATCAGATCTCCGAGCGCCAGCGGTCCCATGGGGTGATTGGCCCCGAGCCGCATTGCCTCGTCAATTCTGTCCACCGGGACATCATTTTCTGCATAAATGCCAATCGCCTCATTGATCATCGGAATCAGAATGCGATCCACGACAAAGCCTGCGAACTCCGGCATCTGCAGCGGTCTCTTTCCAATATCCTCTGCAATCGCACTGACCTTATCGGCAATTTCCTGCGGTGTATTCATGCCTACGCAGATCTCAATCAGCCTCATGACCGGAGCCGGATTGAAGAAATGCATCCCGATGACAGGACGGTCAAGCCCCTGGCTCAGCTCCGTGATGGAGAGCGAGCTCGTATTGGTTGCAAAAATACAGTCCTTCTTGCAAATTCCCTCCAGCTCCCTGAATATATCCTTCTTGACCTGCATATCCTCAACGGAGGCCTCAACCACAAGATCGCACTCAAGGCAGAGATATTTCGTACCGGTTCGTATATTTCCCATGATACGATCCATCTCCTCCTGGGAGATTCTGCCGCGATCCACTCTGTCCTTAAGCCGTGCCTCAATTCGCCGCTTTCCTCTTCCGGCAACCAGCTCATTGACATCACAGAGATACACCTCATATCCGTCTGCCTGGGCAAAGGTCTGTGCGATACCCCCACCCATAGTTCCGGAACCAATGACTCCGACCTTCATAGACACTCCTCCTTTGATAGAAACTATAATTAGTTAAAATTCTAGGAAAATTTCGGACAAAAGTAAAGCTAAGTCTTTTTATTAACAAGAGTATCAATAAAGCATCGCAACAAAAAAGGCCACTGCATTCATATGCAATGGCCCCTCTCAATTTTTTTATGATTACTGTTTTGCTGCGATAAACGCACTGATCTCCTTTGCCAACGCCGGAACGATCTTGTTCAGATCGCCGACGATGCCGATATCTGCCACATCAAAGATCGGAGCGTCCTCATCCTTATTGATCGCAATGATGAGATCGGACTCCTCCATACCTGCCAGATGCTGGATCGCACCAGAGATACCGCAGGCAATGTACACCTGAGGACGAACGGTCTTTCCTGTCTGTCCGACCTGAAGATCCTTCGGCTTCCAGCCCGCATCAACCACCGCACGGGAGCAGGAGACCTCTCCGCCGATTGCCTTTGCGAGATCCTCAAGAATCTTGAAGTTCTCAGGACTTCCTACACCGCGGCCGCCGGATACGAGGATCTTTGCGTCCATAATGTCAACGGTATCGCTGATCTTCTTGACGACCTCAAGAATCTCAACATACTTCTCATTCGGAGTGAAGCCCGGGTTGAACTTCACAACATCGCACTTTCTGCCTTCCTGCTTCTCTCTCTTCTGCATAACACCCGGGCGAACAGTCGCCATCTGCGGACGGTTGTTCGGGCAGGCGATGGTTGCGATCGTGTTTCCGCCAAAAGCCGGACGGGTCATGAGCAGCTGATTATGCTTCTGCTCGTGCTCCTTGCCCGGAACGACAACCAGCGGGAAATCACCGATATCAAGCTTCGTGCAGTCCGCAGTAAGTCCGGTAGCGACTCTCGCGGAGACGCTCGGACCGAGGTCACGACCGATCGGTGTAGCACCGATCAGAACGATCTCCGGCTTGTAGGTATTGATCACCTCGGAGAGTGCATGGGTGTACGGCTCTGTTCTGTACTCCTTGAGCTCCGGATCGTCCACCACAATAACCGTATCTGCACCGTACTCCGCGAGCTCCTTGACCTGCTCCTCCATCTCAGAACCGATCAGAACTGCGGTAACCTCTGTCTTCAGATCTGCTGCCAGATCCTTTGCTTTGCCGATTAACTCAAATGCGATACCACTGATTCTGCCATCGACCTGCTCGGCAAAGATATATACTCCCTTATATTCTTCTAAGTTCATTTTTCCCTCACCACTTTTCAGATTATTTTAGATAACGTGCCTACTGGTTAACTGCTCCATAAGATATGCTACAGATGCCTCAGCATCAAGATTGACCTTGGTTCCCTTGCCCTTCTTGACCTTATCGGAGGCCTTCGCGATCTTTGTCGGAGAACCTGCAAGTCCCATATCCTTATCCTGAAGGGTGGGCAGATTCGCTCTTCCCCAGGTTGTAACCTCTTCATCAAAGGCATCAAAGATGCGGCCGACAGTCATATAGCGCGGATCATTCAGCTCTGCCAGAGCAGTGCAGAGGCAGGGAAGCTTCACCTTAAGCACATGATATCTGTCATCGAACTGACGCTGAACAATCGCATAATCGCCCTCGATCTTCAGATTCTGAGTGTAGGAGATAACCGGAAGGCCAAGGTGCTCCGCGATCTGCGGGCCGACCTGTGCGGTATCGCCATCAATTGCCTGACGGCCGGTGATGATGAGATCATACTCGAGGTTACGAATTGCAGCTGCAATCGTACTGGAGGTGGCCCAGGTATCTGCGCCGCCGAGCACTCTGTCGGTGACAAGGATCATCTTGTCAGCGCCCATTGCGTAAGCCTCACGCAGCATATCAGTCGCCTTCGGAAGACCCATCGTGAGCACAGTGACCTCTGCTCCACACTCGTCCTTCAGTCTCAGCGCCGCCTCGAGGCCTGCCTTATCATCCGGGTTCATGATAGCCAGCATTGCTGCTCTGTTCAGTGTTCCGTCCGGGTTGAATGCAACGCCTCCCTTTGTATCCGGAACCTGCTTAATGCATACGATAACTTTCACGATCTGTCCCTCCTAATTTATTTCAGTAAGTTTGCGGAAATGACCATGCGCTGAACCTCAGAGGTTCCCTCATAGATCTCCGTGATCTTCGCGTCACGCATCATGCGCTCAACATCATACTCTCTGATATAACCATAGCCGCCGTGCAGCTGTACGCACTTTGTGGTGACTGCCATAGCAGTCTCTGCTGCGAAGAGCTTTGCCTTTGCAGCCTCCATACCATACTGCTTCTGGGTCTGCTTCGCCATAGCTGCCTTGTACACAAGAAGCTGTGCAGCTTCGACCTCTGTCGCCATATCTGCAATCTGGAACTGTGTATTCTGGAACTGTGCAAGGGAACGGCCAAACTGCTTTCTCTCCTTGACATAATCAATGGTTCTCTCAAGAGCGCCCTCCGCAAGGCCGAGAGCCTGAGAAGCAATACCGATACGTCCGCCATCCAGCGTATGCATGGCAATGTTAAAGCCCTTGCCTCTCTGCCCGAGCAGAGCAGTCTTCGGAATGCGGCAGTCCTGGAAAATAAGCTCATAGGTAGCAGAGCCGCGGATACCCATCTTCTTCTCCTTCACGCCGAAGGTGAAGCCCGGAGTTCCCTTCTCAACAATAAATGCAGAGATCTCCTTCATCATTCTGCCGCGCTTCTCAACAGTTCCGGTAACGGCAATCACAATGTAGATATCTGCATACTTACCGTTGGTGATGAAGCACTTGGATCCGTTCAGAACCCACTCATCTCCGTCAAGCACAGCCTTTGTCTGCTGTCCCTGTGCGTCGGTTCCTGCTCCCGGCTCAGTCAGGCCAAAAGCACCGAGCTTCTTACCGCTTGCCAGCTCCGGAAGATACTTCTTCTTCTGAAGCTCGGTTCCGAAGGTAAGAATCGGATCCATGCAGAGAGATGTGTGTGCAGAAACAATAACGCCTGTGGTGCCACATACCTTGGAGAGCTCCTCAACGCACATCGCGTAGGTGAGGATGTCGCAGCCCTGTCCGCCATACTCCTTCGGAATCGGAATACCAAAGAAGCCATAGCGCGCCATCTTCTCGACAGTCTCCATCGGGAAGCGCTCAGTCTCATCGACCTCCTGAGCCAGCGGCTTCACTTCGTTTTCAGCGAATTCTCTGAATAACGTGCGCGCCATTTCGTGTTTCTTGTCTAATACGAAATCCATTTATCCTTCCTCCATGTTAAATAATTAACGCACTTCGACGTATCACTGCGGGGATACCCTTTCGTATCCCCGCAGAACGTCTCCATACAATTACTGCCCATTATTATAACAGAAAAGCCAAGCCGCGAACAGTATTTCTGTTCTCAATTTCTCAATACTCGTAGAAACCTCTTCCCGTCTTTCTTCCCAATCTGCCTCCGCGAACCATCTTTCTGAGCAGCGGATGCGGGCGATACTTCGAATCTCCGGTCTCCTGCTGCAGCACCTGCATGATCGCAAGCACGACATCGAGTCCGATCAGATCTCCCAGCGCCAGCGGCCCCATCGGATGATTTGCGCCGAGCTTCATTGCCTCATCAATCTTTTCCGCCGGAACATCATTCTCCGCATAGACACCGATCGCCTCATTGATCATCGGAATCAGGATCCGGTTCACGACAAATCCGGCAAATTCACGCATCTGCACCGGAATCTTCCCGATATCCTCGGAGATAGCACTGACCTTATCTGCAATTTCCTGGGGCGTATTCAGTCCGACACTGACCTCAACCAGCTTCATGACAGGTGCCGGGTTAAAGAAGTGCATACCTGTGACCGGTCTGTCAAGCCCTGCGCCTATCTCCGTAATGGAGAGCGAAGAGGTATTTGTAGTAAAAAGACAATCCTTCTTACAGATGGTCGCAAGCTCACGGAAGGTATCCTTCTTGATCTGCATATTCTCAACGGCAGCCTCGACGATGAGGTCGCATTCCTCGCAGATGTATTTGGTTCCCGTGTGAATGCGGTCAAGAATTGCCGTCATCTCCTCTTCTGTCATCTTGCCGCGACTGACGCGCTTCTGGAGATTGGCCTCAATACGCTTCTTTCCTCTTCCGGCAAAGATTTCGTTCAGATCACAGAGGCATACCTCATAGCCCTCGACCTGCGCAAATGCCTGTGCAATGCCGGCTCCCATGGTTCCGGCTCCGATAACGCCTACCTTCATAGAATACTCCTCCTTATTACTGTGTCATCATACTATATATTTCTGATTGCCGCCACAAAAAACGCTTGATTTATGTATAGATTTAACAGATACCCTTATCAGTGATTCAAAAACTCTCTCTCTTTACGCTTCTCCAGAAACGCAGACATGCCTTCTTTCTGGTCATGTGTGCCAAAACAACTGCCGAACAGCTTCTCCTCAAGCACAATTGCGGCATCCATATCTGCTTCCAGTCCTTCATTGACCGCCTTCTTGCAGGCGCGCACCGCGATCGGCGCATTGGAGGCAATCCTTGCGGCGAGCTTCTCCGCCTCCGGTATCAACTGCTCCAGCGGATAGACAGCATTCACCAGGCCGATGCGAAGCGCCTCCTCCGCCCTAATATTCTTTGCAGTATAGATGAGCTGCTTCGCCATGCCCGGACCGACCAGCCGGGCCAGTCGCTGGGTGCCACCAAACCCCGGAGTAATGCCAAGTCCCACCTCCGGCTGTCCGAACATCGCATTCTCCGAACAGATCCGGAAATCACAGCACATGGAGAGCTCACAGCCCCCACCGAGTGCAAAACCATTGACCGCAGCGATCACCGGGACGGGCAGCGTCTCTATCATGCGAAATACATCGTTTCCCTTCTTTCCAAAGGCCTCTCCCTCCGCAGCGCTGAGTCCGCTCATCTCCGCGATATCTGCCCCGGCGACAAAGGACTTCTCGCCGGCTCCAGTCACAATGAGGCAACGAATTTCTTCCATATCGACGCTCTCAACAACGGTCTTTAATTCGTCCAGAACCTCACTGTTTAAAGCATTCAGAGCTTTTGGGCGATTAATGGTTATGATTCCGATCTGCCCTTTGCTTTCATAATCTACATATCCCATAGCTTCCCTCGCTTCTTCTTAACTCTTCTTAACGCACCACGCGCAGTGCCGAATTTTCGGCACTGCGCACCCAGCCTGTTTCTACTGATATCTGATTTTCATCAAGTGATAACCGAGCCCTGCTCTGCACTTACTCGTACTTCTCCACAATTGTGGCGCAGCCCTGTCCGCCGCCGATGCAGAGGGTTGCGAGACCTCTCTTTGCATCTCTCTTCTGCATCTCGTGAAGCAGCGTCACCAGAATGCGGCAGCCGGAAGCGCCGATCGGATGTCCAAGTGCAACCGCGCCTCCGTTGACATTGACCTTCGACATGTCAAACTTCAGGTCCCTCGCCACGGCCACGGACTGCGCCGCAAAGGCCTCATTCGCCTCGACAAGATCCATATCATCGATGGTGAAGCCTGTCTTCTGGAAAGCCTTTGTGGTCGCCGCCACCGGACCGATTCCCATGATGGCTGGATCCACACCGCCCAGAGCGCCGCCGATCCAGGTGGCCATCGGCTTCACACCGAGCTCCTTCGCCTTCTCCTCGCTCATCACAATCACTGCTGCCGCGCCATCATTGATTCCGGAAGCATTTCCCGCTGTGACTATTCCATCCTTCTTGAATGCCGGCTTTAACTTCGCAAGTCCCTCGACTGTGGTGCCCTCTCTCGGCCCCTCATCCTTTGCGAACTCAACCACAGCCTTCTTCTGCTTCACTTGAACCGGAACGATCTCCGTGTCAAACCGTCCCGCTGCCATCGCAGCGCAGGCCTTCTGCTGGCTGTCTGCGGAGAACGCATCCAGCTCCTCACGGGTCAGACCATACTTTTCAGCAACATTTTCTGCCGTAATACCCATGTGATAATCATTGAAGGCATCCCAGAGTCCGTCGTTCACCATGGTATCGATCATCGTCGCATTGTTCATTCTGTAGCCAAAGCGTGCCTTTGTCAGCGCATAGGGAGCCATGGACATATTCTCCATACCGCCTGCCACGACGATATCTGCATCTCCCGCCTGGATCATCTGTGCCGCCATATTGACGCAGTTCAGACCGGAGCCGCAGACGATATTTACTGTCACTGCCGTGGATGTATAGGGAAGACCTGCCTTGAGCGCAGCCTGTCGCGCCGGGTTCTGGCCCAGAGCAGCCTGGAGCACATTACCCATGTACACGTGATCGACCTGTTCCGGGGTAATACCTGCCCGCTTCATGGCTTCCCGGATGACAATTGCACCGAGTTCCACCGCGGGGGTTGTGCTCAGCCCGCCGCCCATCTTTCCGATTGCGGTACGGCATGCGCCAGCAAGAACAATTTTCTTAGCCATAGCTTTTTTTCCTCCTTGAGCCTGAACATGATAAACCACATTTCTTTGTTTTTATTGCTTATAGCAATAATATATCTGAGCCATTTCGCTTTGTCAAACATTTTTGACAATTTTTTATCAATCTCTTCTCTCTTCTCTTAGTTATTAAGCACTATATTGCGCTTTATATCGCGGATTTTGTGTACACATCTGTGCTTTTCTGCTTTTTTTATAGATTATCTTGCTTCGCACGCAGAGGATCATCCATTCTCATAGCTGCAGTGCCTGTAGATCCACCTCCAGATCCGCACCTGTCCCCAGCTGGCATAGATGCCGCAGCTCAGCACACTGAAGAGGGCAATGAGGAGATAATGACCAAAGAACTGAAGACCGGTACCGCCAAAGCTCAGCCTTCTGCCGCCGATCAGCTTATGACGCATCTCCCAGCGCTTCATGAATGCGATGGCCCAGGGAAGCGCAAGGCCGCAGGTGCAGACTGTGATGATAAAGCAGAGGAGCATATAGCCGGCGCACTCAAAGGTATTGCCGTCAAACTCCGAGCCCGGAACGGCATGATCCAGCATTACCTGATCCCCGTAATAGAAGGTATGCTTCATCTCCCACTTCAGATAATCCACAGGAACAAAGAGCGTATAGATACCACAGGTTACTAACGAGAGCAGCACCCACTTGATATAGAGACCGAACATCTGCCCGCCTGTGCCGTTGAAGTCCAGGCGTCTGCCCTCGATGAGCGTATGATTCTTGCGCCACTTTACGATCCTGCACTGCATCCATGGCCACGCAATGCCGCAGGTCACAGCGTTCACGACAGCGGCAAGCAGGCTGTAGCCCAGATACTCCAGCCCTTTTCCGTCAAACTCCGAGCCCGGAACAGGCTGCCCGCCGGAAGCAGCCATACCCGCACCGGCTCCCGCAGCCCGGGAGAGACTGTCCTGCTGTGTGATCAGGAGGTAGACGCCGATGATTGCCGCCAGCACCAGAAAGAGGCACAGAGGACGAATTCCAAGCAGGCTCCCGCAGGCAAGAAGCGCAAACACTGCACCGATGAGCGGAAGCATCCTGTCTACGCTGCGCCCGGTCTCACCGGGTCCGCCCGCACTCTGTCCTTTCAGGAACTCCCGAGCCGCCAGCCCGACGCCGATGAGCGTGATAATGATAGCTGCCGCACGAAGCAGCCCCATAAGAAAGCCTACCAGCATGTATGGGCCATCGTACCAGTACATCTGTTCCTGAAGCTGCTCCAGCGGGAAAAGGATGATCCCCAGCGCCAGCGGCACAAACAGCACTGCCAGACAAAAGAAACGCACCGCGGTGGGTGGGAGGCCATCCAGCCCCTTCATTGCCTTATCGGTCCACTCCATCGCCCTGTCGCCGGCAGCTTTGCTGAAATCGTTGAATGCCTCCTGCCCCTGCTTCTGCCAGCTGTTCTGGTTCTGCTGCGACGATTGCCCTGCAGCGGCTCCCTGACTTGCCTGTGTATACTGGTTCTGCTGCGACGATTGCCCTGCAGCAGCTCCCTGACTTGCCTGTGTATACTGGTTCTGCTGCGACGATTGCCCTGCAGCAGCTCCCTGACTTGCCTGTGTATACTGATTCTGCTGCGACGATTGCCCCGCGGCAGCTCCCTCATTTGTCTGTGTATACTGGTCTTGCTGTGCCGATTGTCCCGCGGCGGCTCCCTGACTTACCTGTGTATACTGATTCTGCTGCGACGATTGTCTCGCAGCAGCCTCCTGATTTACCTGTGTATACTGATTCTGCTGCGACGATTGCTCTGCAGCGGCTCCCTCTTTTGTCTGTGTATACTGGTCCTGCTGCGTGTTCTGAGCCTGCTGTGTATTCTGCGTCTGCTGTGTACTCGCGCTCTGGCTCTGCTGCGACCACCCGGCTGCGTCCCCCTGTGCCGCCTGCTGCTGCGTGTTCTGAACCTGCTGCCGAGCCTCCTGAACGGATTGATCCATCTGGTTTTCCTGCGGTGCTCTCTCCTGCGGTGCAGCGCCCCCCGCCGTCTCATGATGCAGCGGCGCTCCGCAGTTCATGCAGAACTTTGCCGTCGCGTCCACTGGTTTTCCGCAATTCGAACAAAACTTCATGTGGTTGTAGTCCCCCTTCTTTTAAGATAAATTTCGCAGTACGCCATATGCAAGTGTCCCAATCAGCAGGATCAGCAAAAGCAGAAGTTCCGCGACACTGAACTGCAGCTCATCCGTCCGCCGTTGTTTCAGCTTGCGGAATAAGAGATACAGAAGCAGCAGCGGCAGCAGCGTCACGGACAGCGCGTTCATCCTCCACGCAGCTTTCAGGTCGAAGTGCAAAAGCGCAATCATGGCCCGTGTCATCCCGCAGCCCGGACACTCAAGGCCTGTGCACTGATGAAATAAGCAGGGAATGCCATATCCGCTTCTTCTGACAAATTCCAGATAGACAATCCCCAGACACAGAACCACACAGGCATGTGCCAGCATCTTCCACTTCTTATTCATCACACATCCGCCACCTCTAAGGACATCCCTTCCGGGTACGCCTCCCTCAGTCTCTGTTTCACCTCCGCTTTGCCTCGCTCCCGGCTCAAAGGCAGATGAAATACTCAACATCAAATCTCCGCCTCAGTTTGAACCTGCTAATTGTTTTCAGTATATCATTCCAATCAGTAATAATCATCTGAAATATTCTGCTGAAGGGCACAAGAAACCCAAAATTCTGCACAAATAGCCGCGCAGAAAATTGTGAGACTATACAAAATCAAGAAAATATAATTCTTTTTCTTGATTGTCCTGACAACAGGGCGTAATATCAGCTTAGCAGCCTTCTGGTAACGTTTCCGGAACCGTTACCAGAAGCAGGAAAGCAACGATCTGTCATAAGTTTCCGGAACGCAGAATGCAGTCGTCCAGAGTACTGCCCAAACACTCCGCCATATCCCTCCAGTGATATTCCGGAATCGGTCTCTTCGCACTGCATCAGTAATCAGGCAACTATTTTAAGGAGGTATATGAAATGAAGAAGAATCTACTTACAATGGGACTCGGCGCGGCCATCTCCCTCTCTCTTCTGGCAGGCTGCGGCGGCTCCGGAAGCACAGCTTCAGGATCGGCCGACAAGAAGGCGGACGGCGCTTCTGTCTACTACCTGAACTTCAAGCCTGAGGCAGATACGCAGTGGCAGGAGCTCGCAAAGGCCTACACGGAGGAGACCGGTGTTCCGGTCATCGTGAAGACCGCAGCCTCCGGCCAGTACGAGGCGACACTGAAGGCGGAGATGTCCAAATCTGAGGCGCCGACTCTCTTCCAGGTAAATGGACCTGTGGGCCTCGCGGCATGGAAGGACTACTGCCAGGATCTAAGCGGCAC
The DNA here is from genome assembly GCF_030812885.1 of Moryella indoligenes. Lineage (NCBI taxonomy): Bacteria > Bacillati > Bacillota > Clostridia > Lachnospirales > Lachnospiraceae > Moryella > Moryella indoligenes. The sequence continues at coordinate 202,903 of NZ_JAUSTO010000003.1, forward strand.
TGCCGTTGAGGGAGAGCTGACCAGCGACGACTTCAAGCTGATGGACGGCGACAAAATGCTGGGGCTTGCCTATGTCTATGAGGGCTATGGCATCATCGTGAACAGCGAGCTGCTGGAGAAGGCAGGCTACAGCACCGCAGATATCAAGGACTTTGCTTCCTTTAAAAAAATCGTTGAGGACATCAGCGCGAGAAAGGACGAGCTCGGCTTCTCCGCTTTCACCTCCGCAGGTATGGACGGCTCCTCCGACTGGCGCTTCAAGACCCACCTCGCCAACCTTCCGCTCTACTATGAGTATAAGGACGAGGGCTACGAGGGAACTCCGGCAGAGATCAAGGGCAGCTATCTTGACAACTACCGCCAGATCTGGGATCTCTACATCAACAACGCGACCTGCGAGCCGGGTCTTCTTTCCACGAAGACCGCTGACGACTCCACCGCAGAATTTGTCACCGGGCAGGCCGTCTTTTATCAGAACGGAACCTGGGAGTACAAAAATATCCTGGAGCAGGGCGGCGAGGAGCTCGCCTCAAAGCTCGACATCATCCCGATCTACATCGGCGTAGACGGCGAGGACAAACAGGGCCTCTGCATTGGAACCGAGAACTACTGGTGCGTCAACGCCAAGGCCTCCGAGGAAGCTGTAAAGGCAACGCTGGACTTCATCAACTGGTGCGTGACCTCCGACAAGGGCACAACTGCCATGGCAGAGGAGATGGGCTTTATCTCCCCGTTCAAGAACGCCAAGGAGACCGCAAACATTCTGAATAACAAGATGAATGAATCTGTCGCCTCCGGCAAATATGCCGTGTCCTGGGTCTTCAACCATATCCCCTCCGAGGAGTGGAAGAACGGCGTGGGCTCCGCGCTCACAAGCTACGCGGCAGATCAGAGCGACGATAACTGGAAGGCTGTCGTGACCAGCTTTGTAGATGGCTGGGCCACCGAGGCAGCAGCGGCGAAGTAATATCAGTAGAATGCACACCGTTTGGCGGGTGGGAGTTTCGGCCCGCCCGCCATTTCTGATTGATCAGGACATTTCACTTCCGATTTCTCCCTGAGAAAGGAGGCCACTCCGTGGAGAAAGCCATAAAACGCTACTTTCCCATCTTTCTTCTGCCCACCATGATCGCCTTTTTCATCGGCTTTCTGGCGCCCTTTGCCATGGGGCTCTGGCTCTCGCTCTGCGAGTTCACAACAGTCACCGACGCGCGCTTCGTGGGATTTGAAAACTACGTCCTCGCCTTTCAGGACAGCATATTCCGCCACGCCTTCTGGTACACCGCCCTCTTCGCAATTGTCTCTCTCACGGTCATCAACGTCATTGCCTTCGCGATCGCACTGGCGCTGACACAGAAGCTTAGGGGCACCAACATTTTCCGCACGGTCTTCTTCATGCCGAATCTCATCGGAGGCATCGTGCTGGGCTACATCTGGCAGCTCATATTCAACGGCATACTGGCGGGCTACGGCAAGGCCCTCGCCCTGAACCAGTGGTACGGCTTCTGGGGACTGGTGATACTGGTCTCATGGCAGCAGATCGGCTATATGATGATCATCTACATCGCAGGGCTGCAGTCCATCCCGGGCGGCGTGCTGGAGGCGGCGCAGATCGACGGTGCAAACGGATGGCAGAGACTGAAAAATGTCATCATTCCCATGATGATGCCCTCCATCACCATCTGCACCTTCCTCTCCATCACCAACGGCTTCAAGCTCTTTGACCAGAACCTGTCTCTCACCGCCGGCGAGCCCTCGAAGCTCTCTGAAATGCTGGCGCTGAATATCTTCAATACCTTCTACGGCCGCGTCGGCTGGGAGGGCGTCGGACAGGCGAAGGCCGTCATCTTCTTCATCCTGGTCGTCGGCATCGGGCTGATTCAGCTTCGCGCCACCCGCTCCAAGGAGGTACAGCAGTGACGAAAAGAAAAGAAACGCTGAACAATATCGGCACAGGCTTTTTCACCTTTCTGTGCCTTTTCTACATTCTTCCCATCATCATCGTGTTCTTCAACTCCTTCAAGAAGAAGTCCTTCATCAACCTGAAGCCCTTTGAGCTCCCGAATGAGAGCACCTTCACGGGTCTCGACAACTACTCCGCCGCGATGGGACAGTACGGCTTTCTGAAAGCTGTCGGCTGGACCGTTTTTATCACGGTGGGCTCTGTGCTCGTGATCCTGGTATGCACCTCCATGTGCGCGTGGTTCATCACCCGTGTGAAAAACCGCGTCACAAAGACCATCTACCTGCTCTGCGTGTTCTCCATGGTCATCCCCTTCCAGATGGTGATGTTCACCCTCTCTCTGGTGGCAGACCGCCTGCACCTTAACACACCCTGGGGCATTATCATCATCTATCTGGGATTCGGTGCAGGGCTCGCGGTCTTCATGTTCTGCGGCTTCGTGAAGTCCATCCCGATTGAGATCGAAGAGGCCGCTCTGATCGACGGCTGCTCCCCGCTCCGAATGTTCTTCTCCGTGGTGCTTCCGATCATGAAGCCGACCTACATCTCCGTCGGCATACTGGAGACCATGTGGATATGGAACGACTTTCTTCTGCCCTATCTGGTGCTTGATACCAACAAGTACAAGACCATCTCCATTGTGGTCCAGTACATGAAGGGCTCCTATGGCAGAGTGGATATGGGCGCGATTATGGCGGCCCTCATCATGGCAGTAATTCCTGTAATCGTCTTCTATCTCTCCTGCCAAAAATATATCATCAAGGGTGTGGCGTCCGGCGCTGTCAAGGGCTGAGCCGCACAGTACAGGGAGGTGAACGCTATGACCATCAAAGACATCGCCCGGCTGTCCGGCTACAGTGTGAGCACCGTCTCCCGGGTGCTCAACAAGCATCCGGACGTGAATCCAAAGACGCGGGAGAAGGTGCTTGCCGTGATTAAAGAACAGGGCTTTGCCCCGAACGACAACGCAAAGCTTTTGAAGATGCAGGCGCAGTCCTCTGTCGCAGTTCTCGTAAAAGGTTCACAGAATCCTCTCTTTGCGGACATCCTGGAGAGGAGTCAGTCGCTCTTTCAGCAAAACGGCGAGGCGAGCTATGTCGCATATCTGGATGAGGATGCGGACGAGGTGCAGCACGCCGCAAGGCTCATGGAGCTCCGCCATCCGAAGGGCTTTCTCTTCCTCGGCGGAGATCTGGAGCACTTTAAAGACAGCTTTTCGCAGCTCAGCACTCCCTCGGTGCTCCTGACAAACGATGCCCGCGCCCTCGGCTTTCCGAATCTCTCAAGCTTTACGACGGACGATGCCTCCGCGGCGGCACAGGTGATCGACAGTCTCACGGAGCATGGCCACCGAAGCATCGGTGTCATCGGCGGAAGTCTTGCACTCCATCAGGTGAGCTACCGGCGCATCCGGGGCGTTCAGCAAGCCATGGAGCAACATGGTCTCTGCTTTGATCTGGATCGCTGCTACGAGCCCTGCCGCTATTCCATGGAGGAGGGCTATCAGGCGACCATGCGGCTTTTAAAACGAAACGGGGCGCTCAGCGCGATCTTTGCTCTGGGGGATGTGATTGCCCTCGGGGCACTGCGGGCAATCTGCGACCGGAGGCTCCGGGTTCCGGAGGATATCTCCCTCGTCGGCTACGACGGAATCGCCGCGGCAAAATACAGCATTCCCCGCCTCAGCACTGTCTGCCAGAATACAGAAGCGCTTGCGGCGCGCGGCGTCAGCGCGCTTTTGCAGCAGATACGCCTCGGCGCGGCGCCTCTCCACGAGACCATTCCCTTTGAACTCCGCCTCAGCGAGAGTATCGGCACACCGCGCTGCTGATAGCCGCTCATCCATAGAAAGGTCACATTTTTATGAGAAGTTCCGGTATACTGATGCCAATCACAGCACTCCCCTCTCCCTGCGGTGTGGGTACCCTCGGGGCGGACGCGCGCGCCTTCCTCGACTTCCTGTCAGAGGCAGGACAGCGCTGCTGGCAGATACTTCCCATCGGACCCACAGGCTACGGGGACTCTCCCTATCAGTCCTGCTCCTCCTTTGCAGGAAACCCCTATCTGATAGATCTCGAGGAGCTTCGTGCAGCAGGGCTGCTGCTCCGCAAGGAGTATGAGAACCTTAACTGGGGTAATGATCCCGCCCGCGTGGACTATGCGTTGCTCTACGAACATCGTCTGTCCGTCCTGCGTCGCGCTGTAACGCGACTGTGGGCAGAGGACCATCCCCTGCTTCCTGCACTCCGTCAGTTCTGTGCGGAGGAGGCGTGGTGGCTTGAAGACTACGCGCTGTTCATGGCGCTGAAGGGACGCTTTCAGGGCGCGTCCTGGAGCTGCTGGCCCGCAGCGCTGAAAAAGCGTGAGCAGGAGGCCATGAAGGAAGCGCAGGATGAGCTCTCCGATGAGCTCCGCTTCTGGAGGGGCGTACAATTCCTCTTCTCTGTGCAGTGGCGACGGCTAAGGGACGAAGCAGCCAAGCGAAGCATCTCCCTCATTGGGGATCTCCCGATCTACGCCGCGGAGGACAGCGCAGACGTATGGGCGGATCCCGGACAGTTTCAGATGGACGAAACGCTGCACCCTATCGCTGTGGCGGGCTGCCCTCCGGACGGCTTCTCGGCGACCGGTCAGCTCTGGGGCAACCCCCTCTTTGACTGGACAAAGATGAAACAGGACGGCTACCGATGGTGGATACGGCGCATTGCGTTTCAGTTCCGCTTCTACGACGTACTGCGGATCGACCACTTCCGCGGATTTGACTCCTACTATGCCATCCCCGCCGGCGCAAATACCGCAGAGCGCGGCAGCTGGCAGCCCGGTCCCGGCATCGACTTCTTTCGCACGCTGGAGCAGGCGCTCGGAAAACGGCCCATTATTGCGGAGGATCTTGGTTTTCTCACCCCCTCCGTACATCAGCTGCTAGCCGATACCGGCTATCCGGGCATGAAGGTACTGGAATTCGCCTTCGACAGCCGGGATGGCGGCGGCAGAAGCTATCAGCCCCACAACTATCCGAGGAATTGTGTGGCCTATGTCGGAACACACGACAATGACACCGCGCTCGGCTGGCTTCAAAACGCGGCGCCGGGAGACGTGGCACTCGCCAGGGAATACCTGCACACAGACCCTCAGGAAGGCGAGGGCTGGAGCATGATGCGCGCCATCTGGAGCAGCGCCGCAAAGCTCACAGTCGTACAGATGCAGGATCTCCTGGAGCTCGGAAGCGAGGGCCGCATAAATACTCCCTCTGTTCTCGGCGGAAACTGGCAGTGGCGGGCACTCCCCGGCTTTGACAGCCCCGCGCTTGCAGCGCGGCTGCGCCGGTATATGGAGCTCTACGAGAGAGTGAATATAATTAAAAAATAAACAGGAAACATACACAACGCATATTTATTATGGAGGTAAATCATGGCTGAGGTCAGCTTGCGCCACATCGAAAAAATATATCCGAACACCGAGAAGAAGCATGGCGCGAAGAAGAGCAATCTGAAGATCACGGAGGAAGGCGTCCTCGCCGTAGAGGATTTCAATCTGGAGATCCGTGACAGGGAATTTATCGTTCTGGTCGGCCCCTCGGGCTGCGGCAAGTCGACGACGCTTCGCATGGTCGCGGGACTTGAGGATATCACCCACGGTGAGCTGCTCATCGATGGAAAGCGCATGAATGAGACGGAGCCAAAGGACAGAGATATCGCGATGGTCTTCCAGAGCTATGCTCTGTATCCGCACATGACAGTTCGCGGCAATATGGAGTTCCCGCTGAAGCTCCGCAAAATGGATCAGGCGGAAATAGACCGCCGGGTCAATCAGGCGGCGGAGATACTCGGCATCACAGAGTATCTGGACCGAAAGCCCAAGGCCCTCTCCGGCGGACAGCGTCAGCGCGTCGCCATCGGAAGAGCGATCGTCCGGGAGCCGAAGGTGCTGCTCATGGATGAGCCGCTCTCAAACCTCGACGCAAAGCTCAGAAACCAGATGCGCGCAGAGATCATAAAGCTCCGGCAGCGCATTAACACGACTTTTATCTATGTGACCCACGACCAGACGGAGGCGATGACACTCGGCGACCGCATCGTCATCATGAAGGACGGAGTCATCCAGCAGATCGGTACGCCGCAGGAGGTCTTTGAACATCCCGCCAATCTCTTTGTGGCGGGCTTCATCGGCGTCCCGCAGATGAATTTCTATGATGCGGAGCTCCTGCTGGAAGAGGACGGACACTATGTCGTCCAGATGGGACAGTTCCGCGTGATCCCCTCCGATGAAAAGCAGGAAAAGCTGAAAAACAATCAGGTAGAGCCGCAGACCATCACCCTCGGCGTGCGTCCGGAACATATCGCGCTCCTCGGCGACGGAGAGAACACGCTTCCGGGCACAGTCGATGTGAGTGAGATGATGGGCAGCGCTGTGCATCTGCACGTAAATGCCTGCGGCAGGGACAGCATCATCATCGCACAGACCATGAGCTTTGAGGGCAAGGCTCCGATCAACATGACGATCGGAAGTCCGATCTCCTTCACCTTCGGAGGAAATGTTGTGCACATCTTCCGAAAGGAGGACGGGCGGAATCTTGAGAGCGCCCTGTAAATACAGCCCGCTCCGCTCTGCGCTTCCCTCTGAACATCAGCCGTGGCCTCCTCCGGGAAGCCACGGCTGCTTTGTGCTAAGATACATTGCAAAGCGTGTCCTGGAATGGTAAACTGGTACTGCGTTGTTTTCGAAACGCCTCATTTTTTCGTACAAAATGACAAAATATCACGCGGAGGTAGGTATGAATATTCAGGAAGAATATGCTTCAAAGCTGGTCAGCGCAGATACTGCTGCCGCTGTTGTAAAATCCGGTGACTGGGTCGACTACGGCTGGTGCGTCGGAACACCGGTCACAGTCGATCAGGCCATCGCAAAACGACTCCCGGAGCTTGAAGACGTGAAGTTCCGCGGAGGCGTGCTCTTAAAGCGTCCGGCTGTCTTTGATGTGGAAAATGCACCCGAGCACATGTGCTGGAACTCCTGGCACATGACCGGTATCGAGAGAAAGGCCATTGCAGAGGGCTTCGGCTACTTCTCTCCCATGCGCTATGCGGAGCTGCCCCGCTTCTACCGCGACCCGAACATGCCAAAGCCGGATGTCGCAGTGATTCAGGTCACGCCCATGGACGGGCACGGCTACTTCAACTTCGGCCCGCAGGCCTCTCACCTCGCAGCAATGTGCGCCTCCGCAAAGAAGGTCATCGTCGAGGTCAATAAAAACCAGCCGAACTGCCACGGCGGTTTTGAGCACTGCATTCATATCTCCGAGGTTGATATGATCGTCGAGAGCGGCAATGAGCCCATCCCGCAGCTTCCGGCAGGCGGCCCTGCCTCTGAAATTGACAAGACTGTCGCAAAACTCATCGTCGAGGAGATCCCGAACGGCGCCTGCCTCCAGCTCGGCATCGGCGGTATGCCGAACGCAGTCGGCTCCATGATCGCAGAGTCCGATCTGAAGGATCTCGGCGTGCACACGGAGATGTACGTGGACGGATTTGTGGATCTCTATAACGCCGGAAAGATCAACTGCTCCAAAAAGAATCTGGACCGCGGCCGTGAGGTCTATGCCTTCGCCGCAGGTACACAGAAGCTCTACGACCACCTGAACAACAATCCTGCCTGTATGAGCGCACCGGTTAACTACACCAACGATCCCTACGTCGTCGCACAGATCGACAATTTCATTTCGATCAACAACGCGGTCGATGTGGATCTCTTCGGACAGGTCAACGCGGAGTCCGCAGGCATCAAGCAGATCAGCGGAACCGGCGGACAGCTGGACTTCGTGATGGGCGCTTACCTCTCCAATGGCGGCAAGAGCTTCATCTGCATGTCCTCCTCCTTCCAGCCGAAGGGCAAGCCCATGCAGTCCCGCATTCGTCCGACCCTTACCCCCGGCTCCATTGCATCCGACCCGCGCACGGCGGTTCACTACCTCGTCACGGAGTATGGCATGGTGAACCTGAAGGGTCTGAATACCTGGCAGAGAGCAGAGGCCATCATCTCAATCGCACATCCGGATTTCCGCGATGAGCTGATCGCAGAAGCGGAAAAGATGGGCATCTGGAGAAAGAGCAACCGGAGATAAAGCCTGAAAACATTTTTTTAAATATTGCCTAAAAAATCCCCTGGCCGATATGATTGACACATCGGTCAGGGGATTTCTGCACTCAGCATAACACAGTGCAGCCAATCAGTCATTTCTGCAGCTCGCGAAGCTCCTGAAGCAGCTCGATATCCTCCGCGATGACACGCATATTTGTGGTCACGGGCGCGGCCCCCGGCTTTGTGACAGTAATCTCCAGTATGCTCCCCTCCGGCAGTCCCGGAGCAATCACTGCGCGGAGATAGGAAACCACCTTTGGATGATTCTTCTGAAATTTTCTTCCGAGACCTGCAAGCTTCATCAGCGCGAGCGGATTCATCGCCATCGTTATTCCTTCTCCGTTGTCACCGCGTCAGAGGCACCGTTCAGCATCTCCTCCATGGTGTGCCAGCCGAGCACCGCACACTTCACGCGGGCAGGCATATGCGAGATATCCTGAAGCACTCCGGCCTCCTCAAGCTCCTCCAGCTCCTCTTCCGTGATTCTGCCCTTAATCATACGAAGGAATATCTCTGAGAGGCGCCTCGCCTCAACCTCCGGCTTTCCGATGATCAGATCCAGCATCATATCTGCCGAGGCCTGTGAGACCGCGCATCCATCCCCGGTGAATCCCCCATCCTCTATGATGCCGTCCTTCACGCGCAGCTTCAGGATGATGTCGTCTCCGCAGCTTGGATTTACACCCTCCAGCACCAGATTCGCATCCGGAATATCGCGCTTGTTGCCCGGGTGAAGATTATGATCCGTCAGAATTTCATTATAAAAAATTTTATTTGCCATATTTGTCCCCGCTTAGTCCTCATAACCCATCTCCGCTCTCACGCGGGACAGACTGTCCGCAAGCTTCTGAATCTCCGCCTCCGTGTTATAGAAGGCAATGCTCGCCCGGGTGGTGGAGGGTGTCTTCATAAACTGCATGAGCGGCTGTGCGCAGTGGTGTCCCGCGCGGATATTCACTCCGTCCGCATCCAGAATCGCCGCGATATCGTGCGGATGCACCCCGTCGATCGTGAAAGTAAAGATCCCGTGATGCTCCCCGGCCTGCTTCGGCCCGAGTATACGAAGATGCGGTATCGCGCTGAGCTTCTTCATCGCCACATGGCTTAAGTACTCCTCCCGCTCCAGTATGGTATCCCAGCCGAGCTCCCTGTAATACTCAATCGCCGCACCAAGCCCCGCCGCGCCGGAGGCATTGACCGTACCCGCCTCAAACTTATGCGGAAGAGGCGCCCAGGTCGCCTTCTCACGGCTCACATACTCTATCATCTCGCCGCCAAAGAGGAAGGGCGGCATCTTCTGAAGCAGCTCTCTTCTGCCGTAGAGCACGCCGATCCCCATGGGTCCCAGCATCTTGTGCCCGGAGAAGGCGAGGAAATCCACGCCGAGCTCACGCACATCCACCGGAATATGTGGCACACTCTGCGCGCCGTCCGCCACAAAAAACGCCCCCTGCCTGTGGGAGAGCTCCGCAAAACGGCGGATATCATTTTTCACCCCCAGCACATTGGAGATCTGCGTCATGGAGACGAGCTTTGTCCGCTCTGTCAGCGCAGCGAGAAAGCGCTCCTCGCTGATATATCCCTCCGCGTCCGGCTCCAGAAACTTAAGGACCGCGCCGCAGCGCCGCGCCGCCTGCTGCCAGGGAATCAGATTGGAGTGATGCTCCATGATCGTGATGAGGATCTCGTCCCCCTCTTTGAGAAACGCCTCGCTCCCCGCATAGGCGACGAGGTTCAGGCTCTCAGAGGCATTCCGCGTGAAGATGATCTCCTCTGTGCTCTCCGCATTGATAAACTCCCGCACGAGCTCACGCGCGTTCTCATAATCATCTGTCGCGCGGACACTCAGCGCGTACAGCCCACGGAGCGGATTTGCATTGTCCTCCTCATAGTAATGCCGCATGCAGTCCAGAACGCGCACCGGCTTCTGTGTCGTTGCGGAATTATCCAGATAGGCGATCTCCGGATGACCGCTGATCAGAGGGAAATCCTTTCGTATCCGCTCGTCCTGTGCTCTTCTCTCTTCCTGTGTCATAGCTCTTCCTCTCCGCTCTCAAGGAGCGCACAGCGCGTCTTCACATCCGGAATCTTTCGCATGATGGCATCCAGACGCGCCTTCGCCATCATCTCATAGATCTCGTCCCGCCTCATGCCGCGGGATTCCATGTAGAATAGCAGCTCCTCGTCCAGCCTTCCTATGGTCGCCCCGTGGTTCCCGACTACATCCTCCTCCGCACAGAGTATGATGGGAATGCTGCGATTCGAGACCGTCTCGTCCATGAGAAGCACATCCTCTGTCTCCTCTCCGACCGCGCCGGCGCAACCGTGCTTAAAATCAATGGTATCCCGGAAGACCTTCGAGGCGCGGTCCCGCATGACCCCCTTCGCGCTGATCTCACAGTTTGTCTTTCTTCCGGTATGAATCACCTCGTAATTCATGTCGTAGTGCGAATCGCCGACTGCAATGTAGCCGATATCCGCCGCGAGATGACTCCTGTCTCCCGCAAGCGCCGCACTGAGCCCCTGATAGACATGCCTTCCGGAGAGAATCAGGTGTATCACCTTCAGCTCCGCGCGCTCCGCCGCCTCCGCGCCGACATCATTCAGAAAACTGTAGCCATCGCCGAGCTGCACCACCTGCACCAGCGTGAGCCGCGCCCCCTCCGCAAGCCTGATTCTTGTCTGCACGCCCGCGAGCCCCTTCGCAGAGAGCTCTGAGCGGTAATCCATGACCACCGTGAGCGCGCTGTTCCTCCCGAGAGAGAGATTCACCGCGGAGAATTTCCCCGCTGCCGCCGGTGCGCCCTCCTTCTTCTTTCCGTCCGGGCGCATGTCGATCTTCCCGGAGGGATCGTACTCCTCCTCTGCATCCGGCAGAGAAAAGTTAAGGCGCAGCGCATCCCGCTCCGGGACGCGCATCTCATCCGGCACCGAACAGCTCAGCACAGGGATTCCCGCCGCAGAGAGAGCCGCTCCGAACTCCGCTCCGCTCCCGGTTCGCATCGCGGGAAATGCCGCCGTCCCACTGGTCTTCTCCACCCGCACGCCCTCCGGAAGTTCGATCGCCGGAGAGAGCTTCTGCAGGGCCGGAAGCTTTTTCAGCTCCGCCCCGTTCATTTTAAGCCAGCCGAAGGTCGGCGTGGCCAGCGTATTGATTTTCACAGCTTCCTCCTTATCCGATCGCACCCTTCATCTCAAGACGTATCAGGTTGTTCATCTCCACCGCGTACTCAAGCGGCAGCTCCTTGCCGACATTATCCGCGAAGCCGCTGACAATCAGCGCACGCGCATCCTCCTCGGAGACGCCGCGGCTCATCAGATAGAAGACCGCGTCGTCCGAGATCCTGCCGATCTTCGCCTCGTGGCCCACATCCGCCTTATTGGTTCTCACATCCATCGCCGGAATGGTGTCCGAGCGGGACTCACCGTCCAGCATGAGCGACTGACATGAGGTCGAGGACTTGGAATTCTCCGCCTTTGGTCCGATCACAACAGAGCTTCGGAAGGTGCTGATGCCGCCGCTCTTTGAAATGGAGCGGGTGTTCACATAGGAGCTCGTATCCGGCGCATTGTGCACCACCTTGCAGCCGGTATCGAGATTCTGACCGCGGCCCGCAAAGGTCACACCGGTGAATTCGCTGCGCGCACCCTTCCCGTTCAGCACGCTCATCGGATAGAGATAGGAGACGTGTGAGCCAAAGGAACCGGAGATCCACTCCACCTTTCCGCCCTCCTCAACCTTCGCGCGCTTGGTATTTAAGTTGTACATATTCTTCGACCAGTTCTCGATGGTCGAGTAGCGTATGGTCGCATTCTTCCCGACAAAGAGCTCCACACAGCCCGCATGAAGATTTGCCACATTGTACTTCGGTGCGGAACATCCCTCGATGAAGTGAAGGTAGGCTCCCTCGTCCACGATGATCAGCGTGTGCTCAAACTGCCCGGCGCCCGGCGCATTCAGACGGAAATAGGACTGAAGCGGAATCTCCACGGAGACGCCCGCCGGGACATAGACGAAGGAACCGCCGGACCAGACCGCGCCATGCAGCGCCGCGAACTTATGGTCCGTCGGCGGAACCAGCTTCATGAAGTGATCCTCTATCATCTGTGCGTAGGGGCCGTGCATGGCGCTCTCGAGATCTGTATAGATCACGCCCTGTTCCGCGACCTCCTTCTTCACATTGTGATAGACGAGCTCGGAATCATACTGCGCGCCGACACCGGCCAGAGACTCTCTCTCCGCCTTCGGAATACCGAGCTTCTCAAAGGTGTCCTTGATTTCCTCCGGAACTTCAGACCACTCCGCATTCATCTTTGTGTTCGGGCGCACGTAGGTCACAATATTTTTCATGTCGAGGCCCTCAATCGACGGGCCCCAGTCCGGCATCTCCCTCTCGTTGAATATCCTCAGGGACTTCATACGGAAATCATGCATCCACTCCGGATCATTCTTTCCGCGGGAGATCTCCTCGACAATCTCCTCCGACAGCCCCTCCTTGATGCGATAGGCATCCTTATCCTCATTTCTGAAGTCGTATAGAGAGCGGTCAATGTCGGCAACATAGGTTTTTTCTTCTGCCATCTTCTTCACTCCCTGGACTCAAAGCGCGCGAAGCCGTCGCGGTTGATCTCCTCAACCAGGCTGCCGTCTCCGTCGGTGACGATGGTTCCATTGACCAGCACATGGGTGTGATCCACATGCAGGGAGGAGAGGATACCGGTGCTGTGCGTGATGATGATAAGCGCCGAATCCTTGTCCTTCTGATACTCCTCGACGCCGCGGGACACAGTCCGCACCGCGTCGACATCCAGACCGGAATCCGTCTCATCCAGTATGGCGAGAGAGGGCTTCAGCATGAGCAGCTGCAAAATCTCCGCCTTCTTCTTCTCGCCGCCGGAGAACCCCACATTCAGGTCGCGGTCAGCATAGCTCGGATCCATCTGCAGAACCTCCAGCGCCTTGGCGATCTCCTTCCGGAAGTCCCAGAGGCGGATACGCTTCCCGGTGCGCTGCTCCAGCGCATTGCGGATAAAGTTTGCGAGGCTGATGCCCGGTACCTCCAGCGGATTCTGGAAGGACATGAAGATGCCCGCCTTCGCGCGCTCGTTGACCGGCATTGCGAGAAGGTCTTTCCCGTCAAAGCTGATCTCTCCACCCGTCACCTCATAGTGCGGATTTCCCATCAGTGTGTTGCCGAGGGTGGACTTGCCCGCGCCGTTCGGGCCCATCAGCACATGGGTCTCTCCGCGCTTTACATTTAAATTAAGACAGCGAAGAATCTCCTTCTCCTCGACACGGACAGAGAGATTTCGAATGTCCAGTAGTTCCTTACTCATAGCTTTCCTCCTGGCGGTCACGCCGTTTTCCGGCGCATCCCTTATAATGATCTTTGCTTCAAAGCATTATATCGCGGCGGTTTTCCGTATGCAAGAACAATTCCTACTAAAACACTGTGAATTCTGTTTTTCTTTCCATACAAGGCTGTGCAGCCCTCTCTCAGCCTCATGGCTCTGAACGATTTCTTTACGCTGCCTTCCTCTGCGGGCGATACGCCTCCTCGGATGATTTTCGCATGCAGGAAACGCAAAGGAAGGGTTCATATGAGAGAAAAAGCTGCATCCTGTGGTACAATAAGACTGTCTGTGAAGGCGGACATGGGAAAAGCCGCACACAGCGCAATGCACGGCTGAAGCCGCAGCAAGGAGACTACCATGGGTAAAACAGCGCTCTATCTCGCATACTTCTGCATCTACTCCGTCATCATGCTGATCATAGGCAAAGGCAGCATGCATGGCTCCAGCACCCCGCGGGACTACTTTATCTGCGAGAGAAAGGTCTCTCTGCCCTTCTGCGTCGCGACCTTCACCGGCACCTGGGTCTCCGCCATCACCATACTGAGTCTCACCGGAAGCATCTATGAGGAAGGACTTCCGGTGCTCTTCTACGCCGTGATTCCCTGGTTCCTCGGCGCCTTTCTGCTGGCACTCACCGCAAGACAGCTGTACAGCAGTGCGGCGATCACCGTTCCTGAGATGTTCTGGCTCCGCTACCACTCCCGCGCACTGCAGGCAGTCTACGGCGTCGTACTGATCTTCGTGTATATCTTCTACCTCGTCGCGCAGTACAAGGGCTTCGGCCTCGTCGCCTCCGCTCTGTTCCGCATCCCCTACCCCGCGGCGGTCTGCATGGTATATCTCTTCATCACCTACACAACCATCGGCGGCTACCGCTCTGTGCTCCGCACCGATATGTTTCACCTGCTGCTGCTCTCCGGCAGCCTCCTCCTGGTCTGCGGAAGCTTCGTCGCAAAGGCGGGCGGCTTCTCCGCGCTCTACAGAGCTGCCGGACAGGTTCAGGGCTTTGCGCACGCCGGCATCACAACACCGACTTCTCCCGGACAGCTCCTGCAGCTCTTCGGCGGCCGCTACACGCCTCTCATCTCCCTCTCCATGTTCTGGGGCTGGGGACTGGGGCTCGCCTCGAACCCGCAGTATCTGGTGCGCATTCTGAGTGCGAAGGACAGCCGCACCGCACGAAATACCGTGCTCGTCTCCCTCGCGATCCTCGCGGCCCTCTACTTCGCCCTGATCCATATCGGCCTTGCCATGCGCGTCATGATTCCGAGCCTTCCGGACGCAGAGACGACGGACAGCATCTTCATCCGCCTCATCAACAACGAGCTCTACGGCCCATGGAGCGGCTTCTTTCTCTTCTCCGTCATCGGCGCCTGTGTGAGCACCGCCAATTCCCAGCTCCTTCTGATCGCCTCCTCCCTCTCCTATGATGTGATACGTCCGCTCGCACCGAACGGACTGCCGGACAAGCGGGTGGTCGCTCTGGCGCGCCGCTCTGTCATTGGCGCCGGCACCATCGTCATGCTGCTCACTCTGAACCCTCCGCACTTCACGCTCTCCTACGGCGGAGATCTCTGGGGCGTCGTGGCGATCCTGCTGTTTCCGTCACTCTACGGAAGTGTGCTCACGGGGCGTGTCACCCTTCGCGGGATCTGGTGCTCCATCGCCGCGGGCGCACTCTCCATCGCAGTGTTCTACCCGCTCCGTGCCATGGGGCGCATCCCTGTGCATCCGGCGCTCTGCGGCGTCCTGATCTCCACTGCCGCCCTGTTTTTCGGCTCCGTCACAGAAGGTAAGGACGCGGGTAATGTCGACTCCCTTGGACGCTCCGTTGCCTGCCCGCAGACTGAAGATGAAAACACCCGGCGAGAGGAGGATGCAGAATGAAACGGCTCCGCTTCTCTATCGAAAACAAGATTCTGATCCCCTTTGTCAGCATCACCCTCGTCTGTATTCTGGCCTTCTGCCTCATCTTCTTCTTCACCGAGTACCAGCTGAAGCTGCAGGCGGAGAGCACAAATGCCAGAACCATGAGTGCCGCGCTGAATGCGGAGATCAACCGCAGCTCCCATTCCAGCGCCATCACAGAGCTGCTGGAGCGAAACGCGCTCTTCCGGGACTCGGAGAACCTCTTTCTCTACGACAGCAAGGGAGAGCCCGTGCTGTCCCCCCGCAGCTTCGGACAGGATGAACTGATACTCTCAGAGAGCACGGACAACCGGCTCGGCTGGCACATTGTCTTCGCGATCAGCCGCAGCGCTCTCGCATTCACCATTCTGGAGGAGCAGCGCTATATGATACTCTCCGCCATCGCCATGATGCTGGTCATTGTCCAGACCAGCACCTTTGTGGCCTACAATATATCAAATCCCATACGTGAGCTCTCGGCACTCTGCACAAGGATCAGTCAGAACCCGGACAGGAGTTCTGCCGAGGTCGTGGAATATGCGGACCGCTACGATGAGATCGGGCAGCTTGCAGCCGCCTTCCGTGCGATGATGGAAAGTCTGCGGCGCCACACAGACGAGCTGAACTGGGTCAAGGCACTGAATGTGAGCATTGTTCAGAACCTTCCGCTCGGCGTCATCGTGTACAACGAGGCGCAGAACCTCATCTTCCGCAACGCCCGCGCGGAGGAGATGCTCTCCCACACAGAGGAGCGGGATCCGAAGGGACTCTCTCTCGAGCAGCTGGTGGAGGAGGCGCTGCGCCGCGGTGAGGTGCTGCCCGTGCAGCTGCGCCTCTCAAATCCTTCGGGCAAAACGCGCAGTCTGGAGCTCGGCGTCTGGGAGCTTCGCGAGGCCGACCGCAACACCCCTCTCGGCTCTCTCTGCACAGTCGACGATGTGACGTACCGTCAGCACATCGAGGAGAAGATAGCCCGGGATGAGAAGCTCGCCTACACGGGACAGCTCGCGGCTGATGTCGCCCACGAGGCGAGAAATCCGCTCGCCGGTATCCGGGCGGGCCTGCAGGTCATCTCCCGGAAGCTCCCGGAGGAGAGAGACAGCCGGCTCTGTACGGAGATGATACGCGAGGTGGACCGCGTCAATCTCCTGATCGAAAATCTCGTGAATCTCTCCAGAAAGCGCGAGAGCGAAAAGACCACAGTGAATCTGAACGCACTCTGCGATGAGATATTGCTGCTCTATAATAAAGTGGCGGAAAATAAGGGCGTGACCCTCTCCGCAAAGCTCGGCGGGGCGCTCTGGCTCTTTGCGGACGAGCAGGAGATACGTCAGATTCTCATAAATCTCATCAACAACAGCCTGAAGGCCATGCCGGAGGGCGGCACAGTGACGCTCATCGGAGAGCAGAGTGCAGAGGGGATCGGAATTTCCGTCTCTGACAGCGGTCAGGGCATGAGTCAGGAGGAGCTGGAGAGCGCACTGCACGGAAGCTCCGGCGGACTCGGCATTTCCATCGTCCGGCGGCTGGTGCAGCGAAACGGCGGAAGCTTCCGCATGTGCTCCGCGCCGGAACAGGGCACAACGGTATACTTAAGCTTCCGCGGAACAGAGACTCCGTAGTATTTTCTCATCAGGCAGGTACACTCACAGAGTCACTCATGCGATTTATTTTCATACACTTTCGGAGGTACAGCTATGAACTACAGGCTGCTCATCATTGACGATGAACTGCTGATCCGCATGTCACTTGAGAGCGGCATGACAGATCTCGGCTATCAGGTAAAAAGCGCAGAAAATATTCGGGAGGGGCTTGCGCTTGCAGAGTCCTTTCATCCGAGCGCCATACTACTCGACAACCGTCTCGGAAATGATTCCGGACTCGCACACGTTGCAGAGCTCCGCCGCCTCGACGAGGACATGATGATCATACTCATGACAGCCTACGGCTCTGTGCTTCAGGCGGTGGAGGCGATGAAGCTCGGCGTGAGCCACTATATCCAAAAGCCCTTCGATCTGGAGGAAGTAGATCTCGTGATCCGCCGCGGCATGGAGCAGCTCTCCAGCCGCCGCTCACTCGAGGTGATGAAGCTTCGGCCAAAGCGTCTCCTCGGCGTGAGCCCTGCCATGCAGCACATACGCGAAAATATTCAGCTGCTCGCGGAAAATGACAATGTGGATATCCTGATCTGCGGCGAGACTGGGACAGGCAAGGAGGTCGTCGTAAACACCATCCACGACAAGAGCTCCCGGGCAAATCAACCCCTGGTAAAGATCAACTGCGGCGCCATCCCGGAGCAGCTTCTGGAATCGGAGCTTTTTGGCTATGAGAAAGGGGCCTTCACCGGCGCTGCCAAGACTAAAAAGGGGCTTATGGAGCTTGCCAACGGCGGCACGGTATTTCTGGATGAGATCGGAGAGCTGCCGCTCGCCATGCAGGCAAAGCTCCTGACCTTTCTGGAGGACCGCCGCTTCAAGCGGGTGGGCGGCCTGCAGGACATCGAGGTCAATGTCCGCATCGCCGCCGCCACAAACCGCGATCTGGAGCAGGAGGTGCGCGAGGGGCGCTTCCGCGAGGATCTCTTCTACCGCCTGAATGTCATGCAGATCCGCATCCCGCCGCTCCGTGAGCGCACGGAGGATATTCCCCTGCTGTGCCAGTTCTACCTGGAGCACTTCAACCATAAATTCAATAAGACGCTGAGCTCCGTCGCCCCGGAGTTTCTCACGCAGCTCAAAAACTATTACTGGAAGGGAAATGTCCGTGAGCTCCGCAATGTGATGGAGCGCTGTGCTCTCTTCAGCCGCGGAGATGTACTGACAGGCCGGGAGTCCGGTCTGCCCTCCTCCCCCGCTCCGCTGCCCAGCGACACAGCCACAGTCAGGGGCTATCCCCTGAAGGATCTCTCCAAGGCCCCCATTGATCTCAGGCAGGAGGTCGAGAGCTTTGAGCGCGCCTATATCGACAAGGCACTGGAGCTCGCGGACGGCAACCTGTCCCGCGCCGCTCAGCTCCTCGGCTGCACCCGCTTCACACTGCGGCGCAGACTCGGCGCAGAGAACAGCGAGGAGTAAGGAGTGAGAGCGTCTCCGCATTCCCAATCCAAAAAAATCACAGAGCACAGAATGCCGTGCGAATCCGCACATGGGCTGTGCGGATTTACACAAAATTTCAGTCTCTATGTGAGCTTTTGCACACAGCCCGGAGCGGCAGCGCCCTCCGGGCTGTATTTTGTACCTTTTGCTTCTCTTTCTTCCTGCCTTTCTTTCTGCACTTCTGATAAAAAGCGATTTTTTTTATCACAGTGATCGCCCTTTTTAAGTTCTGGCATGCTTTTTGCTATTTATATCTCTGAAAAGAACCAAATCTATCCCACCATCTATGTCAGGAGGTAAAGCTATGTATAAGGTTGATCTGAACAGTGATCTTGGAGAGAGCTTCGGCGCGTATACCATCGGACTGGACTCCGAGGTAATCGCCCACATCTCCTCCGCAAATGTGGCCTGCGGCTACCACGCCGGCGATCCGCTCGTCATGGACAGAACCGTCGGACTATGTAAGGATGCAGGCGTTGCCGTCGGCGCACACCCCGGCTATCCGGATCTCATGGGCTTTGGGCGCAGGAACATTGCCTGCTCCCCGAAGGATGCCAAGGCCTATGTGAAGTATCAGCTCGGCGCGCTCATGGCCTTCACCGCGGCGCACGGTCTGAAGCTTCAGCACTGCAAGCCCCACGGAGCCCTCTACAACATGGCGGCAAAGGATCAGGCGCTTGCCCAGGCCATCGCAGAGGCGGTTGCAGAGGTGGATTCCGGCATCATCCTTCTGGGACTTGCAAACAGCTTCCTGATTTCGGAGGCGAAGAAGGCCGGTCTCCGTGCAGCAAGTGAGGTCTTCGCAGATCGCGCCTACCAGGCGGACGGCTCTCTCGTGCCGCGCAGCAAGCCCGGCGCAGTCATACACGACAAGGACGAAGCGATTGCCCGCACCGTCCGCATGGTGAAGGAGGGCAAGGTCACGGCAATCACCGGCGAGGAGGTTCCGCTCGCGGCAGATTCCATCTGTGTCCACGGCGACAATCCCTCCGCAGTGGAGTTCGTGAAGAATATCCGCGCGGTGCTCACCGCCGAGGGCGTAGAGATCGCTCCGATCGCAGCAATCGTGTGAGCGCCCCCATTCCTTAAAACTCTGGAGTCTCATAACTTAAAAATCTGTCACGGCAGTACAAGGAGGATATTATGAGTAATGAAAACACCAGCCGCAGCATGTCGGTAAAGCTCGGTGCGGCCTTTCTGATGGCGACATCCGCGATCGGCCCCGGCTTCCTCACTCAGACCTCGCAGTTCACCGCGAAATACATGGCATCCTTTGCCTTTGTCATCGTCTGCGTCATCATCATGGACTGCGTCGCGCAGTCGAATATCTGGTCCATCATCGGCGTGTCCGGAAAGCGCGGACAGGAGATCGCAAATATTGTGCTCCCCGGCCTCGGCGTATTCTTAACCATACTCGTGGTTCTCGGCGGACTCGCCTTCAATATCGGAAATGTCGGCGGCGTGGCGCTGGGACTTGACGCCATGCTCGGACTGAATGAGAAGATCGGCGCGGCGCTCGGCGGCGCACTTGCGATCTGCATCTTCATGTCAAAGAGCGGCAAGGCGCTGGTGGATAAGGTTGCACAGGTACTCGGCGCCATCATCATCGTCGTCATGCTCTATGTCGCGGTCTCCTCGCAGCCCCCGGTCGGTGAGGCTGTGAAACGCGTGTTCGCCCCTGAGAATCCCGGCTCCCTTGTAGCGCCGATGCTCACCCTGCTCGGCGGCTCCTGCGGCGGCTATATCACCTTCTCCGGAGCGCACCGCCTGCTCGACGCGGGCTTCGGCGGCAACAGGAACGAGGTCTCCCACTTCCGTCAGTCCGTTCTGACCGGCATCTCCGTATCCGGAACGGTTCGTATCCTGCTCTTCCTCTGCGTACTCGGCGTGTGCTCCTCCGGTGCCACCGCAGTTGCTGAGAACATCAAGGCCGTCACAGAGGCCTCCAATCCCGCAGCAGAGGCCTTCCGCCTTGCGGCAGGAAATATGGGCTACCGTCTCTTCGGTCTGGCTCTCTTCTCCGCAGGTGTCACCTCCGTCATCGGCGCAGCTTATACCTCTGTCTCTTTCTTAAAGACTCTGAACCCCTACATTGCAAAGAATGAGAACTGGTTCATCGTCGGCTTCATCGCTTTCTCCACGCTCGTCATGGTTGCACTCGGCGGCGCGAAAAAGATGGTCATCCTCGCCGGAGCGGTGAACGGACTGATCCTTCCGATCTCTCTGGCCTGCATCCTGCTCGCCTGCCGCAATAAGAAGGTCGTCGGCGAGGACTATAAGCACCCGGTGGTGCTTCAGATTCTCGGCTGGATCGTGGTGTGCCTCGCGGGATATCTCGCAATCAAGGCACTCCCGAACTTAGGAAAGCTCTTCCTGTAAGCCCTTCCGCCGCAGTGCCGATACGAGCGCCTCATCGCCGCGCCTGTATCGGCATTGCTTTCATCACCGCAACAGAAAGGAGACCACATGGCAAATGTACGTTTTCTGCTCACAGGTGACACCTCCCTGTGCGCCGAATTCGGCAACGAGATCAGCGAAAAAATCAACGCTGAAATCCGCGCCTTCAATATACTGCTGAAAGAGAGCCACATTCCCGGCATTGTAGAAACCGTGCCGACCTACCGCTCTCTCATGATTCACTATGATCCCGGTAAAATCTCCTGCAAAACACTCATCGAACATCTCGGTGCGCTGACAGAGAAGCTGGACAGCGTCACCATTCCGCCCAGCGACGTTCTGGAGATCCCGGTGCTCTACGGCGGAGAGATGGGACCGGATCTCGGCTTTGTGGCAGAGCACGCGGCGCTCTCCGAGGAGGAGGTTATACGCATTCATACCTCCACGGAATACCTCATCTATATGCTGGGCTTCACTCCCGGCTTCACCTACCTCGGAGGCATGAGCGATGCGCTGGAGACGCCGCGCCTAAAGACGCCCCGCGTCAAAATTCCTGCGGGCTCCGTGGGCATCGCCGGCAAGCAGACCGGCGTCTATCCCATCGACTCCCCCGGCGGCTGGCAGCTGATCGGCCGCACACCGGTACATATGTACGATCCGGCGCGGGAGACCCCCATACTTCCTGAGGCCGGACAGTATATCAAATTCCGCGCCATCGACCAGAAGGAGTATGATGAAATCGCTGCCGCAGAGAATGCCGGCAGCTATGTCGTAAAGAAATATCCAAGGAAGGAGGCACAGTGATGGGCTTTACAGTATTAAATCCCGGTGTTCTGACGACAGTTCAGGACAGGGGGCGCATCGGTTATCAGCAGTTCGGCGTCTCTGTCTCCGGCGTCATGGATCCGCGCGCCATGGAGCTCGCAAATATTCTTGTCGGAAATGCACACGATGAGGCGGTGCTGGAGTGCACCATGCTGGGCCCGCAGCTCAGATTCGATGAAGGAAATATCATCGCTGTCACAGGCGGCAACTTAAGCCCCATGCTGGACGGCACACCGCTGCAGAGCTACAGAGCCTACCGCGTCGAGGCCGGACAGACTCTGCGCTTTGCGGGTCTCAGGGCGGGCTGCCGCGCCTATATCGCCTTTGCGGGAGGTCTGGACATCCCCCTCGTCATGGGAAGCCGCTCCACCTACATGAAAGCCAAAATCGGCGGCCTTGAGGGACGGAAGCTCGAGAAGGACGATACCATCGGCTTCCGCGCGCCAAAGGAAGGCATCAAGAATCTCGACACCCGCGCCATAACCCCGGAATTCGTCCCGCGGGAGCTCTACACGCTCCGCGTCGTCATGGGGCCTCAGGATGATATGTTCACCGAGAGCGGCATCCAGACCTTCCTCTCCGAGACCTACACACTGACCCCTGAATTTGACCGCATGGGCTGCCGCTTCGAGGGAAAGGAAATTGAACACAAGGACAGCGGTGACATCATCTCTGACGGCATTGCCTTC
The DNA here is from genome assembly GCF_030812885.1 of Moryella indoligenes. Taxonomy (NCBI): domain Bacteria; kingdom Bacillati; phylum Bacillota; class Clostridia; order Lachnospirales; family Lachnospiraceae; genus Moryella; species Moryella indoligenes. Next base: position 225,273 of record NZ_JAUSTO010000003.1, read on the forward strand.
GGGGCGATCCAGGTGCCGAGCGCCGGAAAGCCCATCATCATGATGGCAGACCGCCAAACCACCGGTGGCTACACAAAGATCGCCACTGTAATTTCCGCAGACTTCCGCATCCTGGCCCAGCTGAAGGCAGGCGACAAAGTACGCTTTGAAAAAGTGAGCATCGGCGCCGCCCAGGAAGCGCTGCTCGCACAGCGCGCGGCCCTTAGAACCTTCGAGTGGGCATTTTCAAATTGAGCTTATCTCAGGAGGAAATGCCATGAAATTTGATATCACCCCTTATATCTCCATGAAGCCATCCGATGTGCGCGCACTGATCCGCAGCGGAAAGATCGACTTCCCGACTGCCGGAATGTGTCAGGGCTACGCACAGGCCAATCTGGTGATACTCCCGCCGGAGTACGCTGCGGATTTTGAGACCTACACCAGATACAATCCCTTCCCCTGCCCAGTACTGGAGATCGAGGCTCCCCATCGTCATCACCCATGCGCCCGGACATATGTTTATCACAGACATCCTGAATGCTGAGCTGAATGACTATCTGGAGGCACAGAAGAAGTGAGAGGCTTCCTGATATACGTCAGGCAATTCTGTGAGAGCGACAGTAACAGAGCCCGTGCATGGCACTGCACGGGCTCTGTCTGTCGCTCTGTATCATTTTATCCGAGGAAGCTTGCGATGCGCAGCGGCGCGCGGTAGTTCCAGTTTGAGACCTTGATTCCGGTCCGCTCAGTCGACGCGTGAACAATCTGCCCATTGCCGATATACATCGCTACATGATTCACATGGCTGCCTCTCCCATAGAACAGAAGATCGCCGGGCTGCATCTGATCTGCGCTGACTGTGGTTCCCTCGGCCGCCTGATCTCTCGAGCTTCTTCCGAGGGCTACGCCTGCCGCATTCCCCAGCACATATCTGGTGAAGCCGGAGCAGTCCACACCGGAGTGCGGATCATTTCCCCCATAGACGTAGCGGCCGCCCACAAAGGAGAGCGCATAATCCACGACCTGCGCTCTGATTGCTTCCTCCTGCGCCTCGGCACTGGCAGCCTCCTCCGCTGCGGCCGCTGCCTCAGCGGCAGCTGCCTCCTCCTGTGCCTCCTGCTCTGCCCTCTTCTGCTCTGCCTCAAGCACCCAGTCCGCGGTATTTTTCGTGATCTTCACTGCTGCAAGGGACGGAACAGACACTCCGGCGGAGAGCACTGCTGCAAATGCAAGGGCCATGAAATATCTGCTCATTCGATTCATCTGTGTCTGTCCTCCTGTAAACGGCCCTGCCTGATTACAGGCATTATTATTACAAATCAAGACCGTATTTGTTACGCATTTGTTACAAAAGGTAGTATAGATGTTTCGAATCCATTCGTCAAGGGCTTTATTATATCTTCATTTTTTAACTTTTGATTAAGAAAGTTCAGAAAGAGGGGAAGCATTCCACGAATACTTCCCCTCTCTGGTGCAGTATTTACAGATTCAGCTGATCTCTCCCGCACTGCACGCTCACCATCTCCTGCGGCCGCCGCCAAGCAGACGCACCACCAGCATGACCAGCAAAAGGGGCACAAGTATGGGCGACAGAAGTGAAAAGAGCCCCACAAAGACAAGCACAACGATCACCAGCAGCAGGATGATAAACAGAAGCAGCGGGATCCACGGATTTCCGCCCTGCTGCGGGGTCTTACCAGAATAAGTGCTGCGCTCCTCCGAACCATAGCCTCCGGCAGCCCCGTCCCGGTGGCTCCCATACCTCGCTTCGGAAGCGGCAGAATATCCATCACCCTCATATGCACGGGCATCTCCGCCCGGATGCACGTCCGGAATCCCATCTACCTGATAGCCGGCCGCATCCAGTATGGAGCGTGCAATCAGACCGGGCTGTCCCAGCTCCGAGAGCACCTCCGCTTCCTCTCTTCCTTTGCTCACTTCTGTATCGATGTAACTGCTGTAATAGTTCAGATTCCCCTGAACCAGCTCCGAGGCTCCCTCTGCAAGCAGCCGCTCTCTGAGCTCCTCCAAAAATTCCTGTCTGCTCATAATCCTCCGAAAATCCCTTAAATTCTATGAATAAAGATGCCACTTCGAAGCTTCGGCTCAAACCATGTGGACTTCGGCGGCATGAGACGCCCCGCATCCGCCACCTGAAGCAGCTCCTCCATCTGTGTCGGATACATGGAAAATGCCACTGCCGCGCCCTCATTGACCAGGCGCTCAAGCTCCTCTATTCCCCGGATTCCGCCGATGAAGCGAATGCGTTCACTCGTGCGCGGATCTTCGATATTCAGCACCGGTGCAAGAATCGTATTCTGAAGAAATGCGACGTCAAGACTCTCGACCGGATCCTCCGGCCGCAGCTCCTCCCGGGCAGTCAGCTCATACCAGTGATGATCCAGATACATCCCGATCACTCCCTTGCATTCCGGATGCACGGCTGTCTCTCCGCAGTCTCGGATAGAAAATGCGGCATCCACCTCCAGGAGAAAATCCTCCGCAGAGAGAGCGCCAAGATCACTCACGACACGGTTATAGGGAAGAATCTCCAGCGCGTCATCCGGAAACAGCACGGAAAGAAAATAATTGAACTCCTCGCTTCCATTGTAGTCCGGATGCTCCGCCCGGCGCTTCAAAGCAACCTTCACAGCACTCGCAGCGCGGTGATGTCCATCCGCGATATAGCTCGCAGGGAGCGCAGCAAAGGCCGCGGATATCTCCTCAACTCTTGCCGCATCATCTATTTTCCACACGCGGTGGCGTATCCCGTCGTCTGAGTCAAAGTCATAGAGCGGCGCCTGTCGCTTTGCTGTCTCCATGAGCTCTTTCAGCCTGTCATTGCTGCGATAGCTCAAAAAGATGGGACCCGTCTGCGCACTTAAGCTGTCCACATGCCGTATGCGGTCGCGCTCCTTCTCCTCCCTCGTGTTCTCATGCTTTCGCACCACGCCCTGAAGATAGTCGTCCACTGAGGAGCAGCCCACGATGCCGGTCTGACTGTGTCCCGGCATGCAGTCCGCGAGCACGCCGGACTCGACAGTCTGCTCATAGACGAAGAAGGCCGGCTTCTCATCCTCCAAAAAGACGCCGTCATGAAGCTCCTCTTCCAGCATCTCCCTCGCCTTCTGGTACACCGCATCCGCATACATGTCACAGCTCTCATCAAACTGCGTCTCCGGACGGTCTATATTAAGAAAAGAGAGCGGGTGTCCCTGTACCGCCGCTCTGGCCTCCGCACGGTCATACACATCGTAGGGGAGCGCCGCCACCTCGCGCACTGTATCCGGATTGGGACGGACACAGCGAAATGCCTTTACCTCTGCCATAAACTACCTCCTGCCTGTCTGTATGCTTCACTCTGACGCGCGGCAGAGCCGCCCGCACTCATGCTCCCGTCACTGTGCGGAAGCGTATCATTCCATCAATTGCCTTCAGCTCCTTTAGGCAGCCCTCGTCGAGCTGCCCCTCGAGATCCAGAAGCGTATATGCAAAGCGATCCCGGCTCTTATTTGTCATATTTGCGATGTTGATATTTCTTCTCGCCAGCACACCGGTAATCTGACCGATCATGTTTGGGATATTTCTGTGCAGCAGAGCAATGCGCAGATCACTCTGGCACACTCCCATGTCGCAGTTCGGATAATTCACCGAATTGCGGATATTGCCGTTGTCGATGTAGTCCATGAGCTCCTTCACGGCCATCACTGCACAGTTGTCCTCTGCCTCCTCCGTAGAGGCACCAAGATGCGGAGTGATGATGGCATTCTTCATCTTCACCGAGAGTGCATTTGCAAAGTCAGAGAAATAGGCCCGCACGTGACCGCTCTGAAGCGCCTCCGCCATCGCCGTCTCATCCACCAGCTTATCTCTCGAAAAGTTCAGGAAGACAACGCCCTCCTTCATCTCCGCGATCTCCTTTGCACCAATCATGCCGGGATTTTTATCCGTCAGCGGCACATGAATCGTGATATAGTCACAGACCGCACAGAGCTCCGAGAGGCTGGTCGCGTGGCGTATCTCCCTCGAGAGCATCCATGCACCGTTCACCGAGAGATAGGGATCATAGCCATACACAGTCATGCCAAGCTCATTTGCCGCGTTCGCGACCTCCGCGCCGATGGCTCCGAGTCCTATGACGCCGAGCTTCTTGCCCTTGATCTCCGAGCCGACGAAGGCCTTCTTGCCCTTCTCCACATCCTTCTCTATGTTCTCGCTGTCCCGGATGGAGCGCACCCACTCCGCAGCTGCAATGACATTCCTCGATGCCACCATCATAGCACAGAGCACCAGCTCTTTCACGCTGTTTGCGTTTGCGCCCGGTGTGTTGAACACGACGACGCCTTCCTCCGCAAAGCGCTCCAGCGGGATATTGTTGACGCCCGCCCCGGCTCTCGCAACCGCAAGGACAGTCTCCGGCAGCGCGGTCTCCTTCATATCGGCGGAGCGCACCAGTATGCCCTCTGCCTCTTCCATATCCTCTGTCAGTGCATAGTTCTTTAAAAAGCTGTCCGTTCCTACCTTTGAAATAGCATTCAGGCATTTGATCCTGTGCATCAGTTTGTCCTCTCCTTCGCCTCAAATTCTCTCATGAAAGCAACCAGCTTCTCCACACCCTCTCTCGGCATGGCATTATAGATGCTGGCTCTCATACCACCGACTGTGCGGTGCCCCTTGAGATTTTCAAAACCTGCTTCCTTCGCCTCCGCGACAAAGCGCGCATCCAGCTCCTTGTCTCCCGTCACAAAGGTGACGTTCATGAGGGATCGGTCCTCCTTCCGGACCGGATTTCGGAAGAGCCTGCTCTGATCCAGAAAATCATAGAGTATCTTTGCCTTCTCCTCGTTTCTCTGCCTCATCACCTCAAGCCCGCCCATGCGCTTCAGCCACTTGAAGACCTTGCCGCAGATATAGATCGTGTAGCAGGGCGGCGTGTTATACATGGAATGATGCTCCGCGTAGGTGCTGTAGCGCAGCATGGTCGGAGTGCCCGGAAGGCAGTCTCCGATCAGATCCTCCCGCACGATTGCGATCGCCACGCCCGCCGGGCCTACATTCTTCTGTACGCCGCCCCAGAGAATCCCGAACCTGCTCACATCAATCGGCTCAGAGAGAAAACAGGAGGAGATATCCGCCACCAGCGTCTTCCCCTTCGTATCCGGAAGCGCGTGATAGACTGTTCCGTAAATTGTGTTGTTCATGCAGATGTATACATAATCCGCTGCCGGATCCACCGGCAGATTCGAGCAGTCCGGAATATAACTGTATACCTCATCCTCGCTGGAAGCAATCGCTCGGGCGTCTCCGTAGAGCTGTGCCTCCTTCCAGGCCTTCTTTGCCCATTGCCCGGTGATGACGTAATCGGCCTTCTTATTCTTCATGAGATTCATCGGAACCATGGCAAACTGAACATGACCGCCGCCCTGAATGAAGAGCACCTTATAGTTGTCCGGAATGTTCATGAGCTCCCTCAAGTCCCGCTCCGCCTCGTTCATGATGTCTTCATACATTTTGGAGCGATGACTCATCTCCATCACGGACATCCCCGTGCCGCGATAGTCGAGCATTTCCTCCGCAGCCTCTCTCAGAACCTCCTCCGGCAGCACTGCCGGTCCTGCGCTGAAATTATACACTCTTGCCATAATGATAGCCCCCTCATATAGTGTAAGCTTCTGTGATGTGATCCGAACTGCACGTCTCTACTTTACGCCTTTGCCCTACAGCCTGAGATCGGACGCGTCAAAGCTCTCCTCTAGCGCACGTCCCGGCGGGCACATCGGAAACACTCTGTCCTCTGGATCGATCCATGCCTCAATCAGCAGTGGCTTACGCCTGGAAAAGGCCTCCCGCAGCGCGGTCTCCAGTTCCTCCGCTGTTGTGACGCGACAGGCCGCTATCCCCATAGCCTCAGCAATCCGGCAGTAATCCGGCTGATCATTCAGCTCTGTCTCCGAGTAGCGCTTCCCATAAAAGAAGTTCTGCCACTGACGGAGCATCCCCAGTCCCCGGTTATTGATGATGAGCTCGACCAGCGGCAGCCCCTCGCGGCTCACCGTAGCGAGCTCCCCCATATTCATGCGGAAACAGGCATCACCCGCAACATTGACAACGACGTGATCCGGCTTTGCAATCTGCGCACCAATAGCAGCTCCCAGCCCGAAGCCCATGGTCCCGAGACCACCCGGCGACAGAAAGCTTCTCGCCTCTGTAAAACGGTAATATTGTGCCGCCCACATCTGATGCTGTCCGGATTCCGTGACGATGATCGTATCCTCCGGACTCTCCCGATCCAGAATTTCTATAATTTCCGGACCGCTCAGCCGACCTTTGTCATAGCTCATGGGATACATATCCGTGAGGCGCTCTGCATGCGCGAACCACTCCTCATGATTCTGCGGATTCAGCCGCACATTCAGCCTGCGCAGCACCACCCGCGCATCTCCGGCGATGCCGGCATCTGCGCGGACATTTTTATTGATCTCCGCCTCATCCACATCGATATGCAGTATCTTTGCCTCCGGCGCAAATTTTTCTGTCTTTCCCGTGACTCTCTCGGAAAAACGCACTCCGACCGCAATCAGAAGATCGCACTCTGAGACACAGAGATTCGCCGCCTTGGTTCCATGCATTCCCACCATTCCGACGTAGAGCTCATCCTTCTGGCTGATCGCCCCCTGTCCCATCAGGGTACAGCAGACCGGAGCCTGCAGCTTATGCGCAAAGATGCCAAGATCCTCGGCTGCTCCCGCCTGAATCACACCGCCTCCCGCAATGATGCAGGGCTTCTCGGAGCTGTGTATCATGGAGATGGCTGCGTCCAGATCCTCGTCACTGATTCTCTCAGTAAATGCTTTGACCGGAGCAGGCGTCTCCGTGACATATTCTGTCAGAGCTTCCGTGACATCCTTCGTCATGTCAATCAGCACCGGGCCCGGACGTCCGCTTTTTGCAATCTGAAAGGCCCGGCGCATCACCGGCGCAAGTATTTCCACCTCTCTGACGATAAAATTATATTTTGTGACCGGCATACTGATGCCGGCGATATCGAGTTCCTGAAAGGAATCCTTTCCCAGTATGGGCTGGCTCACATTACAGCTGATCGCCACAACCGGAGAGGAATCCATGTATGCTGTCGCAATGCCGGACACCATATCCGCTGCCCCCGGTCCACTCGCCGCAAGACAGACCCCGACTCTTCCCGTGGCGCGCGCATAGCCGTCTGCCGCGTGCGCCGCGCTCTTCACCTGACTGGTCAGAACATGGCGTATCTCGCCCTGATGCCTGTACAGCGCATCGTAAATATTCAGAATCGCATCTCCCGGATAACCGAACACGGTATCAACGCCCTGCTCCTTCAGACATTCCACTACAATCTCGGCGCCATTCAGTTTTGCCATCGCTTCGTCTCCTCGCCTGCATCTCTCCGTCCCTTCCTCCGGAAGCAACGTTTGACAAACATCATAAATCAATGCCCCTCTTTTTTCAACCTTCCGGCGGCAAAAGAGTCCGCCTTCCCCGCACAGATGTATCTCTGCAAAAAAAAGACCTCCACATTCACTACCACCCCTCCGTCACTTCCCTGCGAAAGCGCTCTGCTGATAAAAGCCGAAAAAATTCCCGGAAAACAACAAGGGGAGCTGAAACTCTCAGCTCCCCACTCTCCTCAATTCTGCTGCAGCACACCATCTATGCCCAGATGATAGCCGTCCTCTGTCGTCGCGTTTTTCCACATCACGCCGCTCTCCGGATCCAGATAGTACCACTTGTCTCCGTCCAGATACCAGCCCGTGCGCATCCAGCCGTTCTCATCAAAGAGATACCACTCGCCGTTGATCAGCCTCCATGCGCTCCTCACACAGCTCTGATCCGGCAGCCGGAACCACCAGCGACCGTCCTCCTCTATCCACTCTCCCGCACTCTGCAGCTCCGCGTTCCGCTCCTTCTGCTCCCTTGCCTGCGCCTCTGTGATACTGACCTGATTCGAATCGGTCCAGTGGCCCTTGATGGAAGGATCCTTCGCATTGATTGCGCGCACCTTGAAGTGATAGCTCGCCCCGCGCGTCATAAACTCGCTGCCGTCATAGCTGGTCCCGTTGATGATCTGGTTGGCTCCGAGCGTCGTACCGTTCCGCATAAACTTCAGCTCATAGCTCCCCGCACCGATCGCCTCGGACCAGCGGCAGCGGCCGCCTTCCATGACAGCCTCCTCCACCGTGCCGACCTGCGTCTCAAGAGAGGGCAGCGTCACCCGAACCACCAGCGTATACGCGCCGTCCTCACGGCGTGCGCTCTTGTAGCTGGCGCCATTCAGGCGGATCTGGCTCGCCTTGGTGATGCGGAAGTAATAGCCATCCGAAGCCGTGAGGTATATATCCAGCTCCGGAGTATCCTCTATGGACCAGCGAAAGCCTGCATTCTGCACCTCATAGTGATCAAAGGAGTATTTATTGCCCGCGGTGTGTACCTCGAGCTCCTCCTCTCCAAACTTCTCCTCTACCTTGATCAGTCCCGAAACCGTCAGCGAAATCGAGCGTATCGGCTTATCATTCTTCTCATAGCCGTAGGCCACAAGGGCCGAAAACGCAGTAAACAGAAGCGCCGTGACACAGGCCTTCATAAACCATGATCTTCTATTGCTTATATGACGCATAGCATCCCCTTTCTGCAAAACCAGAACTTCACAAGACATTTTATATTGATGCGGATAATGTCAACAGAAATCCAATGATATGTTTATTAACGCACATTCTTTTTAACTACACTGTTTCATTCTACTATACTGTATAAGGCAGCTGATTTTTCGTCAAGAAAAAAAGCCTTACAATTTTCCAAAATAAAAATTGTAAGGCTTTTACTGTATTCCGTTCTTACTTTGCTACATCCTGAACGCGGGACTCCCGGATGACATTGACCTTGATCTGACCCGGATACTGCATCTCCTGCTCAATGCGCTTCGCAACATTGTGTGCAAGTATGACCATATCATCGTCATTTACCTTCTCCGGTACTACCATAATTCTCACCTCACGACCTGCCTGCACAGCAAAGGACTTCTCTACACCATTGAAGGAATTTGTGATCTCCTCAAGCTGGGACAGGCGATTTGTGTAGGTCTCGATGGTCTCCCTTCGCGCACCCGGACGTGCCGCAGATATGGTATCCGCCGCCTGAACAATACAGGCGATGAGACTCTCCGGCTCCACATCTCCGTGATGGGACTCCACGGTATTGATGACAATCGCAGATTCCCTGTACTTCCGGCAGAGCTCTACACCGAGCTGCACATGAGAACCCTCGATCTCATGATCCACGGCCTTTCCGATATCGTGCAGGAGCCCCGCACGCTTCGCCATGCGGACATCGACCCCGACCTCTGCCGCGAGATGTCCGGACAGCTCCGCAACCTCGATGGAATGCTTCAGGGCATTCTGGCCATAGCTTGTGCGGAACTTCATGCGGCCCAGGAGCTTCACAAGCTCCGGATGAATGCCGTTGACTCCCACCTCAAGAACCGCCGCCTCTCCGGCCTCGCGCATGGTGTTTTCCACCTCGCGCTGCGCCTTCTCAACCATCTCCTCGATTCTTGCGGGATGAATGCGGCCGTCCGTGATGAGCTTCTCCAGCGCAACCTTTGCAACCTCTCTGCGCACCGGATCAAAGCCTGAGAGCACCACTGCCTCCGGCGTATCATCAACAATCAGCTCCACTCCGGTCAGCTGCTCCAGCGCCCGGATATTTCTGCCCTCACGGCCGATGATACGGCCCTTCATCTCATCATTCGGAAGCTGTACGACTGAAACCGTAGACTCGGCAACGCTGTCGGCAGCACAGCGCTGTATCGCACCGACGACAAATTCCTTCGCCTTTTTATCTGCCTCTTCCTTTGCTGCTGTCTCAAGATCCTTGATCAGCTTCGCGGTATCATGCTTTACATCCTCTTCCACGGACTGGAGAAGGAACTCCTTCGCCTGCTCCGTGCTGAGTCCGGAGATGCGCTCCAGCTCGGCAATCCCCTTGTCATAGAGAGAATCCACCTCCTGGCTGCGCTCATTGATCTTCTCTTCGCGCACCGCCAGTGCACTCTCCTTCTTCTCAATGGATGCCTGCTTCCGGTCAAGATTTTCTTCCTTGTTTAAAACGCGATTTTCGTAGCGCTGTAACTCCGCTCTTCTTTCCTTGGTCTCTCTCTCAAGCTCATTCTTTGTCCGCAAGGACTCTTCCTTCGCCTCGAGGAGCGCTTCGCGTTTTTTTGTTTCTGCGGTTTTCAGGGCTTCTTCTATGATTTCGCGGGATTTTACCTCCGCACTGCCAATCTTGCTCTCGTACGTCTTCTTTCGATGTGCGATCGCAAGGTTCCAGCTCACAAAAGCCACAATCACCGCCGTAACTATAACTGCAATGATGATTTGTGACACAGAGCACCTCCTTATTCAATTTTCATGGTACATTATTCTGTTCTCATACTATGCCGCACTGCGTGCCTGCGGACAGTGCAGATACCTGTCAATCTAAGCGCAGGAAAGAGATAACACTTGCCTTTTTTATATCTTATCGCATCAGTCTGAGGTTTCTGCCCCCCTGTGACGCCGCAAAACTCGCAAAACGCTGCAATAGTGCTATTTTATCAAATCATGCTGCGCAGTGCAAGCTCAATCTCCCCCCAGCTATAGCCCCTTCTCATCAGCCGGGCTACGAGCCGCCTCTTCTGATCTGGATTCTCTGATTCCGGATCAAAATGACATCTTCTGAGCTCCGCAATAATCTGCTCCTTCTCATCAGCCGGACTTTGCTCCAGCAGCTCATCTGCGAGCGCGCTGTCCACCCCCCGCATGAGGAGCTCCGCGCGTATTCTTCGCTTCCCCTTCTGTCCCGACTGGCAGCTGATATAGTGCTCCGCATAGCGTCTGTCATCTACATAGTGCCGTTCCTTTGCCCAGAGGATGGCCTCCTCTGCACAGCACTCCGGTATCCCGCTCTCCCGCAGTTTTCTGCGCAGCGCATACTCTGTGTAATCTCTTCCCTTCAGAAGAAACAAGAGCCGCTCCATGGCGCGCTTCCTGAGAAGCGGCAGCAGCTCTTCCTTAAGCAGCGCCTCACTGAGTTCCGTACCCTCCGCGATATGCAGTCTGTTCAGCTCTGTATTGTACAGAGCAAAAACAAAGTCCTCATCTGTGAGGACTTTGCTTCTGCGCTTTCCGAGGGGAAGCAGCTCTGTTACCGTCACTGCTCTGCGGGAGCCGCACTCTCTGTCCCCGCTGCGGTATCTGACGCTGAGGTGAGACCGTGAGCCTCCCGTACCTTTGTCTCAATCTCCGCACACATCTCCGGATTCTGACTGAGCCAGATCTTCGCATTCTCTCTTCCCTGGCCGATCTTCGTCCCCTGATAGGCATACCAGGCGCCGCTCTTCTCGACAATATCGTCCTTCACGGCCAGATCCAGAATATCTCCCTCGCGGGAGATCCCCTTCCCGAACATGATGTCGAATTCAGCCTCCTTAAACGGCGGCGCGATCTTATTCTTCACGACCTTGACACGGACGCGGTTCCCGACCACCTCTCCGTTCTGCTTCAGCGCATCAATTCTGCGAACATCCAGACGAACAGAGGCATAAAATTTCAGCGCGCGGCCTCCGGTCGTCGTCTCCGGATTGCCGAACATCACACCGATCTTCTCTCTCAGCTGATTGATAAAGATCACAGTGCAGTTCGATCTGCTGATAATGCCGGTGAGCTTTCGCAGTGCCTGGCTCATGAGCCTCGCCTGCAGGCCGACGTGGGAATCTCCCATATCTCCCTCAATCTCCGCCTTCGGCACCAGCGCCGCGACCGAATCGACGATGACAATATCGACTGCTCCGCTCCGCACCATGGTCTCTGCGATCTCCATGGCCTGCTCTCCGTTGTCCGGCTGAGAGATGTAGAGATTGTCAATATCAACCCCTATATTTCTCGCATAGACCGGATCCAGCGCGTGCTCTGCATCAATAAAGCCGGCGATCCCGCCGCGCTTCTGCACCTCCGCGACCATGTGCAGGGCTACTGTCGTCTTACCGGAGGACTCCGGCCCGTAAATTTCCACTACTCTGCCCTTCGGCACACCGCCGAGCCCCAATGCGAGGTCAAGACTCAAAGAACCGGTCGGAACCGTCTCCACATTCATGGTATTGGCCGGATCGCCGAGCTTCATGACCGCTCCCTTTCCATATGCCTTCTCTATCTGTATCAGGGCTGCATCCAGCGCCTTCATCTTTGCTTCTCTGTCCATGCTTCCTCCATGTGAACATATGTTCGTTTTCATAAGCTATCATACTAGCAGCAGCCGCAGCTGTCAAGCGGGATACTGCAAGCTCCGGAGATAACGCACCGCCTCCGGAATCGTCACAGATATGCGCCGCAGCAGCGGTCGTTCCAATGACTGGAAAAAGGAGCTCTGGGCCGCACAGGTCACGGCTGTGCGCTCACAGGAATATCTGTACCGTAGCACAGCAGGACTGAACTTGCAAGTCCCCCGGCGCTGCGTGTCATATGCTCTCGCAGCGCCGGAGGACTTTCGTAAATCACAGTGTTGTTTTCTTTATTCTCATCGCTTTTATCAGTGAACCGCCGGCAGACTACTCCGCAGTCTTATCCGTCTGCACGCTTTCTCCGGAGAGGCTCTGTAAGGCAGCTCCGGGCTCCGGCGCTTCGTCGTCTTCCCCTTCGGCTTCGTCCTGCGCTTCTGTTGCGGACACGGCTTCCGTTTCGCGCAGATCCTCCCGATCAGTCTTAGCCTTTGTCTCAGGCTTCTCCTTCGTCTCTGCTTCTGCACTCTCTTCTGAGCTTATCTTCTCCTCAGGATCAGCCTTTGACTCCTTGTTTCCCGCGTGCTCCTCCTTTTTGTCCTCCTCGTCTGCATCATCGGGAATCAGCGGTGCATCGAGACCATCTTCCTGTGCGTGCAGCCCGGGCACAGACCTGCCATCCGGCTCAACGATAACAGGCGGAATGACGATGGGCCCAGAGCCGCCGCCCTCATCCTCCGGCTCAAGCTCGTAGCTCACATGCAGCTGGGTCTTGTCCGCGGGGATCAGGATGAGCTTATAGCCGTAGCCCAGACTCTCCTTCTCAGATTTCTTCGGCTTATTGGGTACCCCGGAGATCACCACGGTGCTGCCTGAATAAATTCCGGTCTTCTCCTCGTCGATGACTCCGTCAAAGTCTGTTCTGTTCTTCCACGCCGCCATAATCTCACTGAGCTTCGTATTCGTGTTCAGCTTCAGCTCTCCGCTCCTGATTCTTCCGTTCTCCACACTGAGCGCGTCGCCAAAATCAGGCGTCAGCTCTGCAAGCTTATTCTCCGGCTTCGGCGGCTCCTCCGCCTCAAGCTCTATTGTGTATATCTTATTTTTGCCGAAGAAGTCTCTCACGATAAATCTGTCGCCCTCCTCCAGCAGCTCTCTCTCCGCCTTGGCCCTGCCGAAGGGAGGATTGGTGCCCTTTCTGTACACGCCGCTCATCGGATCCGAGAGATCGATATGGTTCTGTGCGAGCCAGTCCTTCAGCTCCTTCACCGTCGTCTCAGTGCTCAGTTTTCTGCTGCCGCTTGAAAGCACGCCGTCTCTCAGCGTGTACTCGGACTCTATCGTCTCCCCTCCGCCTGAGAGCACGGTGATGGTATAGCGCTGCTTCCTGCTGCCGTTCTTCGAGGTGACGAGCAGCTGGTCCAGATGCTCCACCATGACATCCGCGGCATATTGCTTCACGACGCCGCTGCTGTCCAGAAGCTTGAAGTTCTGTCCGCCCTTCCTGTTGATATTTCGCACAGTCTTCATAAATACATCCATCTTCATGGGCTGATCCAGAGTGATCGCATAGATGCCCTTCTCCTCGTCCGCGGTGACCCGGATCTTACTGTTGCCCTCGATCACTACGCTGCTGTCCGCGCTGTTCTCGATGTGCTGCTCCACCACGACAGGATAGCGGGAGCGCTTTCCGTTCTCCGCGACCACCCTCAGGTAGGTATCGAGCTTTCGCAGCGGCTCCTCGTTCGCATAGGCCGTTCCATTTGCGCCCTCCAGCGTGAGCGCCTGCCCGGTATGGGATTTCTCAATATGCTCCATGAACTGAGCGGCTGTCATCCTCGTGTCGATCTTTACGAGACCGCTCCTGATCGTGCCCAGCTGCTCTCCCTCCGGCGTTATGCGCCCCTCAAAGATGTAGGCGCTGTTTCTGATCCTGATCAGCGTGGAGGAATTCAGCTCCTTCTCATCCACCTCGGCAAGGAGCGTAAAATCGTCGTTCTGCGGGAATACCTGAATGTGAGAGGTACTCTCCACATTGTCCATGAGATAGCTGTACATCTCGCCAAGGCTTATCTTTCCGTCATGATCCTCATCCGCAGGTCGCTGCCCGTTTTCGTAACCCGCGCCTCTCACAAACTCCAGCGTGAACTTTCCGGCAGCTGTCTTCTTGCTTTCGTAGCTATACTCATTGGCCGAGCTCGCCACCAGCACCTTGTAGTCATTGTCAGTGAGGTAGTTCCGTGTTCCGTTGCTGCTCTCGATCCCCGCAGCACCGCGCGTGCCGCTCTCGAATACCTCGGACACCGAATTGATGAATTCCTCAGAGCTGCTCTGTATGCTCCTGCCCGGCGTCGCACCCGACATGGAATCCACAAACTCCTTTCCGATAAACCCTCCGGCGTTGCAGCAGTCCAGTATGATCACCTTGGTGCCCGCCACCTTGTCCAGAGCTTCCTTCAGCTCGTCGACGCTGATCCAGCTTGCGGCGGCCTCCTCCTCGCTCCCGCTCCCCAGTGTCTTGTCCACTGTGCAGATATAGGAGCTGTGATTGCTCTTCACATTGTAGCCGTGACCGCTGTAGTACAGATAAGACACGTCCTCGTCCGTGCTGTTTGCGAAGGTCCTTGCAATGCTCTCCAGAAATTCCCGCTTCTTGAGGTTCTTCTCCGTCCTCACTGCGGCGAATCTCTCCCCGCCAAAGCTAGCCTGCCTGAAAAGAGCACTCATCATGCGGATATCATTCTCCGGCCCCTTGAGATTCATCTTGGGCTCTCCGTAGTTCTGATTGCCGATCAGCAGAGCCCGGTACTGCACGCCGTCCTGCAGGCGGATGCCGTATCTCTGCTCCCTCGCATCCTTTGAGAGTATCAGCGTCATGTCGCTTCTCAGCGTGCTGTCCTTCACCGGCTCATACTCATCGCTGCCGCTGCCCGCGACCACCTTCACAGTCACGCCGTCCTCCGGGACGATCGCCGCCAGCAGCCGCTCTATCGTGGGATGAGAGGCTGACTTCACGATGATGAAGCCGCTTCCGAGCTCTGCAATCAGAGTCTCATCAAAGCTCCTGTACAGCTTATCGCTCTGCGCCGCCTCAAAATCAAGGGTGTACTCCGCAGACTTCACGCCATTTTCCGCAATGACCTTCAGCCTGTCGCCCGCCTTTACGCTGTCAAAGCTCCGGAGCGGCTTTCCATCTCTCAGGAGCAGCAGCCGCTGCCTCGGATTGTGCTTTATGATGTTTTTCAGCACACCCGCGACGATCAGTCCCTTCGTGTCAAAGCTCTCATGGAATTTTAATTTCTCCCCCTCGAGCAGCAGAGTGTTCTCCCTGAAGGAGAGCTCGACACTGTCGCTGAGCGCCTTCTCCTTCAGCTTCACATGCAAGGCGATCTTCTGGCTTCTGACATCCACGCCCGCATTCGCATCAAAGTACGTAAAGGTAAAGGCCTTGATACCTCTCTCGGTGGAGCTGTCCCTGCGGGGCTCTATCCTGTCCAGATATTCCTTGGTAAAGGTAATGGTATCTCTCTCATCGTCGATGATGAGGTACTTCGGATTGAACACCTCTCTCAGGTACTTGCCGTTCTGATCCCGCAGCACGATGAGCTCGGAGTCCTCGCTGTCGTCGCGCTGCACGGGGAAGGGCTCGACCGTCATGTTGAGCTGGCCCTCGCTGTCCTTAAGCTGCGTGCGCGAAGCCGGTACTCCGTTTCCTCTGGAATCCGTCACATTCTTTACACTCAGGGTGATCCCGCCCGCAGGGGCGTTCCCCTGCGTGAAGGTCATCCCCTTCTCAAACACAAAATCAACGCCGCTCCGGTCGATCACCTCGAACTCCACACTATCCTTCGCTTCATAGATGTGGTTTTCAGCGTCATTTATCACGAGCTCATAGCTGTGATGCATGCCGAAATTCGCATTCCGATCGGGTACGCTCTCATACCTTGTAGCATAGAGATAGTTCAGCAGCTCTGTGGAAAGAGTCACTGTATCCGTGGCATCGTCCACGCTGAGCAGGCGCTTGTCCTGCGGCAGTCCGGAGATCAGAAAATCCACATTGCCTGCGAGCTTTGTACGGGATGCATCCACAAGCTCTCCCTTATTGTTCTTAAGACCGCTGACTTTGACCTGTATCGGCGCCTCCGCGTTCATATGTGTAAAGCGCTTGCCGGAATATTCAAACTGCGCTCCCGACATATTGGAAATCTCTATCAGTATCAGCTGACTCGACAGCTCGCTCAGATGATTCGCCGCAGAGCTGATGCGGATGCTGAGCTTCTGATTGGAGCTGAGCCGGTTGATGACTTCCTTATGAACATAGAGCACACCGCCGGCATAGTGGTAGTCCGTCTGACCCAAGGGCTGCTTCCCAAGCGTCACCCTGAGATCCAGCGCCGGATTGTTCAGCACTTCGCCGTCATCATTTCTGATATCCGAGATCCGCACCGCGTAGTCGCCCGTGGCTGCTCCTCTCGGAATGGGCGAGGTGTCCAGCGGCGTGAACAGAGCGGAATTCTTCACTCTGGAGGCATTGATCTCCGTGCTGCCCCCGACCTTTGCCTCCAGCTTCACAAAGCCGTTCGGCAGATCGACCCTGAGATTTCCCTTAATCACAAGTGTGCTCGGGAGGGTCACGATGCCGGAGGCCTGCCCCGTGATGTAGAGATCCTTCACTGTGATCTCCTCCGTGGGCGCGCTCGCATCATGTCCGTAGACGACGTCTCCATTCTCGTCCTTTACGATGACAACAGAGTGATTTTTGATCGCCGGACTTCCCGCCTGATTGATTTTCTGTGCGGTATCGATGTAGCGATCCCTCTGCCCGATAATCACCGGCTGGGAGTCCACCACGCCCTGATTTCTGTCGTTCTCCTCCTTCGTGGCAATGTGATTGTCCGCCTTCAGTCTGTTCACCAGCTGCGCGGTGCTGGAGTGCCAGCTGCCATTGACCTTTGAGCCCTTCTGCGTGCCGTCGTAATAGTTGATGGTGATGCCGGACTCTCCTGAGTTTACGGGGCCCAGAGGACCGAAGCCTCCGTCTGTATAGCCGGTGTTTTCATTCAGTCCATAGTTTCTGATCTCATTTCCGGACAGGATCAGACTGTGCTCCAGCGGATACTCAAGTGAAACGGCATCCACCTTCACCGCGTCCTCACCGATATTCCGGAAGCTGTTTCCCGTAATGCTGAGAGCCTCCCTCTCGGAGGTGTATAGCATAACTCCGGTGGAGTACACATCCTGAAACAGATTTTCCTCCACAGTGATTCTGGAATACTTGTCCTTATTTGCGGAGCCGCTCAGGCGCGCCTGGCAGTCTATCATGCCGTGCGCATTCTGTGAGCCTGCGCTGTTCTTGATATTTCGCCCCGAGAAGCGGTTTTTGCTGATGCGGAGCTCTCCCGCCAGGGAGTATATGCCTATGGCCCTGTAGAGCTGTGTCTCCGCATCGTCGCTCTGAAAGCGGAAGCTGTTGTGGTCGACCAGCAGGGAGAAATCGTTCGAGCCGGACTTTATGCTCAGCATAGAACCGTTGCTTCCCTGCGCCGCGGCGGAGTGGTCCGAGACAAAGTTGATGCCGGCGACCTCCTTCGTGGATTCCAGCGCCACAAGATTTCCATTAAACGAATTCCCGCTGAGCCCGAGCAGATACCTAGAGCTGAGCTTCTCAGGAATGCGGAGCTCTCCGGCGATGAGGACCAGCTCCGTGTCCGCACCGGAGTTCGGCAGTCTGTTGTCCGGTGCGGCGCACAGCAGATTTCCGCTGCTCTGATCCGCGTAGTAA
This sequence comes from Moryella indoligenes, assembly GCF_030812885.1. Taxonomy (NCBI): domain Bacteria; kingdom Bacillati; phylum Bacillota; class Clostridia; order Lachnospirales; family Lachnospiraceae; genus Moryella; species Moryella indoligenes. The sequence continues at coordinate 243,320 of NZ_JAUSTO010000003.1, forward strand.
ATCTGACTGCCCGCAGCGGCGATGAGCTCTCCCAGTGCAGCGCTGTCCCCGTCAATGACGGCTCCCCCGTCGCCGAGCAGTGCGTTGTTCAGATCCACCACGAGCACCTGTGCATCCAGCTCAAGGAAATATACCTTTGCCCTCTGCGCATCATCCGTGAGCCTCTGGTATACCTTCTCCTGTATGGCCGCGAGGTTTTCTCCTCCGGTCTTTCTGATCGCGAGAATATTGGAGCCCTCGTAGTCGCTTACTGTGACAAAGCCCGCCAGCTTCTCCTTATCCTGCTCACTGCCCGGCTGTTCCGGCTCCGGAACAGGCTTCTTATCGTCCGGAGTCTGCGGCCCATCCGGTTTCTTATCGTCCGGAGTCTGCGGCCCATCCGGTTTCTTATCGTCCGGAGTCTGCGGCCCATCCGGTTTTCTGTCTTTCTGTCTGTCCGACCGGGAGCTCCGCGAGGAGCCGGAATGCCCCGCACTCACGGGCCGGGAGCAAAAGCCCTTCCCCTGCACAAACTGCGGTCTTCCGCTCTCATCTGTCCAGCGCCCGTCTGCATCCACAGAGTACCCGTCAGGAGTCTTCGTTGCGGCAGCCATCGCACCGAGCTCAGCACCTTCCTTTTCGCTGAAATAGTAGCAGTAGCCATCGATCCACTGCCAGCCTGTAAGCATCGCGCCGTTCTGCGTCCCCTCCGAGGGGTTCAGAAAGAACCACTTCTCCCCCGGCTTGATCCAGCCTGTCTGCATCCGTCCGCTGGCGGGATCCAGATAATACCACCTGCTCCCATCCCTCAGCCATCCCCTGGCGGAATTTCCGTCCGGCATAGAAAAGCTCCATGCGCCGTTCTGTCTGCGCCAGCCCGTCTGCGCATAAGCAGGAACAGGGGTACTGACCGCACAGCACATCAGCGCCAGTGCAAATGCTCCTATTCTCTTTCTCAGTCTCCTTTTCATCCTTTCCCCTGCGGCATGTTCCCGTAGAAACGCACCACATACTCCTTCCCCTTTCAGCTTTTTATTTTAGTTAGCCAAGGCTAACATTAACAGGCGTATTATACCCTGACAGCTGAAAAGAAGCAATATCTTTTATTCTCACAGAGCTGTCGCCCGGGATGAAGCAGAAGACGCGCCTCACCGCTTCTGTCGCTTTCCTAAGATTTTCCTAAGACTTCATTCAAATAATATTCACCCATTTCTTACAGACAGCTGTTATACTTAGGTCACAAACATAAAGCGATTTACGATCTCCTTAAAACTTTTTGAAACCCATCCCTGAACAAAAGACCTCCGGTTCTCCCCCGGAGGTCTTTCCCTGTCCTATTCTATTGTCCCATCTCGCCGTCACCCGGCGGAGCGCCGCTCTCCGAATGCCCTGCCGCTGCCGACCGTGCCGCACGGTACCCTCTCCTCACAAAGACAGAAGCCCGCCGCTCCGGCTGCCCTCCGTCTGTCAGGCAGGACGAAGACTCCGTCTCCCAGCGCGCGCTCATTTTATTGGAAGGCCCGGAAAATCCAGGGTGGCAAAGTAGTCCGACGGCGTCTCCGCCCGGCGAATCTGCTGCACAGAGCCGTCTGTCTTCAGAAGCAGCTCCGCGCTCCGCAGCTTCCCATTGTAGTTATAACCCATAGAAAAGCCATGTGCTCCGGTATCATGAATATAGAGATAGTCCCCCGGCTCAATCTCCGGCAGCATGCGATCTACTGCGAACTTGTCATTGTTCTCGCAGAGTGAACCGACAATATCGTAGCGGTGATCGCAGGCCATATGCTCCTTTCCCAGCACTGTGATGTGGTGATAGGCTCCATACATCGCCGGGCGCATCAGGTTGCAGGCGCAGGCATCTGTCCCGATATATTCCTTATAGATATGCTTTTCATGGACGGCCCGCGTGACCAGCGCGCCATAGGGTCCCATCATAAAACGGCCCATCTCTGTGTACAGGGCGACATCTCCCATACCGGCTGGAACCAGCAGCTCCTCATAGACCCTGCGAACCCCCGCGGCAATCGCAAAGATATCATTCGGCTCCTGCTCCGGCCGATAGGGTATCCCGACTCCGCCGGAGAGATTGATAAAGCGTATATCCGCACCCGTCTCCCGCTTAAGCCGCACTGCCTCGCGGAATAAAATACCGGCAAGCTTCGGGTAGTACTCCGTTGTGACTGTATTGCTTGCAAGAAAAGCATGCAGACCGAAATGCTTCACGCCCTTCTGCTGCATGAGCCGGAATGCCTCCGTGATCTGCTCCGGCGTCATGCCATACTTGGAATCGCCCGGATTGTCCATAATGCCATTCGAGAGCTCAAACATCCCGCCCGGATTGTAGCGGCAGCTCATGGTCTCCGGCAGTCTCCCGAGCACCTGCTCCACGCAGCGAATATGCGTAAAGTCGTCGAGGTTAATGATGGCTCCGAGCCTGTCTGCACAGGCAAATTCCTCCGGCGGCGTGTCGTTTGAAGAGAACATGATATCCCGCCCCCGGAAGCCGCAGGCCTCGCTCAGCATGAGCTCCGTCTCTGAGGAGCAGTCCACGCCGCAGCCGTGCTCCTTCAGTATATTCATGAGATAAGGATTTGGCGTCGCCTTCACTGCAAAATACTCGCGAAAGCCTGGATTCCAAGCGAAGGCTTCCTGCACCCGCATGGCATTTTCTCTGATGCCTCTCTCGTCGTAGATGTGCCAGGGCGTCGGATACTGTGCCGCGATGCGCTCCGCCTGTTCCCGCGTAAGAAATGCTCTCTTCTCCATCTGTATTCCTTCCTGTCATGGGACGCAGCAATGTCCGGATCACACCCTTCTGCCTGTCCTGATTCTGAGTGATGCCTGTGTTCCTTTCGGTTCGCATAGTGCTCCGGCAATCTCCCGTCTCACAAAGTTCTCACTCCACGTGCTTGTGCGTGTAGAGGTGCTCTGAGCAGTACTCGTAATCTCCGTTGCACTTTGAGCAGTAGCGGAACTCCAGCTCCGGCGCATCGAGCTCCGTCCGCCCACAGACTGCACAGCGGTGCCGCGTCTCCTTCCCGGCTCCCGCCGCGCGATCCACGGGTACGATCTTCCTGCCGCTCTCACCCGACATTTTCCGCCGAAACTCCGCCTTTCTCCGTATCTCTGCGGGGGAGAAGCGCCGCAGCGTCCCCGACCATGCAAAGAAGAGCAGCAGGTTCATGAGGCAGAGCACGATCTCCAGCTTCTCCGCCGTGCCTCCCATCAGAAAAGCCCCCGCTGCCATAACAATATAGAAGACGGCCAGATATTTTGCCTTTACCGGAAGCACGAAATAGATGTAGAACTGCATCTCCGGAAAGGTCAGCGCAAAGGCAAGAAAAATCGAGAGATTCAGGTTCGCCGGCGTGAGATATACCGTGTGTCCTGTGATAAAATAGTCTGCGAAGGCCGCTATGATATGGAAGAAAACACCTCCGAACATGAAGATATTGAAGCGGAAGGAGCCCCAGATATTCTCCAGTGTGCTTCCGAGCGAGTAGTACATGAGCAGCAGAAGCAGACCCCATACGAGACTGCTGCTTGGCGGATAGAGGAGAAAGCTCACGAGCCTCCACACCTCCCCGTGCAGGATGCGCTCCGGATCCAGCGCAAGATACTGGTAGTAGAGCGCCGGTCTGGTGACGCTCAGCACAAAGCCTGCGGCGTAGAGCATGGTGAAGTAGCGCATGAGCCCATGCACCGCATAGCGCCCGTATTTCTTCTGAAGCTTCTCAAAAAAATTCATCGCATTCCTCCTAGATAATAAGCATATTATAGGAATGATGCTCCCGCTTTGTCAAACGGATTGACGAAACAGTTCCCGCTTCTGTGTCGATTGATATTTGAGATTCTTTGTGCTAGAATCCTACGTTACAGCTATGCTGCTTCTATGTTACTATAGAATCAGAGCTTATGAACATGATCATTTCCATCTGTGCATTTTGAGGTTATGAATATGATAAATCAACAGTACCGGCTCGGCATCGACATCGGCTCCACAACCGTGAAGATTGCGATCATCGACGAGGCGGGAACGCTTCTATTTTCTGACTATCAGCGTCACTACGCCAATATCCAGGAGACGCTCTCACGCCTCCTCGCAGACGCAGAAACAAAGCTCGGCCCTGTCTCTCTGGTACCGATGATCACAGGCTCCGGCGGCCTGACACTCGCGAAGCACCTGAGGGTGAGCTTTGTGCAGGAGGTCGTCGCGGTCGCCACCGCACTGAAGCACTACGCGCCGCAGACCGATGTCGCGATAGAGCTCGGCGGCGAGGACGCGAAGATCATCTACTTCACCGGCGGTATTGACCAGCGCATGAACGGCATCTGCGCCGGCGGAACAGGCTCCTTTATTGACCAGATGGCCTCCCTTCTTCAGACAGACGCCGCGGGACTGAATGCGTACGCGCGCGGCTATAAGGCGATCTACCCCATTGCGGCCCGCTGCGGCGTGTTTGCAAAGACAGATATTCAACCACTCATCAATGAGGGGGCCACACGGGAGGATCTCGCCGCATCCATCTTCCAGGCAGTCGTGAACCAGACCATCTCGGGTCTCGCCTGCGGGAAGCCGATCCGCGGCCACGTCGCCTTTCTCGGTGGCCCGCTCCACTTTCTGCCCGAGCTGAAGAACGCCTTTATCCGCACCCTGCGTCTCACGGACGAGTATATCATTGCGCCTGAGAATTCCCATCTCTTTGCGGCGCTCGGCTCTGCCATGAACGCGGAGGCAGAGGCCGCCGTCCCCATCTCCTCGCTGATCTCTGTCCTGACGAAGGGCGTCTCCATGGATCACGAGGTGCAGCGCCTCTCTCCCCTCTTTGCGGATGAAGAGGACTATCGGCGCTTCCACAGACGCCATGCGGGACACTCCGTGAAGTCCGCAGACTTCGCATCCTACACCGGCAACATCTTCCTCGGTATCGACGCGGGCTCCACCACGACAAAGATCGCGCTGATCGGCAGCGAGGGCGAGCTTCTGTATAAATTTTACGCGGGTAATGAGGGCTCCCCGCTGGCGACCGCCATCCGCGCAGTGAAGGAAATCAAGGCGCAGATGAATCCTGCCGCCAAAATTGTCTATTCCTGCTCCACCGGCTACGGCGAAGCACTCTTAAAGTCCGCCTTCATGCTGGATGAGGGAGAGGTTGAGACCATCTCCCACTACTACGCCGCCGCCTTCTTCGAGCCGGAGGTGGACTGCATCCTGGATATCGGCGGTCAGGACATGAAGTGCATACGCATCAAGGATCACACTGTGGACTCCGTGCAGCTGAACGAGGCCTGCTCCTCCGGCTGCGGCTCCTTCATCGAGACCTTCGCCAAATCGCTCGGCTACTCCGTGCAGGACTTCGCAAAGGAGGCACTGTTTGCAAAAAATCCGGTAGATCTCGGAACGCGCTGCACTGTCTTCATGAATTCAAATGTAAAGCAGGCACAGAAGGAGGGCGCGACTGTCGCAGATATTTCCTCCGGTCTCGCCTACTCCGTGATTAAAAACGCACTCTTCAAGGTGATCAAGATCGCAGACGCAGCAAGTCTCGGAAAGCACATTGTCGTGCAGGGAGGCACCTTCTACAACGACGCCGTGCTGCGCGCCTTTGAGCGCACCGCGGGCTGTGAGTGCATACGCCCGGACATCGCAGGCATCATGGGTGCCTTCGGCGCAGCGCTTATCGCGAGAGAGCGCTGGGAGGGCGCAGAGACCAGCATGCTTCCGCTGGACAGGATCATCTCCCTCGAGTACCGCACCTCCATGACCCGCTGTCAGGGCTGCAACAACCGCTGCGTACTCACCGTAAATCAGTTTGGCGGCGGCCGGCGCTTTGTCTCCGGCAACCGCTGCGAGCGCGGCCTGGGACTTGACCGGAAGAAGAAGGAGGTTCCGAACCTCTTCGACTATAAATTTCACCGTCTCTTCGACATCGAGGCACTCCCGGAAGACGAGGCTCCCCGCGGGACGGTCGGCATTCCCCGCGTCCTGAATATGTACGAGGACTATCCGTTCTGGGCAGTCTTCTTCCGTGAGCTCGGCTTCCACCTGGTGCTCTCTCCTGTTTCATCCCGGCAGATCTACGAGCTCGGCATCGAGAGCATCCCGAGTGAGTCGGAGTGCTATCCCGCAAAGATCGCGCACGGACACGTGACCTGGCTCATCCGGCAGGGCATCCACACCATCTTCTACCCCTGCATTCCCTATGAGCGGAACGAACAGGCGGGCGCGGGCAATCACTACAATTGCCCCATCGTCACCTCCTACGCGGAGAATATCAAGAACAATGTGGAGGAGCTGGAGGAGCAGAATGTGCGCTTCCTGAACCCCTTCATGTCCTTCACAAATGAGAAGATTCTCACGGCGCAGCTTGAAAAGATCATGTGGAAGGAATTTCACGTGGGACCGGCAGAGGTGCGCGCGGCTGCACACGCAGGCTGGCAGGAGCTGCTTCAGGCAAAGGCCGATATCGAAGCCGAGGGAGAGCGCGCCATCGAATGGTGCAGAGAAAACAGGCGACACGGCATCGTGCTGGCGGGCCGCCCCTATCACACGGATCCGGAGATTCACCACGGCATTCCGGACATGATTACGAGCTACGGCCTCGCGGTACTGACGGAGGATTCCGTCTCCCACCTCGGAAAGATTGAGCGCCCGGTCGTGGTCTCCGACCAGTGGATGTACCACTCCCGCCTCTACGCGGCGGCGAGCTACGTGAAGAACTCCGAGTATCTGGATCTCGTGCAGCTGAACTCCTTCGGCTGTGGACTGGATGCCGTCACCACGGATCAGGTATCCGATATCCTGACCGGATCGGACAAGATCTACACCGCCTTAAAGATAGACGAGGTAAATAATCTCGGCGCCGCAAGGATACGCATCCGCTCCCTGATCGCCGCGCTCCGCGTGCGCGACCGGAAGCATTACCAGAGGCACATCCGCTCTGCTGAGTATCACCGCGTGCTCTTCACAAAGGAGATGAAAAAGGAGAATTACACCATACTCTGCCCGCAGATGTCACCGATCCACTTTGAGCTTTTGGCTCCTGCGATCAGTGCCTTCGGCTACAATGTCGTGCTGCTGGACAACGACGACCACAGTGCCGTGGACACCGGACTGAAGTATGTGAACAACGACGCCTGCTTCCCCTCCCTCTGTACCATCGGTCAGGTGATGGAGGCGCTGCTCTCCGGAAAATACGACTTGAACCACACCGCTGTCTTCATGAGTCAGACCGGCGGCGGCTGCCGTGCCTCGAACTACATCGGCTTCATACGGCGCGCGCTGGAGAAAGCAGGCATGGGACAGATTCCCGTGATCTCAGTCAATGTCGGCAATATGGAGAAAAATCCCGGCTTTCGCATCACCATCCCCATGGCAGTAAAGACCATACAGGCGACCATCTACGGCGATGTGATGATGCGCTGTCTGTACGCGACACGCCCCTACGAGCGCGAGCCCGGAAGTGCCGATGCCCTGCACAGAAAATGGAACGCCATCTGCATGAAGGCCGTTGCAAAGCGGGCGCCCGACATGGCGGAGTACCGCCGCATTGTCCGCGCAATCGTAAAGGACTTCGACGAGCTGCCGCGCCGCCCGGTGAGCAAGCCGAAGGTCGGCGTCGTCGGTGAGATACTCGTCAAGTTCTCACCTCTCGCGAACAACCACATCGTAGAGCTCCTGGAGCGGGAGGGTGCAGAGGCGGTGATGCCGGATCTTCTCGACTTCATGTACTACTCCTTCTACAATCTGAACTTCAAGGCGGAGAATCTCGGCTTCTCGAAGCGCGCCGCCTTCCTCTGCAACCTGGGGATCCGGCTCATGGACTGGTTCCGCTCAGATGTCCGCGAGGCACTGCGTGAGTCGAAGCACTTCACCGCCCCCGGCGACATCCGCCACATGGCAGAAATGTCCAGCGAATTTGTATCTCTCGGAAATATGACCGGCGAGGGCTGGTTCCTCACTGGGGAGATGCTGGAGCTCATCGAGAGCGGCACCAAAAATATCGTCTGCACGCAGCCCTTTGGCTGCCTGCCAAACCACATCGTCGGCAAGGGCGTGATTAAGCAGCTGCGCGCCGCCTATCCGAGCGCCAATATCATCGCTGTCGATTATGACCCCGGTGCGTCGGAGGTAAATCAGCTGAACCGCATCAAGCTGATGCTCGCCATGGCACAGAAAAATCTCAGGGAGAGCAGCTGCTGCGCAGGCGGCTGCTGTGAGCCGGAATAAGAAGCAAAACAGGAGTACAGCATGGCAAAGAATAAAAAACAACAGATGTCAGACCGCTTTCTCCTGACTCTGTTTCTGACCCTCAGCGGAGGCTTCCAGGATGCCTACAGCTATATGGTCCGGGACGGGGTCTTCGCCAACGCGCAGACTGGAAATATTGTTCTGCTCGGAACGCACCTCATCTCAGGCAACTTAAGCTGCGCGCCGCGCTACATCCTACCCATTCTCGCCTTCGCTGCAGGCATCATGGCGGCAGAGCAGACAGAGGCCCGATTCAAGCACGCAAAAAGGATCCACTGGCGTCAGGGGATCCTTCTCGCTGAAATATTCATTTTGATCCTGGTCGGGCTCATGCCGCTCCCGCTCAACACACCGGCAAATATCCTGGTCTCCTTCGCCTGCGCCATGCAGGTGCAGAGCTTCCGCAAGGTGAATGGAAAGTCCTATGCCAGCACCATGTGCATCGGAAACCTCCGGAGCGGAACCGCAGCTCTGTCCGCATGGCTCCGTGAGCCCAGTGTGCAGATTCTTGAAAACGTCCTTTATTATTTTGGCGTGATTCTTGTCTTTGCAATCGGAGCAGGCATAGGAGGAAATCTCTCTCCCCTCTTTGGCATCCGGGCCATATGGGTGAGCCCGGCTCTGCTTACCATTGGTGTCGTGCTGATGCACCGACGCGCGCGCTGAGCCAGGCACTCTTGCCTCACTCCAGCATCGCATCCTCCGCACCGTAGCACGCAGGCGGGAGCAGGGAGCCCACGGCCTCGCGTATCGCGCCGCGGCGTTTCACACAGCGCAGGTAGAAGACAAGCCCCATGGCCGTCCACGCACCAAATATCATCCACTCCTCCGCAGACAGCGTGCAGCCGGTATTCGGCAGCAGATAGAGAGCAGCCATGAATCCTGAGAGCAGCACTGCCATGCTGCCCACCAGCCCGGCATGTTTCACCCGATAGGGGCGAGGCATTCCGGGCTCCTTTTTTCTGAGCACCAGAAAGGAGAGAGACACCAGACAATAACAAATGCAGCAACCCAGATTTCCTGCATCCATGACCCAGACCAGCATCTGCCTCCCGACAAGCGGTGCCAGTGAGGAGAGCGTACCGATCAGTAAAATTGCATTCACCGGCGTGCCATGCTTCGGGTGCAGTCTTGCAAACACTTTTGGCAGCATATGGGTCTCTGCGAGTGCATAGATGGCCCGGGAGCCGCCGACCAGGAAGCTGTTCCAGCTGGTCAGTATCCCGCAGAGTCCTCCGACAATCAGAACCTTCGCCATAAAACGGCTCTGGAAGGCCTTTTCCATCGCATCGGCAGTTACCAGTCCGCTGCCTGAAACAGAGGAGGTAATCTCTGCTCCTCCCATGAGATAGCCCACTGCAAAGATAATCAGCACATAGAACAGCACGCCCATGACGATGGAGAGCAGCATAATAAAACCGATCTTTTTTGCCGGGACATCAATCTCCGCTGCTGCCTGCGGTATCACATCAAAACCCATTAAGAAGAAGGGGGTGATAACTGCAACCCGCAGAATATGGTTCAGAGAGGAGCCAAGGCTCTCTCCGGCGAGAAGCTGCCCGGAGAGATTTCCGGCATCTCCGCGGAGCGCTGACGCCGCAATCAGGGCGATGCCCACTCCGCCGATCATAAGAGTCAGCACCGTCTGCAGAGCGGCAGCTGTCTTGGCTCCTCGAATATTTACTGCCGTAATCAGTACAGAGGAGAGCAGTGCAACAGCAAGCCAGCTCGCATAGATGTCAAATCCTGCAACGCTGTAGAGATAGCCTCTCAGAAAGCCCGGAAAGAGGTAGGCGAGTATGGATGGCAGCGCACAGGCCTCAAAGCAGACTACACCGATATAGCCCAGAACAATTGCCCAGGTGCAGACAAAAGAACCGCTCGCCCCGAGCGCCCGGAGACTGAAGACATGCTCTCCGCCGCTCTGCGGCATTGCGGCTGTGAGCTCCGCGTAGCTGAGCCCGACAAAGAAAATCATCACACCGCCCAGCACAAAACCAATCGCCGCGCCGAGCACTCCGCCTCTCTGTATCCACTCACCCGATGAGACCACCCAGCCCCATCCAATCATGGCTCCAAATGCCATAACCAGAATATCCCAGGTATTCAATTCCTTCTTTAACTTCATTTTTTCATGACTCAAGGGTCACTTCCTTTCAGTCTTCCTTCAAGTGACTATTTTATTATATATTAATATGGTCACTTTGTCAAAGGTACGCCTTCTCCCGCCTGCATGGACTCTGCACCTGCTTTTTGATATCATAGACAAAAAAGGGCGGATATCCGTATCTGCATCAAAGGCATACCGCCACAGACACAACTCATAAAAGCGAGGAAATCCCCATGAAAACAAAGGATACATCTGTCCGCTATGAATCAAAATATCAGCAGATTGCAGTGGAAATCGCGCAGAGAATCGTCGATGGCCGCTATCAGCCCGGCGAACGCCTGAACGCGCGCTCTACGCTTGCGGGCAATTTCAACGTCTCCCCGGAGACGGCAAGAAAGGCAGTCAACATACTCGAGGATCTGAATATCATGGAGGCGCGCCACGGAAGCGGCAGCTATGTCTCCTCCGTTGAAAAGGCGGCGGCCTTTCTGAATCGCTACAACAGCGTACACACAATTCAGGAGACACGGGAGGAGCTTCTTGGCAGCATCGCCAGGCAGCGGGAGGAGCTGGAGCACTTCTCCTCTCTTCTCGATAAGCTTGTGGTTCAGACCAACCGCGCGCACAATGTCGCCGCGCTGGTGCCCTATGAGCTCCCCATCCCTGAAACCTGCGATAAGATCGGAAAGACCATAGGAGAAATGAATCTCTGGCATATGACCGGCGCCACTGTCGTCGCCATACAAAGAAAGGGAGAGACGATCGTCTCTCCCGGGCCCTACGTCACCTTCCGTAAGGATGATATTTTATATTTTGTCGGAGGCGAGGCTGCGAAGCAGCGCATGATCAGCTATCTCTTTGAGTCCTCCGGGGATGCCCCCGAACCCTGAGAAAGAACAGACTGCAAAATATCACAGGAAAGCGTGATCTGCACGAAGCTCCTCCGATACCTCCCGCACTGCCTGCTCCGCCTCTCCCAGAACGGAGAGCGAGCCAAAGATCACAATGACCGCATCCGGTGCGACTCTCACAAGAAGTCTCTGTACTGCCTCCCGGATGGAGACAGCGCTCTCCACGGAAGGCTGAACCTCCGCAATCGCCTCGCGCAGCTCCTCTGCCGGGAGCGCACGCGGATTTCCGGGCGTCTCCACTGCAATAATATGCCTCGCAAGCGGCGCGGTCAGTGCGATGATATCCCGGTACTCCTTGTCCTTAAAGACAGCCATGATGTAATAGAGCTCCCGCCCTGAAAAATACAGCTCCAGAGAGCGCCTCAGCTCGACTGCCGCAGCTTCATTGTGCGCTCCGTCCAGAATGACTGTCGGCCGTGCGAGGATCTGCGTGAAGCGGCCGCGCCACACAGCTTCATACATTCCCTTCAACGCCTGTGCGTCCGTTATTTCATAGCCGAGTGCGCGCAGCGCCTCGATCCCTTCCAGCGCAAGCGCCGCATTCTTAAACTGATACGCCCCCGCGAGCTGTATGCGCACATTCTTCCACTGCTTATAATCAAAGCTCTGCGCGCCGAGCGCACTGTCCCGCCTCCGGAGACTCGCAGACTCCACCACCTGAAGTGCGCTGTGCTGCGCCGCTGCGATCTCCCGGATTACCACTTCCGCCTCCGGCTCCTGTGCCGCAGAAACAACCCTCGTTCCCGGTTTTATAATACCTGCCTTCTGCCGCGCGATCTCCCCAAGTGTGCTGCCCAGAAAGTCCATATGATCGAGACTTATGGAAACCAACACCTCCAGAACAGTGGTCTTTATGATATTGGTCGCATCAAGAAGGCCGCCCATGCCTGCCTCCAGCACGACGAGCTCACAGCCCTGCTCCAGAAAGTACAGAAATGCCGCTGCAGTCTCCAGCTCAAAGCAGGTGGGCCCGGTCTGTCCGTCCCGTCGCATGGACTCTCCTGCCTCTGCCGCCGCACTGAGTTGCCTTGCAAAGACCTCCTCAGAGATATACTCTCCATTCACCTGATAGCGCTCCCGGTAGCTGAAAACCGCCGGGGATGTATAGCTGCCTGTCCGGTATCCCGCCTCTTTCAGGACCGCAGCGAGGTAAGCAATCAGCGAGCCCTTGCCGTTTGTCCCCGCGACATGGATAAAGCGCAGCTTGTCCTGCGGATTTCCGAGACGCCGGAGCAGCTCTCCTATGGTCTCCAGCCCCGGCCTGCTGCCGGCCTTTCCCGCCTCTAAAAGATATGCTCTCGCCTCTCTGTAATTCATATGCCAATCTGCCTGTCCCTTCTTTTTCTTACATTTTCCCCATGCCGAACTTAAGCAAGGATATCCGGAGCGCTCCGCACCTTGTGCTCTCACGCTCCTCCCGCATTCCGCACTCCCGTGACGCTTCGCGTCCCTTCGTGCTTCATGCGGGGCGGGTCATAAAGCCTCTGGCTCTCTGGCGGGCAAGCCCCCCGCGCGCCCAGGCTTTTGACCCTGACGTTTACTCTCTTTCAAGTCATGATATCCGGAGCGTTCCGCACCTTGTGCTCTCACGCTCCTCCCGCATTCCGCACTCCCGTGACGCTTCGCGTCCCTTCGTGCTCCATGCGGGGCGGGTCATAAAGCCTCTGGCTCTCTGGCGGGCAAGCCCGCCGCGCGCCCGGGCTTTTGACCCTGACGTTTACTCTCTTTCAAGTCATGATATCCGGAGCGTTCCGCACCTTGTGCTCTCACGCTCCTCCCGCATTCCGCACTCCC
>NZ_JAUSTO010000004.1:0-220791 GCF_030812885.1 Moryella indoligenes
CATACAAAACTGGCGTTTCGCTTTCAAATATGCAGTTTTCAATTTACAAACAAGCATCTCGCCTTACAAACTGGCGCCTCAGATTACAACTCAGCACTTTCTATGAGTCTCTAAATCTAACTTAAAATATTATATCATATTCCAGGATAAAAATATAGCGTTCTCTCCATTTTTGTTTTATATTTTATAAATTTCTATATTTTCTCAATATAAATATGTGAAGTCATAAAATATAAGAAGTCGGCGTCGTCGTAAGACCACACCGACCATAAATTTATCTCTCAGCTTCTTTGCTTGCTTCTTTCTTTTCTTTTGGTTTTTCCTTATCTTCAGCCCGATGCCTCTTAATTGCTCCAATAATGGATTTCTTTTTCTCCTCCGTTTTATCCCTACCAAGATAATCATTCATATTAACTTTAAGATGTTCCAATCCCTTATGCTGTGCTGCTAATGAATTATATTTCTTGATTATCTCCTCTTGTTTAGCTTGTAATTCTTTAGAATGCTCATTTAATTTCTTGAAAAGTTTTTTACTTGATTTTGTCTTTAACTCTCCTACTACAATATGTCTTAAGTGTGGAAATTGCTTAAGGAAAATATCTATTTCCTCATAAGACTTCTGATAGGCTTCCACATCTTTTCTGTTCATCATCATATAGATTTTATCATTAGGATTTTTACGGTAGCCTTCATAATGTTCTCGCTTGCTGATGCAGATTTGAATATGCTTTACAACATCTTTTATCCTCTTCTGTTCCCATGAAAGTTTGTCAAATTCCTGTCTTAGTTCATTCTTTTCATTGGATATTCGACTAATGCCACGCTCCAATTCTTCCATTGACCTAAAGCCTTTGTTTCTAATCTCAACCAGCGTTGAAGCCGCTGTTTTAAGATTATGCTTTTTCGCCCAATGCTCATATTCTCTACTTGACTTTGCTTTATCGTTGTTCTTAATATCTACGATATTGCCAATCTCTCTATCTTTATTCAGGATTCGTTCCTTAATTCTTTCTTCGGTATAGTTAGCTCCTATGGTCTTTGCTCGGGTAAATCTCTGCTGATTTTTAGTCCTGAAAGCTATGTGTTTTCCTTGTTTAATCTCATAACCATAGCTTTCCATTTTAGATAAGAAGTCCTGCCAGTTGATGGACTGTTTTATAGTTCTATCAATATCAAACTGAAGCCTTGATTTATAGCTATTCCCTTTTTTATCCTCATTCCAGTCATACCAATTCACAAATTTTCTTCTCTTTATCTCGTTGATTTCTCTTTGTGCTTCTTGGTTGATGACAGATAAATTATGTTCCTTGCAAAGTCTGTCGCTTTGGTTTCTGATGTTCATATAGGAGCCGTAATAGGAATGGTACACCTTACCCTCATCAACATCTATGGAATTAAAGATTATGTGATTATGAATATGATCTTTGTCGATATGAGTGGCTAAGACATATTCATATTTCCCCTCTAAAATCTTTTCGCAAAGTTCAATTCCAACTTGATGGGCTTCTTCAAAACTCACTTCTTCCGGAACAAAAGATTGAATCAAATGATGTGCCAATGTCTTTGTTCTCGAGCCAAATTGTTTCTTGGTAAGTTCAAATTCTTTATGAGCATTTTCTCTGCTGCACAGGTGAGTTGTAACATAGATTTCATCGTCGGTTTTATCTTCGTTACAGATATAGTCTATCGCCTTTTTCAGTGTAGTTTTAATCGGATGTATCTTCGTAACCGCCATCAGCCAATCACCTCATTGATGATATAGTCGGAAACTTTTTCTCTAAATTCTGATAGGAAAAGCAGTTCCCCTTGCAAAGCTTTTTTGATGCTTTCAATATCATCTTTGTAAATAACTCCTGTGCTGTTTATCGCCTTTGCAATCTGATTCAAGTTCGCTGAGTTACGACTGACAAGAGAAGATAATTCCCTCAATTCTTTTCTAAACTCACCGGATATATCTATG
Source organism: Moryella indoligenes (assembly GCF_030812885.1). Classification (NCBI taxonomy): domain Bacteria; kingdom Bacillati; phylum Bacillota; class Clostridia; order Lachnospirales; family Lachnospiraceae; genus Moryella; species Moryella indoligenes. Next base: position 1,961 of record NZ_JAUSTO010000004.1, read on the forward strand.
CTGATAATTCTGTTTTTGAAAATACTGTCTCTATAAAATTCTCTTTTGCTCTTAAAATTGGTCAATGCAAATCTTCGGTTCAGTTCTTCCATATCTTCTTCGTTCACCATAAAATGAACAGTACAATTATTTTTACGATTAACGGTCTTTGCCATTTTTCATCACTCCTTTCTTCTTCGGGGTCTTAGGGTCTCCCTAAAATTGATTAAGCTGAATTGTCAGCTTACAAGCCTACTTTTTCGACTGTGGTCAAAAAGTATATGCTTGCTATCTCACTGAAAATAATACTTTTACTAATAATCTCTTATAACTATCACAGAAAAACAGTGACATTTTGTCTCAAGCGGTGCTTCTCAATATTTCCTCTGTTTTTTATTAAAGTTTGAAAGTTGTCGCTACCACTACCTCACTACCTTTCATATCAGGTAGCAGAGTAGCGGTAGCGGACTTTTTCAAAACTCTTACAATGGTATGTCCGAAGAATCAACCTCAATAAAATCAACACTTTCATTTCTCTTATAAAACTTCTTGCTAACCCGAACCACTCCGTCAATTCTCACTTTCTTACTTTTAACAGATGGTTCCAATATCCACTCGCTAGCCATTTCATTTGCCATAAGTTCCGAAAATACTTTTTCATTGGTTTCAGGATATTTGCTTGTAAACTCAGCAGAACACAACAAATTCGGTGTATCAGACTTTGTAGATTTCCATTCCATGAAGTCCAAGAAGTTTTGGATGTGTCTGTTATCACTCTTATGCGTTTGAATTACAAAATCTAAATCAGGTCGTAACTCTTTCGGTAAATAGAAATCGTGAAGTTTGTTTTCGTAAAGATATACTGCTTCTGCGATAGCTCCTTCAAAATCCCGTTTCATGATTTCCTCATGTTCGTTTCTTGTGATAGTTTCCAATATCGGATATTTTTCAGGATCATACATTAACGGGACTTTTATGTTCTCAGCATTAACCTTTACGGGCAAATATCTTCTTTCTCCGGAAAAATCACTTAAAAATGTTGCATCATTTGTAGTCGCAATCAATATGCAAGTTCGTTTCACATCAGTTGAAAACCTTTCATATGGAAGTCTTACTGTACTTGTTCTTGCAGATATAAAAAGTTTAGCTTCATCAGCACTTTTCGTATTTCTAAGAGCGACAAATTCCTCAAGCTCTACTACAACTTTTCCTACAAGATTACTGACCGCATCCTTACCCTTGATATTATTTAAGGAACAGTACCACTCGGGAAGTAATGCAAGTTTTTCTATGAAAGAAGTCTTACCCACACCTTGAATGCCCGTGAGGACCATCAGCTCATCAAACTTACAACCGGGATTAAAAACTCTCTTTACCATACCAACTAAAACATGCTTCATAATCCAAGAATTTAATGCTGTATCCTCTGCTCCAAGATATTTTGGTAAAAGCTTTTTAATATATTCTCTTCCGTCATAACTTAATGATTTCATATACATAGCCGGTAAATTAACGGTTCTCTTATGTGCAACAAAGGTAATGGCATCTTCCATTCGGTTCTTTGAGTACTTGATCCCAAATTCCCTTTCAATCTCAACACCAAGTACATTAGTCATATGATCATTCCATTTTCTTATCTCCAATTCGGAATGTTTTTCTCCTTTTAGCTTTCCATAAAACTGAATCGTCCTGCTGCATGAATCAAAAAATATATTCCCTGATATAATGGATTGCTCTTTGCAGAAAGAGGGATTAACTAACACAGTAATTAGGTTTGTTGCTGTACTTTTGACTTGACCTTTATCTGTGATTTCCAACTCACGATTTAGATAATCGTTAAGCTCCACATCATCAAATTTAAGCCAATTATTCAAGAGCATACCCTCCTCCATCTCTGTGATAGTTATAATCCCAATATCGTTTGTTTCCTCCCTGTATAGCTTTTGAAATACTATCTTCCAAGTATTTCAGATATCCTTTTTCCGTTCTTCTTTTGCTTCGATCGCCTATGCGATTAAGTGCAGATTTCAAAAATAATTCTTTCATCATTTCTGCATTTCCATGAGTAAAACTGTTTAGAAAAAGAAGCAATGAAAAGTCATCTTTACTGGCATCTCCGCTGGTATATGAGCCTTCAAACAATGCTCTTGCCCTTGCGTTATACCTGCACATCGTTTCTATAACCGTATTACTGTCAGGAACACATTCAGCTGCTTCCTGATACTTTCTAATAATTTCTCTGACACTTCTTTTTGGAGAAAATATCTTGTAGTATTTATCCAACTCCTTTTGTTTCAAGAGAACTTTTTCTGCAACAAAATCATTAAATTTATAGATATTACCTGTCATGGCAATACATCTGTTTTCTTGATACATCTCCACTTTCTCAAGTTGGTTATTAAAGTTCTTTTCTATTTCCCCCTTTGCAAAAATGTGTATTCCTATTCCCGATTGTGAAATTTCTACATAAGTATCATTGAAATCATTTATAAGCATATCCTGCTTTTTATTATTTACATTGTCCAGGTCGATACACACAAACGGATCGTCCCTGCTTAACACAAAAGACAATCCGTCACAACCACTACTTTCTATATTATTAACTGCTGTTTCAAAATCTGCCCATTGATCTTTATTATTCCAGTCATCAGATTTTAAGGTAATCGGACTCACAGGAAGCTTCAGTATTTTTTCCTTCCCTTTCAGATCCTGTTTTCTGATTTTCTTAAACCATAGCCACTGTTTGTATTCTCTTAATTCAATCGGAATATTTCGTAAGTAATTTTCCTTGTTAATCATCGTAACCTCCAATCTTTATATTGCTGATGGAAGTACAACCTGCTAAAATAATCTTGTCAGGGATGAAATACCAAGTTGTACTTTCATCTTGCCTTTGGTCTTTATGGCTAAAGGCTTTTTTCTTGTATTGCTGCTTCTATTATTTCAGTAATCATTTTCAATTCATGCCTATAACCCGCATCCAATTCTCCGTACTGCTTCACTCGTTTAAGTTCCGATAGAATTTCCTTTAGCTCATTTTTACAATTATCTATAACATTTCTTGTTGCGAATACTTTTATAGGAGCGTTAAGGATTGCATTAGTCATATATTCTTGTCTACTAAGTCCGGACATAGCAATCTTTTTGAAAATTAGCTCTCTATCTTTTTGATTTGTTCTGAACGCTATGGTTACATCCTTTTTCCTGTGATTAGCAAATCGCTTGCCTTTATCTCGTTCCTTTTGTTTCCTCTCATCCTCCAATGCTTGCCATTCTTCTTTACTCAGCAAATTTTTGGTCTTTTTCTTTTTACGATTTACAGCTTCATCATAGCTTGGAAATTTCGGTGCTTTCACTATATTCTCCCTCCTTGTCCAATTTATCAGCCATATCCACCTGTTTATTGGGGAACATATGACTATAATCCATCAACACCTTTATGCTTTCATGCCCTGTTCTCGCTGCAATGTCAACAGGTGTAAAACCCATTTCTATAAGCAGCGATATATGGCTGTGTCTCAGTGCATGAAGTTTGATTTTCTTAACTTTCGACTTTTTAATTCCTCGCTCCATTTCTTTATTGAAATAGGTTTTGCATTTAGGAAAGATTTGTTCATCTTCCGAAAAATATTCAATTTTCAGGAAATAGTCTTTAAGTTCCCTGATTAAAAAATCAGGAAGCATAATTGTTCTTTTGCTTTTCGGCGTTTTCGGATCGGTAATAATTTCTTCTCCGTTAATTCTCTGCGCTGATTTACTTATCCTCATCGTCTTTTTATCAAAGTCGAAATCAGCTTTTGTTAATGCTCTCAATTCTCCCAACCGAATACCTGTCCAATAAAGAATTTCAAAAGCATAAAATGAAATATCCTTGTCCTTAACAGCTTCTATAAACTGTAGGTATTCCTCTTTCGTCCAAAACTCCACTTCCTCATCGCTTCTTTGCTTTCCTATTCGTCCTGTTACCTTACACGGGTTTTGCCTTAATCCGTAATATTTAACTGCATGATTGAACATACAACTAAGCTGTGCGTGAATGGATTTAAGATAGGTCGGCTTATAGGCTTCTCCTTCCGCATTTTCAATGTTTAAGAGTACATTATGCCACTTCTTTACTATAACTGGCTTAATTTCACTCATTTTCATACCGCTGAAAAACGGTAAGATCTTTGTTCTTATCATATGTTCTTTTGTCATCCAAGTATTTAACCTTATTGTGCCTATGACATCAGCCTTATAAAGTTCAAAATAATCTTCAAAGAGCATATTGAGTGAACCGGACATCTTTACCGTGAAATTTCTCTCGTAAGTAATTGCCTCTTTCTTCGTTTCAAAACCCCTTTTCAGCTTTTTTCTGCTCTGTCCGTCCCAATCCTTATAATAGAATGAAGCGAACCATTTCCCGCTTTTTTCGTCCTTATATGCAGGCATTATTCTCCCTCCTTCGCTTTGTAGATTTGTTCCATAAAATATTTCTTATTAATTCTTCCCCTAAGGACAAGAAAGCCGTGTTCAGCAAGCTGCTTATTCATATCTCGGATGATTTTATAAGCTTGTTGCTGCGATATGTTTAGTAAATCGGCAACTTCATTTGAAGTAAGAAATAATTTCTCCATCGTACTTTCCTCCTTTCTTTTCAGAAGCATATTTGTTTCTATTTCTATTTTAGATTATAAGTAGCTTTTTTGTTTCTGTTAATACTTTTTCTAAATTTTATTTTTCTATTGTATTTTTGCCTATTTTCGATTATATTATTAAAGAGAAACAAATTTGCTCCTAAGGAGGTGTTTAAATTGAGTTTGGGTAAATTGATAAAGAAATTCCGTGAATTAAGAAGAATTACGCAAAAGGCATTAGGAGACAGAATCCATTTAAATGATGTAAGGATAAGACAATACGAACTTGATATTCGTACTCCTAAAGACGATGTCTTAGAAAATATTTCTGCTGCACTCCATGTAAACAAAGAATATTTAAAAGAGCCTGATTATCCCTATACGGAACATGATCTAATGCGATTTTTATTTAAGCTGGATGATAGTATTGAAGTAAATATACGACCTGTTATCCTAAATGATGAAGATCCTGAATACACCACCACAGGTATATATTTCGGCAGTGAAGCTATTCTTAGAATCCGTAATATGCTTGAACAGTGGCAGAAAATGAAAGATAAATATGAAAATAACGAAATTACCAAAGAAGCCTTACAGGATTGGAAGGCTAACTATCCTGACAGCCTGAAAAAAGATTATGTTCCTTTTGAAGAAAGCAATGTAAAATTTTATAGAAAAGGTATAACCGCTAAGGTTCCACCGGATATAAAATAAGCATAGAAAAAGCACATAGCTGAAAGATTTTATAATCTTAAAGTCATGTGCTTTAACAATGTAAATATTGTTTTGTACAGATAATCAATGCAATAGATAATCACATATTTTAACAACAGCAATCCCGTTTACAACAAAATTACATATAAAATGCGCTGTCATTGTAACATATATGTTTTTGGTTTTAATGTAGGAAACACTCAACGGCAAAGCCCATATCATACATAAGAAAATTCCCCAAATTACAAATGTATGTTCTAAGCCATATGCAAACATGCTAAACAGTGTTGTCAAAATTAAAATTTTTCTATTTTTAAAAGATGTAAGGTTTTTTCTATAAAATACTTCTTCTACTATTGAGGGTAAGACTATTGTAGAGCTTATAAACAGAACAAGCTTCAACCAATTATCCGCTTTTAAATTTGTCATTCCCGTATTAAGATATGGGAACATTTTTTCTAAGATATTTGTAAATACGAAAGCAAGACAAAAGAACAATATCGTCAACATCACATGCTTCCAAAAAGCATTTCCTCCCTTAATTGCATTCAACCATTCTTGAATGGAAAAATCTTTTCTTAACCGGAAATAAATTGCTAATACTACATAAAACAGAAAATTGATGTATATATAATATCCCTGAAATGGCAAACATGCTAATACAAACAGTACCTCAACAATAATTGGAAAGATATTTAATTTGATATATTTATTGTCCATACGCTTTACACCAATTTACCATTCACTATTTCCACAAAATCCTCCCACCAAAATGATGGAAGGCTTTCTAAACAATTTATCTAAATTCAACAACTCCCTTTTAGACCTGCTTTTTCTCATTTTTAGTATCAAAACAGTATCACTTAGGAGTTTTTTGCTCCCGCAAAACGCTGAAACGCTGTATTTTCAACAGTTTTATAATAGAAACATATTTGTCACTCTATTCAAACTCTATCGTTCCCGGCGGCTTGCTCGTGATATCGTACAGCACGCGGTTCACGTGGCGAACCTCATTGATGATACGGCTGGTGACCTTCTGAAGCAGAGGCCAGGGAAGCTCCGCGCTCTCCGCGGTCATGAAATCTACCGTCTGCACTGCGCGGAGGCAGACCGCGTAATCGTAAGTGCGCTCATCGCCCATAACACCGACAGAGCGCATGTTTGTCAGCGCTGCAAAGTACTGATTGATCTCCCGGTCAAGACCTGCATTGGCAATCTCCTCGCGGTAGATGTAGTCTGCTTCCTGAACGATCTTTACCTTCTCCTCCGTCACCTCTCCGATGATGCGGATGCCAAGTCCCGGTCCCGGGAAGGGCTGACGAAAGACAAGCTTCTCCGGAATTCCCAGCTCCAGGCCCACCTTTCTCACCTCATCCTTGAAAAGCGCGCGGAGCGGCTCGATGATCTCTCTGAAATCTACATACTCCGGCAAGCCGCCGACATTGTGGTGGGACTTGATGACTGCACTCTCTCCGCCGAGTCCGCTCTCAACCACATCCGGATAGATGGTTCCCTGCACAAGAAAATCCACCTTGCCGATCTTCTTCGCCTCTTCCTCAAAGACACGAATGAACTCCTCGCCGATGGTCTTGCGCTTTTGCTCCGGCTCCGTGATTCCTGCGAGCTTATTGTAGAAGCGCTGCCGCGCGTCTACATGAACGAAATTCAGCTTGTACGGCCCCTGCGGCCCGAAGACGGCATCAACCTCCTCCGCTTCATTTTTGCGGAGCAGACCGTGATCCACAAAGACGCAGGTGAGCTGCGGGCCAATTGCCTTGGAGAGCAGCACCGCCGCCACCGAGGAATCCACTCCGCCGGACAGCGCGCAGAGCACCTTGCCGTCTCCGATCTTTTCGCGCAGCTCCTCGATGGTACGCTTTGCAAATTCATCCATGCGCCAGCTGCCCGTGCATCCGCAGATATCAATCACAAAATTCCGGAGAATTTTAGAGCCCTCAACGGTGTGCAGCACCTCCGGATGGAACTGGATCGCGTAGAGCCCCTCTGCGCGGTTCTCAGCCACTGCGACAGGGCAGCTTGGGGAATGCGCCAGCGAAGTGAAGCCTTCCGGCAGCCGGAAGATGGAGTCAAAGTGGCTCATCCACACGACTGTCTTCTCAGGAACGCCCCTCAGCAAGGGGGAATCGTTCGGCTCCACTGTAATTTCTGTCTTTCCGTACTCTCGCTCCGCAGCGCGGTGCACCTCACCGCCCAGCTTCCAGCTCATAAGCTGTGCGCCGTAGCAGAGCCCCAGCACCGGAATGCCCATGCGGAACAGCTCCGCATCACAGGAGGGTGCGCCCTCCTCGTAGCAGCTGTTCGGACCTCCGGTCAGAATGATGCCCTTCGGCGCCATCTCCCGAATCTTTTCAAGCGGGGTCTTATAGGAATAAATTTCACAGTACACATTGTTCTCGCGCACTCTTCGTGCGACGAGCTGATTGTACTGACCGCCAAAATCGATCACAATGATCTTTTCCTGGTTCTGTATCTCCAAATTGTGCTCCTTCCTGTTCATGCCCCGCGGGGCATATTCTCAATTCACCGATGCATATACCTTCATGTGCAGCGCGTGCACGGCACTTCTGCCCGCCGGCCTTTACAGATCTTCACCTGCATCTTTGGCTGCGCCATATGCACAACACACAGTATACAGAAAAACTCAGCTCACAGCCTCCTCTTCCTCCCGCTGCGCAAGATATGGCTTCAGGTATTTTCCGGTCCACGAGCGCTCTGTCTCTGCCACCTGTTCCGGCGTTCCCTGCACAACTACTGTGCCGCCGCCTTCTCCGCCCTCCGGACCCATATCGATAATATAATCTGCAGTCTTTATCACGTCAAGATTGTGTTCTATCACAATGACGGTATTTCCGCTGTCAGACAGCCTACGGAGTATCTCCACCAGCTTGTGGACATCTGCAAAGTGCAGACCTGTCGTCGGTTCATCCAGAATATAGATCGTCTTTCCCGTGCCGCGCTTCGAGAGCTCCGCCGCCAGCTTGATGCGCTGTGCCTCGCCGCCGGAGAGCTCCGTGCTGGGCTGTCCGAGACGAATATAGGAGAGCCCTACATCATAGAGAGTCTGAATCTTCCTCGCTATGGAAGGAACGTTCTCAAAAAACTTCAACGCCTCCTCGACTGTCATATTCAGAACATCATAGATGGACTTCCCCTTATAACGCACCTCCAGTGTCTCACGGTTGTAGCGCTTACCGTGACACACCTCGCAGGGCACATATACATCCGGCAGGAAGTGCATCTCGATCTTCACAATGCCGTCGCCGGAGCAGGCCTCACAGCGCCCGCCCTTCACATTAAAGCTGAACCGCCCCTTCTTGTACCCCCGCGCCTTGGCGTCGGGCGTAGCCGCAAAGAGATCGCGTATCATATCGAACACCCCGGTGTAGGTCGCCGGATTGGAGCGCGGCGTCCTGCCGATCGGAGACTGATCAATGGCGATCACCTTATCCAGTGCCTCTGTTCCCTCAATCGCCCGGAACTTTCCGGGAATCTCATGCGCCCGGTTTAGCTTCTTCGCGAGGTACTTGTATAGTATCTCATTCACGAGAGAAGACTTTCCTGAGCCAGAGACTCCGGTCACACAGGTCATGATGCCCAGCGGAAAGCGCACATCAATATTCTTCAGATTATGCTCTCTGGCCCCGCGCACCGTGAGCCATCCCTTTGGCACACGCCGCGTATCCGGCACCGGTATCCGCAGCTTTCCTGCGAGATACTGCCCCGTGATGCTGTTCTCATTCCGCATGAGGTCCTCAGCAGTCCCCTCAGCAATAACCTCTCCTCCGTGCTCCCCTGCGCCGGGCCCGATATCCACAATCCAGTCTGCGGCGCGCATGGTATCCTCATCATGCTCCACCACGAGCACCGTGTTTCCAAGATCCCGGAGATGCTTCAGCGTCCCGAGCAGCTTGTCATTGTCCCTCTGATGCAGGCCTATGCTCGGCTCATCCAGTATGTAGGCAACTCCAACCAGTCCCGAGCCGATCTGCGTCGCGAGACGTATGCGCTGTGCCTCGCCGCCGGAGAGCGTCCCGGTCGCCCGGGACAGTGCGAGGTAATCAAGCCCCACATCAATAAGAAAGGAGACGCGATTCCGAATCTCCTTCAGAATCTGCTCGCCTATCATCCTCTGCATCTCTGTGAGCGTGAGCTGATCAATAAAGCTCCGGAATTTCACGATAGACATGTCTGTCGCGTCATAAATATTCAGATCGCCCACCGTCACCGCGAGGCTGGAACGCTTCAGCCGTTTTCCGCCGCAGGTCTTACAGGGAATAATGCGCATAAAGGACTCATACTCCTCCTTTGCGCTCGCGGAAAATGCTTCTCTGTAGCGGCGCTTTTCATTCTCGATCAGCCCCTCGAAGGCGACGTCATAGACCCCTTCTCCGCGCTGGCTCCGGTAGCGCACCTTCACCTCTGTTCCGCCGGTTCCGTGGAGCAGAATGTCCCGTATCTCCTCCGGATAGTCCTGAAAGGGTGTATCCAGACTGAAGTGATAATGCTCCGCCAATGCAGAGAGCAGTGCGTTTGTAAAGCTTCCCTTCTGATTACAGGAGTTCCAGCCCGGCGCAATAATTGCCCCCTGATTGATAGAGAGACTCTCGTCCGGCACCATGAGCTCCAGGTCAAACTCCATCTTGTAACCGAGACCCAGACAATCCGGACAGGCCCCAAAGGGATTGTTGAAGGAAAAGCTCCTGGGCTCCACCTCTTCGATGGAGATCCCGCAGTCCGGGCAGGCAAAGCTCTGTGAAAAGTGCAGCTCCTCGCCGCCGATTACATCGACCGCTGCTGTTCCTCCCGTCAGGGCAAGTGCCGTCTCCAGTGAATCTGTGAGCCGTTTTTGTATTCCCTCCCGGATCACCAGCCGATCCACCACCACCTCAATGGAGTGCTTGATATTCTTATCAAGCGCGATCTCCTCGCTCAGCTCATAAAGATTTCCGTCAATGCGGACACGGACATAGCCGCTCTTCTTCGCCTGCGCGAGCACCTTCTCGTGGCGCCCCTTCTTGCCGCGTACCACAGGCGCAAGCAGCTGCAGCTTCGTCTTCTCCGGCAGCTCCATGATTCTGTCCACCATCTGATCTATGGTCTGCTTCTGTATCGGCTTGCCGCAGTTCGGGCAGTGCGGAATCCCGATGCGCGCATAGAGCAGACGCATATAGTCATAAATCTCCGTCACCGTGCCGACCGTGGAACGCGGGTTTCTGTTGGTGCTCTTCTGATCAATGGAGATCGCCGGGGACAGTCCCTCGATGCTCTCCACCTCGGGTTTCTCCACCTGCCCGAGGAACATGCGCGCGTAGGAGGACAGCGACTCCATATAGCGCCGCTGCCCCTCCGCATAAATTGTATCAAAGGCAAGACTTGACTTTCCGGATCCGGAGAGGCCCGTGAGCACCACAAGCTCGTCTCTCGGAATATCCAGATTGATCTGCTTCAGATTGTGCTCTGAAGCACCTCTGATTTTTATATATTGTTTTGCCATTTCTTCTCTTTTCCACTCAGATATATACCTGAAACACTGCTGCGACAGCGGTACTCTGCCCACAGCCGTCGCATACCCGGCGACGAAGCACGCGGGTAATGCTCCCCTCCCGCAGCATCTTCCCACTCCGGTGAACCCAAGTGTATCACACTCCCTCCGGAATTGTGAATAGCTTCCGATACAAATACAAGGTCAGCTCCCGGATAATCCGGCGAGCGGAGAACGGAAACTTCCCGTAAAACAAAAAGTCCGGCTGCCGCCCCTTGCAGAGCAGACCTCCGGACTTTCAAAATTCATATGGATTACAGATACGCAGTCACAGTACCTTGCTTAAGAAAGACTGAAGACGCGGATCCTTCGGATGCGCAAAAAACTCCTGCGGGGCATTTTCCTCAAGAAAATATCCGCCGTCAAGGAACATCACCCGCGAAGCGACCTCTCTCGCAAACCCCATCTCATGCGTCACGACCACCATGGTCATCCTCTGCTCTGCGAGATCCTTCATAACATTCAAAACCTCTCCGACCATCTCCGGATCCAGTGCAGAGGTCGGCTCATCGAAGAGCATCACATCCGGCTTCATGCAGAGCGCCCGGGCTATGGCGATGCGCTGCTGCTGCCCGCCTGAGAGCTGGCTTGGGTAGGACTCCGCGCGATCTGCGAGTCCCACCTTCTCGAGCAGCTCCATCGCAGTCTCCTTCGCCTCTGCCTCCGACTTCCCCTGAAGCTTCATCGGACCCAGCGTCAAATTTTTCAGTATATCCATATGCGGGAACAGGTTGAACTGCTGGAACACCATGCCCATGCGCTGTCTGTGGAGATCAATATCCGTCTTCGGGTCGCAGATATCCACGCCCTCGAAAAAAATATGCCCGGAGCTAGGCTCCTCCAGACGGTTCAGGCAGCGCAGGAAGGTTGATTTTCCCGAACCGGATGGTCCGATCACACAGACCACATCCCCCTGGTTGATATCCACTGTGATATCCTGTAATACTGTCTGCCTGCCAAAGGTTTTTCCAAGATTTTTCACCTGAATCAAAGACGTCTCAGCGCTCACTCTTCTTCAGTCTCCTTTCCAGATATTTTACTCCCTGCGAAAAGAACAGCACCATGGTGAGGTAGATAACGGCAACCGCAAGCATGGGCATGAAGGCTGCATAGGTACGGCTTCGGATAATATCTCCGCCCTTTGTGAGATCCTCCAGCGCAATATATCCTGCAACCGAGGTCTCCTTCAAAAGCACGATAAACTCATTTGCCAGCGTCGGGATCACATTCCGGAAGGCCTGCGGCATGATGATATTTGTCATGGTCTGAACATAGTTAAAGCCGAGACTTCGACCCGCCTCAAACTGTCCGCGGGGAATCGACTGAATGCCCGAGCGGAATATCTCCGCCTGATATGCACCGGAGTTGATTCCGAACGCGATGACCGCGACAAAGGTCTTGTCAACTCTGACCGAGCTGAAGACGCCTAAATAGATCAGCAAAAGCTGCACTACCACCGGTGTTCCGCGTATCACAGTGAGATACAGGCCGCAGATCGCATTCAGCAGCTTCAGCTTGCCCGTGTTCTCATGCGCACTTCTCACCATCGAGACCACAAAGCCGATGACCAGCCCGAGCAACACCGCAAAGAAAGTGATCTTCAGTGTCACCCCGAGGCCATTCGTCAGATATCTCCAGCGATTGTCCTTGATAAAGTTCAGGACAATCCCCTCAGTAAATTTCTGCCACATACGGCACTCCTTCCTGATTTATATTTCACAGGCAAAACGCGGCACAGCGCCGCAGATATAAACTGCAGCGCCGCCCCCACCTGCTTCAGGCTTTTGTGGAACTTACTCCGCCTTGATGTACTTCGCTACGATCTCGTCGAGCTTGCCCTCTGCCTTCAGCTCCGCCAGCGCTCCGTTGATCGCTTCTACCATGGCAGTATTGCCCTTCTGAACTGCAATCGCATACTCCTCATCCGTGTAGGACTCATCCAGAATCTTGAGCCCCTCAACCTGCTTAAGATACTGCTTCGCAGTCTCACCGTCAATGATCACTGCATCGACCTTGCTCTGAGACAGCGCCTGCACGGCCTCCATGCCCTTTGCGTAGCGCTCTACGGAATCCTCACCGAAGTCATCTGTCACATAGATATCTCCGGTGGTTCCCTGCTGCACGCCGATGACCTTTCCCTTCAGATCGTCCGGTCCCGTAACAGTAGAATCTTCCTTCAGGATAATCACCTGCGTCGCCTTCGCGTAAGTATCAGAGAAATCCACGTTTTTCTTGCGGTCCTCCGTGACAGTCATACCCGCAGCGCCGATATCCGCTTTACCGGACACGACCTCCGGGATGATCGCATCAAATGCGATGTCCTCAATCTCCAGCTCCAAGCCAAGCTTCTCTGCGATTGCTGTGCAGATATCCACATCAATTCCGACAATCCCATCTGCATCATGGTACTCGTAGGGCGGAAACTCCGCATTGGTGCTCATGACGAGCTTCCCCTCGCTCACGGTCTTCAGCTCCGCCTTCTCTGCTGCAGAGCCGGCTTCCGTCTCCGCCGCCTGCGTCGTCGCTGCCTGCGTATCTGCCGCAGCGGCTGTCGTCGCTGCGCCGCTTCCTCCACAGGCTGTCAATGCTGCTGCCATCACTGCTGCCAGTGCCATGCCGAATATCTTTTTATTCATATTTTTTCCCTCCTGTGTTTAAAAATACATTTACTTTTGCTTTATTATAATCATTATTCCCGTATAATCAAGTGTTTCTTGCAAAAAAGTAGCGGGGCAGCCTTCCAAAAAACCGCCCCGTTTTGAATAATTATTTATTCATTTTTTAAAATACGCATGGCCCGCTCAAGCTGAGCATCACTCTCCCCATTGATTGTATCGCTCTCGCCCGGCTCCAGAAACACATCCGGCTCTATTCCCTTGCCGTGCAGATCAAAACCGCTTGGCGTGTAATAGTGCTGTGTCGTGAGCTTCACTGCCGAGCCGTCCCCAAGCGGAAGCACAAACTGAACAATGCCCTTTCCAAAGGTCTTTGTCCCTACCAGAGTGGCCCTCCCGAAGTCCCTGTAAGCCCCGGCAAATATTTCTGCAGAGCTTGCAGAATTTCCGTTGATCAGAAGCACGGTCGGAACAGAAACCTCGTGACCATCCTCAGAATAGTATTTCTCTCCGACTCCGTCTCTCCCTGCGGTGTAGACCAGCAATCCGTCCGGAAGCATGTAGTCGAGCATCTGCACCGCCGACTGTACCACTCCGCCGGGATTGTTTCTCAGATCAATAACAAGCTTTTGCATGCCCTGCTCTGTGAGTGCATCCACTGCACTCTGAAACTGTTCCGCAGTGACCACATCAAACTGGAGTATACGCAGGTAGGCAATTCCATCCTCCTTCAGCTCGTACTCCACTGTCGGCACATCAATGCTTCGGCGCGTCACAGTAAACGTGAGCTGCTCCCGTGTCTCTCCGCGGAGCACAACGATCTCTGCGCTGCTTCCCTCCTCACCGTGTATATAGGTGGACACAAAATAATCGAGCTCCGCTCCCGTGATCTCATTTCCGTCTACTGTGTAGAGGATATCTCCCTCCCTCAGTCCGGCCTCTTCCGCAGGCGACCCTGCAAAGACCGTGACCACCGTGCAGATGCCGCTCTCCTTATCCTGAGAGAGCAGCGCGCCGATTCCGGAGTAGGTTCCGCTGGTCTCCTCATTCATCCGGGTGTACTCCTCCTCCGTATAATATACGGTGTAAGGGTCCCCCAGACCTCTCAGCATACCGGCATAGATTCCATTCTCCACCTCCTCCGGATGCTCGTCAAAGAGAAAGTTTTTGCTGATGACTCTCTGAAGGAGCTTGATCTTCTTCATAATCTTATCGTAGTCCAGGTGCTCCGGATTCGGCAGCTCGCTGATCGTCGCGGTCTTCTCGCTCTGTGCCCCCTTCCGTGCACTCGCGGCATCTGGCAGAAGCCCTCTGCCAAGCTGATACAGAAAGCTGCCCGCCACAATCAATACGAGCAGAGCTGCTGCCGCAAGACCCCAGAAAAAACCCTTCCAGAAGCCACTCCCCTTCTTCCCCGTCGCACCCGCTCCGGCGCGAGCGGCGGACACAGCAACGGAAGTCTCCGCGCCATCCTTTTCTGCATTCAGCTGCTCCGTTTCACTCTTGTTCTCGTTATCCATCTCTCTTCTCCCGCCGCAGCACACTGCGGTTCTCCTCTGTCGCCGCCATACTCAGGCTCAGGCAGATATACATGACTCCGTGTGTCTTCTGTCCGGATATGCCACTCTCTGCCCATACTGCAGCTGCCTCATGGACTCACATACTCCGCCGGATTCACGTATGTCCCTCCGGCGCGCACGCCGAAGTGCAAATGCGGCCCGGTGGAGATTCCGGTCGAGCCCACCTTTGCAATGGTCTGTCCGGCGCTAACCCGCTCCCCCTGTCCCACATTCAATGTGGAACAGTGCATATAGAGTGTATACACACCGCCGCCGTGATGAATCATGACGTAATTGCCTGCGCTCCGCGAGTAGCTCGCAGTGACAACCTCTCCCGCCGCTGCTGCAGCGATCGCTGTACCGGTCGGTGCAGCAATATCGATCCCCTGGTGGAAGGAACTGGCCCCCTTTGTCGGTGAGCTGCGCCTGCCATAGCCGGAGGATACCCGGCTGCTGGCCGGGCAGGGCCAGCTGAAGCGGATGTCTCCGATGGATTTGGCTGCCGCACTGCTCTTCTTCTCCTCCGGATCTATCGTCTCCCCCGCTGCGAGACGTGACGCCTCCTCTGCCCTGCGGCGCCTCTCTTCCTCCTCGGCGCGTCTCCGCTCTTCTTCCTCCCGCGCCTTCACCGCGGCCTCCACCGCCTTGATTTCTGCCTCCTGTGCGGCGATCTGTTCCTTGTACTCCGCGAGCTCATCCTGCGCCTCTCCGATCTGCTCCGAATAGATCGAGAGCTCCTGTACCTTCTCTGCCATCAGAATCTTCAGGGAGTCCTGCTTCGCTGCGGCATTCTGCCGGAGAGCCTCAAGCTCCGCTTTCTCCTGCTCCAGCCTCTGCTGCTGATCCTGAATCTTCACACAGATCGCCTCATAGACATCCAGCTGTTTTCTGTCGTACTCCGATATCTTCTGCACATACTCCGCGTGATTAAAAAATTCGGAGAGATTTCTGGAAGAAAACAACAGCTCCAGGAAGCCGGTATTTCCCTTCTCATACATGTATTTTATGCGAAGCTTCATATCCTTATACTGCTGCTTCGCATCGCGCTCAGCCTGATCCAGCTCCTCCCGCGTGCCTGCGAGCTCCGCCTCCTTGTCGGCTATCTCCCCCTCAAGGCGCTCCAGCTCTCCCGCAACCTCCGTGAGATGCTGATCCAGTCCCTCCACATAGGCCGATACGTCAGACTTCAGCCCGCTCAGCTCAGAGATGCGCTGCTCCGTCCTTGCCTGTTCCTGCTCCAGCTGCTTCTTCTGCCCGGCCGCATTCTGAAGCCTCTCCTGCTCTACGGCATTCGGTGCTGCGAGCGCTGTCTCCCTGCACAGCAGCAAACATCCCAGCAGCCCCAGCACTGCCGCCGCTCTTCTCCCGACTCTCATCATCACAGCCCTCACACTCTCAGGTGCTTTCGTATGGTCAGAAAACTCACGCCAAAGCCGATGCCGCAGCCGAGCAGCAGCGCAGTCCCCGCCATCTGCGGGAATATGGCCCTCAGTGGAAGAAAGCGGAAAATGTCTGTCAGAAGTCCGAAGCGCTCTGTGAGGTAGTTCACCACTCTCCCGTAGAATATACTCACCGCCCCCAGCGGCAGCAGCGCCCCCACAAGGCCGATCACAGTTCCCTCAATCACAAAGGGCGCGCGTATCATTCCGTTTGTCGCACCGATCATGCGCATGATCTCATTTTCCGTCTTCCGGAATGCAGCCGCAACCGTGATGGTATTTGCGATAAGAAACACCGCAACCATCAGAAGAATGAGGATAATGCCGCCGGAGAGCAGGGTGATGACCCGATTCAGGCGCATCAGGCTGCTCACCGTGCTGCGCGCATAGTTCACCTGACGGACCCCCGGCACAGTGGAAAGCCACGCGACGAAGGCATCCTGCTCACTGATATCATTCAGCAGAATATTATAGGAAGCGCTGCCCGCGAGCGGATTGTCTTCATTAAAGCCCGCCGCAAGCTCCTCCTTTCCCGCGAAGTACTCGCTCTTAAACTGCTCCCAGGCCTCCTCCGCTGAGATAAAGCTCAGCTCTCTCACCTCAGGACGCGCCGAGATCTCTGCCCCGATCGCCCGTATCTCCTCTTCGGAGAGTGTCTCCTCAAAGAGCGCTGTGACGCCCATGCTGCTTTCCGCATTCCGCACGACATAATCTAAATTTCTCACAATGGCAAAAAACATACAAAATAAAAAAATACACGCCGAAACGGTCGCTGCACTCGCAAGCGAAAACTTTAAGTTCCGGCATATATTTTTCATTCCCTGCTTCAGGCAGTATGCAAACATGCTGAAATTCATTGACTCACCTGCTCCTCGTCACTTCTGAGTGTCCCGTGATCCAAAATGACGACGCGCCTGTGCATCCTCTTCACCGTCTCCCAGGAATGTGTGATTACAACAACCGTAGTTCCCTTCGCATTGATCTGCTCCAGCAATCCCATGATCCCCTCCGCAGTCCTTGCGTCCAGATTTCCTGTCGGCTCATCCGCCAGCAGCAGCTTCGGACGGTTCACCAGTGCTCTGGCAATCGCAACCCTCTGCTGCTCTCCGCCGGAGAGCTCACGGACATTCGCCTTGTACTTCGCAGAGAGCCCAACCAGCCGGAGCACCTCAGAGACATTGTCCCTGATCTCCCGTACCGGCTTCCCGATCACGCGCTGCGCAAAGGCGACATTCTCATACACATTCAGATGCTTCAGCAGACGAAAATCCTGAAACACGACGCCGATCGTCCGGCGATAGTTCGGGATCTGGCGCCGCGGCATGCGGTTCAGCTCAATGTCATTCACCACAAGCCGTCCCTCCGTGGGCTCCGTCTCCTTCATGAGAAGACGCACCAGCGTGGATTTCCCCGCGCCGGAGCGTCCCATAATAAATACGAACTCGCCGTCCTCTATGCTCAGATTGATATTTTTCAGCGCCCGCGACGCCCTCGGACCGCGCTCGTAGCTCTTGCTTACATTTTCCAGTACGATCATCAGTAATCGATCGTCTCCATGTATTTCATATACTTCACAACCATCAGGGCAATCTTAAAGGTGATGGCATCCTCAAAGACACGCAGATCCAGTCCTGTCGTCTTCTGAAGCTTGTCAAGGCGATAGACCAGCGTGTTGCGGTGAATGTAGAGCTGGCGCGAGGTCTCGGACACATTCAGGCTGTTCTCAAAGAATTTGTTGATGGTCTGCAGGGTCTCCTCGTCAAAATCGTCCGGGTTCTTGCCCTCGAAGATCTCACGGATGAACATCTTGCAGAGCGGAATCGGCAGCTGATAGATGAGACGTCCGATGCCGAGTCTGCTGTATGCAACGATATTCTGCTCGCTGTAGAAGATCTTCCCGACATCCAGCGCCATCTTCGCTTCCTTATAGGAGCGGGATACCTCCTTGATCTCGTTGACAATCGTGCCATAGGCGATATTGACATTCGCAATTTCGGCCCCGTGGAGGCTGTTCAGAATCTCCTCTGCTGCTCTGTCGAGATCATCATAGGTCTCGCCGTCACGGAGCTCTCTGACAAGGATAATGTTCCGTCCGTCCACAGCTGTGACAAAGTCTCTGCTCTTGCCCGTAAAGAATCCGCGCACAGTCTCGAGGACATTGACCTCTCTGTCGTTCTTCGTCTCAATGATATAGACCACGCGGCGCGCATCTGTATCGATGTGGAGCTTCTTCGCACGATTATAGATATCTACCAGCAGAAGATTATCAAGAAGCAGATTCTTGATGAAGTTGTCGCGGTCAAAGCGCTCCTTATAAGCGGTCAGGAGATTCTGCACCTGAAAAGCCGCAAGCTTTCCCACCATGTAGACGTCGTCATTGGTACCCTTCGCAAGCAGGATATACTCCAGCTGATTCTCATCGAAGACCTTGAAAAACTGACAGCCGCCAACGACCTGTGAATCCGCAGGAGAGTCTGCAAAGGCGAGGGCCGAAGCCTCGTACTCCTCCGCTCCCGGGAAGGTACCGGCAAGCACCTTGCCGTCCGTATCCGTGATGCAGAGCTCTATGCGCGTAATATTTTTCAGGCCCTCGAGCGTGGTCTGCAAAATCTGATTCGATATCATTTCCGTCTCCTTTCAGCCGCACAGGCGGATTCCGCCGGGGATTTTATACAACTCTCTCCAGTTTGAATTTTGGTCTCTTTAGAGCATTGTAAGGCACTATCACAAGAATTTCAAGCGGCTTGTTGAAAAAGCAGCTTTTTTTCTGTGCATATTTCACATTTCTTTTTTAAAATGTTGGTTATTTTGTGCTGAACTTCTGCTCAATCCCCTCTGCTGTGAGCAAAATTTTCCCTTCCCGCAGCAGACGCCCCAGCGCGCGCTTGAAGGCGCTTTTTGAGATGCCGAACACCTCGCGTATCTTCTCCGGATCGCTTCCATCCCCGTAGGGAAGCGTTCCGCCCGCTGCCGCAAGTGCCTCCATGATCCGCTCGGCATCATCTCCCATCTGCTGAAAGGCCTTTTTTCTGGGACTCAGGTCCAGCTTACCGTCCTCGCGGACACGCATGACCCGTGCGCTGATCTCCTGGCCTATGGAAAAATGCTCATAGACCTCACTCCTCGGAATCAGTCCGAAGTAACGGTCATCCACCGCCACAAAAACTCCCATATCGCGAATCTCATACACCGTACCCTGCACAACATCATCCGTCCGATACGATTCCGCCGCTCTGAGATACGGATAGACGCGCATGGTTGCCGCAAGACGTCCGCTGTGGTCCACATAGAGCGCAGCCAGAACGCTCTGCCCCGGCTTGATCTCCCCTTCCCGCTCCCGGAAGGGCAGCAGCACATCACGCTCCAGACCGATGTCCAGAAAAGCGCCGATCTGCGTAATTTCCCGGATTGTGAGCTTCCCCGTCTCACCCACCGTGAGCAGCGGCTTCTTTATCGTCGCAATTGGACGGCCGGCACTGTCTTTATATAGGAAGACGGTGAGCTCATCCCCCACCTTCGCGCCCTCCGGCAGCTGCTTTTTCGGCAGCAGCACAGAGTCGGCATCCGGCGCGTCGCTCTCTGCCAGATAAGCCCCGAAATCGCGAAAGCGGACGATGCGCAATGTCTGAATTTTTCCAAGCTTCATATTTTCTTTCCTTCCCGACGAGACTTAAGTCCCCTATCTGAGCGCAGTATAACAGCTTCACGGCGGACCGGCAATGCTTCTGCCGCACACAAGGGATACTTTGCGCCTTTCTCTGCCATAGGTAAATACCTATGGTCCAAAATATAAAAAGATATTTGAACTGTGGGACGAAGCTTTATATATTGTAACTATACAACTTTATTTCTCATACAAAAGGAGAGGTGCAATGAATCAGGTAGTTGTCGGTATTTTGGGTTTTTTATGTATTATTGCCATTGTTGTCACGCTATTCAAGAGCAGGACCCTTCCCAGCATCGCCTTCATCCTCTTCCCGTCTGTTCTGGCGCTGATTCTGGTGCTGGGCGGCTACTACAGCTTTGATGACATAGCCTCCCTGATTAAGGCCGGCTTCAAGAGCACGGGCCCCACCGCAGCGCTCTTCGTCTTCAGCGTGCTGTTCTTCGGCATTATGACAGACGCCGGGATGTTCGATGTGATCATCGGTAAACTGATGAAATTTGTCGGAGACAGCGTGATCGGCGTGACCGTGATGACAGCGATCATCGCTCTCATCGGCCATCTGGACGGCGGCGGCGCTTCTACTTTTCTGATCGTAGTCCCGTCCATGCTTCCTGTGTATAAGAAGATGCATATGCGCCCCACCACCCTGCTTCGCGTCGCCGTCCTCGCGATGGGCATTCTGAATCTCATGCCCTGGGCCGGTCCGACCATGCGCGCAGCCTCCGTGCTCGGCATGGAAGCAGGCGGTCTCTGGAATATGCTGCTCCCGATTCAGCTTTTTGGCATCGTGCTGGTGCTGGCGCATGCCGTACTCGCCGGAATACAGGAGCAGAAGCGCGGCGCCGGCCTGAACGGCAGACTGGCAAAGGAATCGCAGGCAGCTGAAGTACAGAGCGAGAGCAGCGCAGAGACTGTCAACGAGCTCGCCCGCCCGAAGCTCTTTGCCTTCAACATCTGCCTCACGATCGCCGTCATTGCACTCCTGATCTGGGACGTCTTCCCGAGCTACTTCCCCTTCATGCTGGGTGTCGGCATCGCCATCCTCGTGAACTACGGCGAGATCAAAATGCAGAAGAAGATCATCAACTCCCACGCCGGTCCCGCTCTCATGATGTGCACCACTTTGATGGGCGCAGCCGTGCTCATGGGTATTCTGGTAAAAAATGTCACAGTAAATGAAGTCGAGGTTGCAAGCGTCGTCTCCTGCATGGCAGATCTCATCACCATGGTGCTGCCACCGGCACTCGGCATGCACCTGCCGCTGGTCATCGGTATCCTCTCTGTACCGCTCGCGCTGGCCTTCGACACGGACAGCTACTTCTACGGTATGCTCCCGGTCATGATCGGCATCGGGGAGAGCTTCGGCATCTCTGCACTCCCGATCGCCATCGCCATGGTCGTCTGCCGCAACTGCGCAACCTTCATCAGCCCCATGGTTCCGGCTACTCTGCTCGGCATAGGCCTTGCAGAGGTCGATATCAAGGATCACATCAAGTCCAGCTTCTTCTATGTTTGGGGCTTCTCTGTGATCTGCATGCTCTTTGCCATTGTGATCGGAATCCTTCCTCTGTGAGCACTGCATAGCTCCGGAATGTCTTGTAACATAGGAACTTCAAGGGAAGTTCCCGTATGGGAATCACAGCACCGCATCCTCACCAGGCCGGTACTCCGGCTGCAGCAGTCGGATGAGCGCCGTCATATACTGCGGAAGATAGCGGTCCCGCCTGTGGCAGATATAAAAATGCCGCTCGCGGTCAATGCCGGAAACCGGATAGCTCACGCAGTCCCGGTAGAGCTCCGGCGATATGTCAAGATAGTTCTTCGGGCACAGAAAGACTGCCCGGCACGGTGCGACAGAGCGCTTCGCGACCTCAATGCTCTCCGTCTCAAACAGGACCTCAGGAGACATGTGCCGGTCAACGAATAGCCTGTCCTCTGTAATCCGGGTACTGTGCCCGGGCTTCAGGCGGATAAAACGCTCCGCCCTGGCCTCTGCTATATCGATCTCTGTTCCGCCCGGAATGCGTCCTGCGATTGCCGTGTGCTTCCCGGCAAGCAGCATGATCTGCTCCTGGGCGATCAGAATATAGTTCAGAGGATTGGCCTTTGCGGAGGTTGTGAGACAGGCCATGTCCAGACGATGATTCAGGAGAAGAGACTCCAGACTGTCCGAGCCTGTCTCCGTCAGTCGGATTCTGACCTCAGGATAATGCTCCTGCATCCATGGGAAAATACGCGGCACCACCTCAAGTGCGCGCTGCACCGGAATACCAAGCAATATCTCGCCTCTGCTTCCGGAGCGAATCTCATCCAGCTTTCGGCTCAGATTCTCTTGAATGCTCCGGATGGAACGGGCTGCCTGCATATAACACTCCCCCTCCGGCGTCAGCACCATCGGTGTAGTGTGACGGACAAAGAGCTCAGCGCCCAGCTCCTCCTCGACTTTACGCACCATCTGGCTCAGAGACGGCTGCGACACATACAGCAGCTCTGCAGCCCTGCTGATACTGCCCTCCCGCAGTATTGTCAGCATATACTTCATCTGTCGATCGTTCATGCCTGCCTCCAAAAGGAAAACGATATAGCTGCTTCGTGCCATCCGGCACTTTGAATACAGTATAGCACAGGAACATTGATTCTATTGGATTGGAAAGGAGCTTTTCTATGGATATTAAAAAATCTGCAGTGGCAGGAACGCTGGAATCCAGCGACTGCCAGGTCACGGTGGAGCCGGGGGACGGCGGCATTGACTTCTCTCTGGACAGTGTCGTGATTCACCAGTACGGAAACCAGATCCGCAGTCTGACCTACGATACCCTGAATGATCTCGGCATCAGCAATGTGCGCATCTCCATCGTGGATAAGGGTGCACTGGACTGCACCATACGCGCAAGAATCGAGGGCGCGGTATTCCGCTCCGTCGGGCAGTACGACAAGCTTCCGTGGGGAGGTGCGATCAGATGAGCCATCCAAACAAAAAAAGACTGAGACGTTCCATGATGTTTCTGAATGCGCAGAAGCCGTCCCTCATCAAGGATCCCTATATCTACAATGCCGACTCCCTGATGCTGGATCTCGAGGACGCAGTGGCGGTCACCGCAAAGGATACCGCCCGCTTCTCCCTCTATCATGCGCTGAAGACAATTGACTACCGCGGCTGTGAGAAGGTGGTCCGCATCAACGGGCTGGACACAGATCTCTGGCGCGAGGATATCCGCTGCTCCGTCGCGGGCGGCGCAGAGGTGCTGCGCATTCCAAAGACCGAGAGCGCAGAGATGGTGAGGACGGTTGAAGAAGCCGTACTCCGGGCGGAGCAGGAATTTGAGCGTCCCGTGGGCTCCACTCTGCTCATGGCTGCGCTGGAATCCGCGCGCGGCGTCATGAATGCCTACGAGGTCTGCACCTCCTCCGATCGTATGATCGGAATTGCGCTATCCGGCGGCGACTACACCAAGGACCTGCAGACTGTCATCACCGGAACCGGCGTCGAGCTGATGGGCGCCAGACAGCAGATGATCATCGCCGCGCGCGCAGCCGGCGTGCAGTGCTTTGACACTGTCTGGACTAATCTTCAGGACATGGACGACTTCCGGAAGGAGGTCGAAACCATCAGGCAGATGGGCTTTGACGGGAAGTCCATCATCAACCCCCGCCAGATTCCCATCGTGCACGAGGTTTTCACGCCCAGCATGAAGGACATCATATTTGCAGAAAAGGTAATCCGGGAGATCGATACCAAGAAGGCGCAGGGCATAGGCGTGTTCACAGTGGACGGAAAGATGATCGACATCGCCTTCTACGATGGAGCCAGGAGAACCATATCACTCGCCAAAGCATCCGGCGTATACAGAGGGGAGCTGTAATATGCAAAACGCAGTTGGAAGAGAAATACCAGAAGAAATTTTACGTCTCACAGGTAAGGAGCCTTTCCGCGGCACGCACAGCTGTGATGGAAAGGAATTCCGGAAGGTCGGCCCCAAAACCCGCTGTGTCATCAACTCCGATGGCGACAAGCGCGTCGCTTCGATCCGGGAAGTACTTTTAAAATGCGGCATCCGCGATGGCATGACCCTGGGCTTTCACCATCACTTCCGCAACGGCGACAAGGTGCTGAATCTTGTCATGCAGGAGGTGCATCGCATGGGCATCAGAGATCTCACCATCTGCGCCTCCTCTCTCGGGAGCCAGAACGATGAAATCGTCTCCATGCTGGACGACGGCACAATCACAAATATCCAGTCCTCCGGCGTGCGCGGGGAGATAGGCCGTGCAATCTCGGAGGGGCGTCTCAAGGGACTCGCCATCATGCGCTCCCACGGCGGCAGGGTGCGTGCCATTGAGTCCGGAGAGACAAAGGTAGATATCGCCTTTATCGGCGCACCGACCGCAGATGAATACGGCAATCTCTCCGCAAACGGCGGCAAGGCAAACTGCGGAGTTCTGTCCTACGCGGCGGTAGATGCACAGTTCGCGGATAAAGTCGTCGCTGTCACCGACTGCCTCGTCCCCTTCCCGAACCTGCCCGCGCAGATCAGCCAGATCTATGTGGACTATGTGGTCGTGGTCGATGAGATCGGCGATCCGAAGAAGATTGCCACCGGCGCGGCGAAGCCGACCTCTGACCAGAGAAAGCTCCTCATGGCGCAGTACTGCACAGATTTTGTGGTGAATACTCCCTACTTCAAGGAGGGCTTCTCCTACCAGACCGGAGTGGGCGGCGCCTCCATCGCCTCCACCATCTCTCTCGCAAGGATCATGCGGGAGCGCGGCATTCATATGAGCTTCGGAGTCGGCGGCATCGCAAAGCCGATGTGCGAATTACTGGAGGAAGGCCTCATTCACAAGCTGGTGGATACGCAGGACTTCGATGAGTACGCGATCAACAGCGCAGCGACGAATCCAAACCACTTCTACATCACGGCCGGCGAATATGCGGATCCCTTCAATAAGGGTGCCTATGTCAACAAGCTGGATTTTGTCATTCTGGCGGCACTCGAGGTCGATACGCACTTCAACTGCAATGTCGTTGTGGGCTCTGACGGCATCATCACCGGTGCGCAGGGCGGTCATCCCGACACTGCTGCCGGGGCAAAATGCACCATCGTGATTGCCCCCATCCTTCAGGGACGCATTCCGACCATCTGCTCAGATGTCACCACAGTGACCACACCGGGCGAGGATGTCGATGTCGTCATCACAGACTACGGCATCGCCATCAATCCACGGAGAGCAGACCTCATGGAAGCAGTAAAGAATGCGGGCCTTCCCTTAAAGAGCATTGAAGAGCTGCGCGATATCGCCTACAGCATTGCAGGCGTCCCCGAAAAGGTACAGTTCGGCGATCGCGTGGTCGGTATCATAGAGGCAAGAGACGGCAGCATCATGGATGTAGTCCGTGAGATCCGCCCCTTCCGGTTCAGGGACTGAGGACGATTATGAACAATGCAGAGCACAGAGAGGCGGCGGCTTCGGTATCCGTCTACGATATGCTATCCGCCAGAGAACAGCGCGCGGAGCGGCAGAAAGCCCTGCTCTCGGAATATCACAGCCCGCTGATCTGTTTCACCATGAATATCCCCGGCCCCGTAAAGAGCGGGGAACCGATACACGCCGCATTCTGTGAAGGTGTAAAGCGCATACGGCGTGCCCTTGCTTCCGGTACAGAAAACGACGCGAAGACCTCCCTTCACATTCTTCACGAGGAGTACAGCGAAGCAAAGAGCGGTTATGAATACTATGCCGCCGTATCGGGGAGCGCCGCCGCGCTGAAGCGCATCTGCACCGGAATCGAGGAAGCGGATCGACTGGGACGATTGTTTGACATCGACATTCTGGATAGAGACGGCAGGAAGGAGAGCCGCAAGACGCTGGGGCTTCCCCCGCGAAGGTGTCTTCTCTGCGGAAGGGACGCGCGCATCTGCGGCAGGAGCCGGGCACACGAGCTTCCGGCGCTGCAGCAGGAGGTGCTGAAGATCATAGAAGACGAGCTGCATTTTTTCTGAGACTTGAAAACGCCGCCGCACAGGCAATGCTTGAGGAGGTTTTCACCGCACCGAAACCAGGACTTGTGGATCGCTTTGACAACGGCGCACACAGCGATATGGATGTCCGGACTTTTCTCCTCAGCACCGCTGCCATAACTCCCTTTCTTCGGGAAATGGCAGAGCTTGGCTATCACTATGAGGGCAGTGCAGAAAAGCTCTTTCCCCTGCTTCGCCGCAGCGGAGGCGCTGCAGAACAGGCCATGTTCCGCGCGACCGGAGGGGTCAATACCCACAAGGGAGCAATCTTTACGCTGGGTCTGCTCTCTGCCTCCGCCGGACGTCTCCGCCGGAGCACCGCACAGCTGAATGCCGCAGAGATACTCTCTGAGGCACAGAAGATCGCGGCTCCCTCCATGAAAGCAGAATTCACCCGTATGAGACAGCTCTCCAAGGACAGCCCGGAGCTGAGCCACGGTGAGCGGCTCTTTCTTCTCCATGGAGAATGCGGCATCCGCGGAGAGGCCGCAGAAGGCTTCCCTACCCTTACGCGGCACGCCATTCCGGCTCTCCGCGCGGCGCTGAGCGCTAAGCTCTCTCCGGACGCAGCCCGGCTCGACACCCTTCTGCACATTCTGCTCTATCTGAACGACACCAACATTCTGAGCAGAGGAAGTCACAGGGATCTTCTCTGGCTGCGGGAGGAGAGCCGACGCATACTCTCCCTCGGCGGAGCCTCCTCCGAGGCAGGTATGAGAGCTCTGAAGCAGCTGAACTGTGACTGCATCAGAAAAAAGCTCAGTCCCGGCGGCGCAGCAGACATACTCGCAGCAGCGCTCTTTCTCTGTGCCCTTGAACATATTTAACATTTTTTCAACAACTCACAGCAGAGGACTCCCGTCACCGGCGGGAGTCCTCTGCTCCTCTATATCAGAAAAAACTGCAGCTCAGTCCGTAAGCCACAGCCCTCGTATTTTCTGTCGAAGCGGCAGGATATTTTGGGGGTTCACAGACAGCACACTGATACCCATACGAAGAAAGCGCTCTGTGAGACTCAGGTCCGCGGCGAGCTCTCCGCAGATTCCGACCTCAATGCCTCGCTTTCGCCCGGCCTTCGCCGTCATCTCAACTGCCCGAAGCAGAGCCGGGTGATGTGGATCCAGAAAACACTCAAGCGCTGCATTCTGCCGATCCAGTGCCAGCAGATACTGCGTCAGATCATTGGTACCGATGGAAAAGAACTCACACTCTGCGGCGAGCTCCTCCGCACAGAGTGCCGCCGCCGGTGTCTCAATCATAATTCCGATCTGAGGCTCAACCGCACACACACCCTCAGCCTCCAGCTCCTCCCTGCAGGATTGAAGCATGCGCTTCGCCTCACGCAGCTCCGCCGGGGAGATGATCATAGGAAACATCACCGCCAGCCTGCCGTAGACCGAGGCGCGAAGCAGTGCGCGGAGCTGAGTCCGAAACAGCTCCCTGTGCCGGAAACAGAAGCGTATCGCGCGACAGCCCAGCGCCGGATTGTCCTCCTTCTCTGCGGGAAGATAGGAGAGCTGCTTGTCTGCGCCGATATCGCAGGTGCGGATCACAACTCTCCTGCCCCTCATTGCATCCAGCACCTCGCGATAGGCCGCGAGCTGCTCCTCCTCTGAGGGGGCCTCACTTCGACCCAGATACAGAAATTCCGAGCGCAGCAGTCCGACGCCCTCCGCGTCATTCTGAAGCAGAGCCGGAATATCCTCCGGCCCGCCAATATTTGCCAGCAAAGTGACTTGGCGTCCATCCCGCGTGACACTCGCCTTTCCCTTCAGGGTCCTGAGCCTCTCATCTGCCTCTCTTTCCTGTTCTATCCGCGCCTCATAACACCGGAGCAGCTCCGGCTCTGGATCGATATAGACGCGCCCCTGCTCCCCGTCGAGAATCGCAGACCTGCCCTCCCAGCTCTCATCAATTTCCGCGCACTGTACCAACGCCGGAAGATTCATGCTGCGCGCCAGAATCGCACTGTGGCTGTTACAGGAGCCTTCGCGGGTGATGATGCCGCAGAGCTTCCCCTTGCCTAGCCGCATGATCTCCGAGGGCGTCAGCTCCTCTGCAACCAGTATCACAGGCTCGGTCTCCTCCGGCAGCTCAACGGCATTCCCCGCCAGAGCATCCAGCAGGGCCTGTCTGATATCGTGAATATCCGCTGCGCGCGCCTGCATATAAGGATCATCCATATCAAGAAAGGTCTGCGCCTGACGCCCACAGGCCGTACAGACCGCCTTCTCCGCACTGCATCCCTCCTCGCGGAGACAGGCACGCACGCTGTCCGTCAGCAGTGCATCCTCCAGTATCATGGTATGAACCTCAAAAATCGCAGCCTCCGCCTCGCCAAACCGCTCCCTAGTCTCTGCCGCCAGCGCACGCTGCTGTAAGATCACCCGCTGTAGCGCAAGCTCAAAGCGCGCTGTCTCCTCCCTCGGAGAGACTCCACGCTCCAAAGAAAGCCTGAATCCACAACCCCTGTAGATTCGCAGCTTTCCGATGGCAATTCCGTTCAGAATACTCTTTCCGTCTGCAATCCGCATTCCAACCTCCGCTCTCTCCGCTCGCCCTTGTAGATCCACGCCATCTCCACGCTGTCATGAAGATATCGCTGCTCTGTGATCCGCTTCTTCTCCGGTCCCAAAGCGCGCAAACGCCCTTTTCTGCACGATCAGAAAGCAGATCAGCTGTACTGCCGCCGTCAGGGCCCACGAAATCGGGTAGGAAATATAGAGAATAAACTGCGTGGGCTCAGCCCGAAAGACTGTCATAATCCACACAATTCTCAGCAGACAGGAACCGATGAAGGATACAAGCATAGAGAGAAAGGAGTATCCAAGTCCTCTCAGTCCTCCGGTGGAGGTGTCCATCAGCCCGCAGAGAAAATAGGTCGTGCATATCACGGACATTCGTGCCATGCCGTACTCGATCGTCGCCGCATCATTTGTATACACAGAGAGCAGCGGACGTCCAAGTGCGTAGACGCCCTCTCCGGTGATGAGCCCCACCACCAGAACCACCGCCAGGCAGGAAAAGAGCGCCCGGTTCACGCGCCTTCTGTCCCTCGCGCCGTAATTCGCAGAGATAAAGGTGACGCTCGTCTGCATCAGCGCGTTCATAGCAAGATACACAAATCCCTCCAGATTCTGCGCCGCCGCGTTTCCCGCCATCACAGTGGAACCAAAGGTATTCACCGAGGACTGGATCATCACATTGGAAATGCTGAAGAGAGCTGTCTGCAGACCTGCCGGAAAGCCGATGCGAAATATTGCCGCAAGCCTCCGCGGGTTGACAAACAGCAGCTCCCGGACCGTCCGCAGAAAGCGACGCAGAATCCCCTCAGCCTGTTTCTCTGCTGAAGTACAGAGCGTAAGCTGAATGGCTCCTTCGTAATGCATAAGACAGCGCAGCACCAGCGCTGCGGACACCACCTGTGACAGTATGGTCGCGAGCGCCACTCCTGCGACACCGAGCCTGAACACAATGACAAAAATCAGATTCAGAACAACATTCATCGCACCGGCAATACTCAGGTAGAGCAGCGGTCTTCTGGTATCTCCGACACCGCGAAGCACAGCACTTCCAAAATTATAAAGCATAATAACCGGCATTCCGAGAAAATAGATTCTCAGATAACGTGCTGCAAGACCGATCACATCCCCCGGCGTTCCCATAAGCGCAAGCACCGGATGCGCCAGAAGAAAACCCAGTGTCGCGAGAATAAAGCCCGCGAGCAGAGAGAGCACCACTGCAGTCTGAACGGTCTCCCGGCTGTTTCTCTCATCTCCCGCGCCGTAATACTGCGCAATCAGCACATTGACGCCGACAGACAGCCCCATGAAAATGCTGATCATCAGATTCACAATTGCTGTCGTCGAGCCCACCGCCGCGATAGAGGCCGGACCGGTAAAACGTCCCACCACGATAATATCCGCAGCATTAAAAAGCAGCTGCAGCACCCCGGAGAGCATCAGAGGCAGAGAAAACAGCAGAATCTTTCCGAGCATCGGCCCATGCACCATATCGATCTCGTAATTGGCGCCGTGCCCGTGCTGCAGTATACCGGCCATACTCAGACCCCCTCTGCCGCCTCTTCCGGCACGCCATCTTCACCCTCAGCAAGAATGCGATCCAGAGTCTCCCGCAGAAACTCTCTGGAGCGCACAGTCACAGACGGAATCCCGGCACTCCTTGCGCCGTCCGTATTCACCCTGCGATCATCAAAAAACAGGCTCTCCTCCGGCTTCAGCGCATAGGTATCCAGAAGATATTCATAGATGTCTCTGTTGGGCTTTAAGAGGTGCATGCGGTAAGATATCACAGCGCCGTCCATGTCCTGCATAAAGGGCTGAAATGCCGCGTGCGCCTCCCACATTTCCTTCCCGTAATTTGAGAGAATGAAGAGCCTGTAGCCCTGCTTCTTCAGCTTATGCACCCTCTCCCATATCTCCGGGCGCGGTACATAGAGTGTCTCCGGATGTTCCATCATCCACTTTATCTTATCCCCCTGCTCCGGATAGACAAGACGCATCTTCTCCGCCACCTCCAGGGGCGTCATGACCCCGTAATCCATCATAGTCCAGATCGGATCATGCACCATGCGCCGTCCCAGTGTCCGCGCCTCCTGTTCGGGAAGACCGAGAGCCATCAGCGCCTCCGGCCAGCGATACTCAAGCAGAACATCGCCCACATCAAAAATAATATTTTTCAGCATACTTCTGTATCCTTTCACAAACTTGTTAAGGCTCCGGATATGACTCCTCCATTATACCCCCGCAGCTAAACATCCGCATCCAGATATTCGCTCGGGGTCCTTCCCGTAATGCGTCTGAAGCTCGCAGAAAAGTACGCGATATCGCGGTAACCGCTCTGCTCCGCAACCTCATAGACCCGGTAGTCTCCGCTCTTCAGAAGCTCTATCGCTCTCCGCATCCGGTAGCGTGTCAGATAGGCGAGCAGCGTGAGTCCCGTCTCCTTCTTAAAAATATGGCTCAGATGCCCTTCGCTGATTCCGAGTGCCTCCGCAATGATGCCGACGCTGAGCTGTACCTCTGCGTAATGCGCAGCAATATAATCTACCGCGCGAACCACATGGCGGCTCATACCGGACGCCCCCAGCTCCGGCAGCCAGTCCTCTCCCTGTAGCGCAGGCTCCGACGGTTCCTTTTTTCTGAGCCGCAGCACTGCCTCCTCCAGCTCGCCGTCGCGAAAGGGCTTCAGCAGAAAATCCACCGCGCCGAGACGCAGCGCGCTCTGCGCATACTGAAAGCTGTCATAGGCTGTAAGTATGATAACCTGCGCGGCGCAGCCGCGCTCCCTGAGACGCGTGAGCATGCCGATTCCGTCGAGCTTTGGCATCTTCAGATCTGTGACGATGAGCTCCGGTCTCAGCCTCTCCTCTGCCTCCAGCCCCTCCTCACCATTGGCGGCCTCTCCGACCACCACGCAGTCCAGTGATGCCCAGTCCACTGTGAACACGATGCCCCTGCGTATCATCTCCTCATCTTCAACAATCAGTACCCTGCGCATCCTGACGCACCTCCTCACGGCTGCCCAGCGGAAGCAGCGCTATCACCACAGCTCCCGGCTTCCCGCTCCGATTCCGGAGCCAGAGTCCATACCGCTCTCCGTAATGCTTCTTTAAAATTGTATCAACATTGTAAAGCCCCAGGTGATGCCGCGCCGCTTCTCCCTCCGGGGCCCTGTACGGCCCGCACAGCTCCTCCGGAAGTCCACAGCCATTGTCCTCCACCGTGATACAGAGAATCTCTCTGCCGCTTTCCTCTATGCGGTCAGTTCCATCTGCGCAGAAGGTGGCTGCGCTTTTTGTGATATTCTCCGCCATGCACAGCTCCACAGCTGCCTCCGCTGTCATTTTCCGCGCTCTGACGCTCACCGCTCCCTCGCTGATGCCGTCGAGTCCGTGTAGGATCGCATTCTCCACCAGCGGCTGCAGCAGCATCTTCGGCACGGGCAAAGGCTCCAACTCCGGCGGAATATCGAGCGCAAACGAAAGTTTTCCGGAATGCCGTATCTGCTGAATTTCAAGGTAACGCTCCAGAACCTCTGCCTCCCGCTTCAGACTCACGAACTCTTCCGGGGAGATCGCAAAGCGCAGGATATCCGCGAGATCCGTAGACATCAATGCAATCTGCGGAATTCTGTGTATCTTCCCCATCCACTTCATTGTGTCCAGCGTGTTGCACAGGAAGTGAGGGTTCAGCTGTGCCTGCAGCATGCGAATCTCCGCCTCATTCAGCTCCCGCTGGTTCTGCACAAGCCGCGCCTGATTCTGAAACAGCGCCTCCCGGTTCTCCCGCAGCGCCTGTATCATGAGATTGAAGCGGCCCGCCAGTTCTCCGAGCTCATCCTCTCCCTCCTCAACCCGGGTATCCAATCTGTCCAGTGTGACCTCCCGCATCGCGCTGTGCAGACGGTCTATCGGCCGTACCAGCTGTCGACTCAGATGATAGCTCATGATGAGGGAGACAAGAAACCCCAGCAGTATCGAGAGCACTGCAATACTCAGCAGCAGGATATCTGTGCCCCGCGTAAAAACATTTGGGCGCCGCAGTACCGCATACAGTCCGCTCGCCGTCTGCGGCGAGACGCTGTAGATCACCTCACTGTCCTCGCCGCCTCTCGGAAGCTGCCCATCCGAGAGCAAGTGCTCCCGCAGACGCTGTGCCGGGCCAAGCAGCAGGGTAGGGTCCGCACAGTAGACTGGGCGCCAGTAGCTGCTGAGCAGCAGCAGGGCATTCTGTGCGCCATAGCTTCCCTCCAGAAGCTCCTGAAAATGCTCCCTGTACTGCTCCATCACGACATATCCAAGGATCTCTCCGGAGTCTTCTTTCCGAAGCGCAAGCGCGCCTCGCATCAGCGGCACACTGCTGTCAGCGCTGTCCTCCGTGGTACTGTAGACCAGCCCCTCCTGCAGTCCCGCCTCCTTCAGCACACCCCAATCCACCGAAAGCGGCTCTCTTCCCGGACGGTTCAGCGTGGAAAATCTGCGTCTTCCCTCGCTGTCACAGAGCTCAAAATATGCAGCCTTCCTGAGATTCTCCGTCGCAGAATAAAGCGTCGCATTTACTGCCGTTGTGCTGACAGCCTCTCCCCCCAATGCCTCTCTGACCAGCGAGGAGGACGCGAGCAGCTCTGCCGCCTCAGAAAACCCCTCATGCACTGTATTGAGCCGCTCCACAATTCCCTGAAGCTCCCGGGCCGCCTCCTGCTCTGACTGAAGCCGCTGACGGCTGCGAAAGGCTCCGCTCATCACGATCAGCGCAAGGGAAAGCGGAATCAGCGACACGCAGAGCATCGCCGCGAACAGACGCAGACGAAAGGACGCGCGAAATCTGGTTTTCACTGCCCTGCCTCCTCCTCCGGTGTTCCGAAATAGAACTCCCAGCTCATGAGCAGCGCATCCCGTTCCATGCTGATCTCTTCCAGGTCATAATTGATAGGATGAAGCTCCTGCAACGCGGGAAATGCTGCTCCTCCCTCTGCCTGTTCCAGAAGCCTGGCTGCATCTTTTCGCACAGAACGCCGGCAGAGCCTTCTCTGTAAAAGCCGCTGTACATCCTCTCCGCTCACAAATTCCAGAAACCTCTCGGCATTTTCTCTGTGCCGCGCACCGCACAGCACAGCACTCCCGTCCGGAATCACACTGGTTCCCTCCGCAGGATAAACCAGTGCAATATTCTTTCCCGCGGCAATTCCCTTCAGAGCACTCTCCTCCAGAGTGATTCCTGCAAGTGCTTTTCCGTCCGCCACAGTGCTCATCACATCTCCGGAATTGTCCAGAAGCACACCGCCCAGCTGCGCCGCAAACTCCTTCAGCACCTCTCGCTCTCCATCCGGGCCCGGCTGCTTCGCAAGCACCCGGCAGAGCGTCACAAGTGCAGTGAAATTAGAGCCGGATTTCGCCGGATCCGCAAACGCGAGCTTCCCCTGGAACATTGGACGCATGAGATCTTCCCAGCCCCTCAGCTGACCCGGCTCCAATAGCTTCGTGTTATAGATCAGAACCACAGGAAGTGCAGAAAATGCTGTCCAGTAGCCATTCGGATCTCGAAATTCCGGCGCGATGCCGGAGAGTCCCAGAGGCTCGCAGGGCGCAAAGAGCTCTCTGCTGGACTGAAGGGTATCCACACCGCCCCCAAACATGAGGTCCGCCTTCGGCTGTCCACTCTCCTCCGCAATCCGCTTCAGGAGCTCGTTGCTTCCTCCCTCTGTGACCTCCGTCCAAATGCCGCTGCGCTCCTCAAATTCCTTGACGATCGGCCACCATACCTCCCGCTTATGCGAGGTATAGATCACAAGGCGCTGCTCCTCGGAAGGCAGAAGCTCTGTCTCTAAAATCCCTTCTCTTTTCCCGCAGGCAGAGAGCAGCATGAGCAATAAAACAGAGAGCCACATCTTTACCAGAATGCTGCTGCAACGCTTCTTCCTCTGTCTCTCTGCTCTCTCCATCTATCCCTCCCGCAATTTCTATTTTATTATAACATCATTCCCTTTAAAACAGAGCTCCGAAACCGAAGTTCCGGAGCTCTGGTTCACATAGCTTTTATTGAAATTTCAGCTGGCACGGAGACAGTAAAAACACTCTGCTCCGTCTTACAGCTTTCTGAAATCCGATGCCGGATGATGGCATACCGGACACTCAAAATCTGCCGGGAGCGGATCTCCCTCGTAGATATATCCGCAGATCGTGCAGATCCAGCCCTTCTTTTCTGCGGGCTTTGCCTCCGGCTTCGGCTTGATGTGCGCAAAGTAGTAGGCATAGGTCGCAGAGGGTGTGTCAGAGAGCCATGCACCATCTGTCACCTCCGCAATAAACAGAGTGTGGCTGCCCAGATCTATGGTCTGAAGCACTCTGCCGGAGAAATACGCATTGGTATCGCTGCTGTCCAGATATGCAACGCCATTTTCTGCGCGCTTGCACAGAAAATCTTCAAACTTATTGACATCTCTGCCGGACTGGAATCC
Source organism: Moryella indoligenes (assembly GCF_030812885.1). Classification (NCBI taxonomy): domain Bacteria; kingdom Bacillati; phylum Bacillota; class Clostridia; order Lachnospirales; family Lachnospiraceae; genus Moryella; species Moryella indoligenes. The sequence goes on from NZ_JAUSTO010000004.1 coordinate 37,112, forward strand.
AAAGCGGCGGAAGATATCAAAGCTTGCGCTCTCGCTGAGAACAGAGATGTTGAAGACCTTCGTCTTCATGATCATATCGTGCGTGTAGTTCTGCTTATTGATCGCAAAGGACACCGTATTCGGTGTGCTCGCCACCTGAATAAAAGTATTGGTTATGCATCCGTTATCCTTCTCTCCATCCCGTGCCGTCAGTACAAACAACCCGTAGGAGAGCTTTTGCATCACTCGATCTTCCATAGCTCAGATTTCCGCCTTCCAGAGACCGTGCAGGTTGCAGTACTCATAAGCTGCAACCGGAGCATCACCCTCTGCTACGCAAAAGACTGCCTCCGGAGCCTCTCCCGGCTTCAGGAACTTGGTCTGATAGCCCTGCTTCGTCTCAAGCACGATCCACTGAATGGAGTGCTCCTCAAGCATCGGGTGTGCAACGCTTCCGACCTTCACTGTGACCTTGCTGCCCTCTAAGGCAACAACAGGAACGTGCTTCTCCTGCGCGGCATCCGTGGTGTTTGCCGTGAGCTCGCCCATCTTCTCGCCGCAGCACTCTACGCTGACACCCGAGTCCTGAAGAAACGTAACAATATTGCCACAATGGGAACTTCTGTAGAACTTCATAATTTTCTCCTTCTTTTACGCGGTCTCAGCCGCATTTTATATTGAAATGCCTGAGGAAGCTTCCTCAGATTCTGCCGGGCGATATCAGTCCCACCAACAGCGCCCGCCTGACTCCGAATCCCTGCTCAGATCACAAGACTCGGTGCGGCATAGACGCGGGCCGCCAGCTCCTGATTCAGTGCATACAATCCCTTCGGATCCTTTCCGAAGAGCTCATACTTGCGGATCATATCCTCCGCATTCTTCTCTTCCTCGCCCTGCTCCTTGATGAACCAGTCAAAAAACTGCATGGTGCGGTAGTCATTGATATCATCTGCCGCGCGGTAGATCTTATTGATCTCCGCAGTAATGTAATTCTCATGCTTCAGAGAAGCCTTCAGCGGCGCGGCAGTGTCCTCATACTTCATATTCGGCTGATCAATCACACCGAACTTCACCTCTGCGCCGTTGTTGTGGAGATATGCACGCATCAGCATCGCGTGATCCCGCTCCTCCTGCGCCTGAATATCATACCAGTTTGCGAAGCCATCCAGTCCCTGCTCATAGTAATAATTGGCAAAGTCCAGATAGAGATACGCAGAGTAAAACTCCTTTGTAACCTGCGCGTTGATCAGCTCACTTAGCTTTGGGTTTAACATTTTGTGCCTTTCCTGAAATAACGTGAATACTGTGATTAGTAATTTTCCAGATGAATCTCGAAATAGCTCTGCGGGTGGTTGCAGGTGGGACATACCTCCGGAGCCGCGGTGCCGACAACGATGTGTCCGCAGTTGCGGCACTCCCACACCTTGACCTCACTTCTGGCAAAGACCTGTGCCATCTCCACATTCTTCAGCAGAGCTCTGTAGCGCTCCTCGTGGTGCTTCTCAATTGCTGCCACCAGACGGAACTTTTCTGCGAGCTCCTTAAAGCCCTCCTCCTCGGCGGTCTTCGCAAAGCCCTCATACATATCTGTCCACTCGTAATTCTCGCCCTCTGCCGCATGCAGCAGGTTCTCCGCTGTATTGCCGATGCCCTTCAGCTCCTTGAACCAGAGCTTTGCGTGCTCCTTCTCATTGTCCGCGGTCTTTAAGAAGAGAGAGGCGATCTGCTCATAGCCCTCCTTTTTCGCAACAGATGCGAAATAGGTATACTTATTGCGCGCCTGTGACTCCCCTGCAAACGCAGCCTGAAGATTTTTTTCGGTCTGTGTTCCCTCATAGGGATGTAACTTTACCTTCTCAAAAGCAGATGCCGGCTGCTTGCACTTGGGACATACAAAATCCTCCGGAAGCTTCTCTCCCTCATAGATGTATCCGCAAACCTTACATTTCCACTTTGCCACGCGCTTACCTCCTTCTATGCGTACCCGCCCTTATCCGGCAGATATCTGTGATGCCTGTCTATATACATACAAGGTTACTGTACCACTTCCCTGAAGCAAAAACAATCCATCCTCAGCTACACTTTCTTAGGCAGCACTGATTAAATCTGCAAGAGCTTCATATTGTCCTCAACCGAGCCAATGCCCGCAATTCCAAAATTCTCTTCCCTAACGAAGTCTCTTGCTCTTATAGCCTTGTGCCACCTTCTTTCGCTAAAACAGAACCCTTACAGCTGAAAGCATAGGACAACACAAAAAGGAAAGCTGTTACAATGGCAACAACTCCCCACAAAATCGGTATGTTTTGAACTCACTACCTCAAATGACACGGGTAATGCCGGCAGCGGCTGACAAATCTCAGCCCGCGCTGCGCACTGCGGAGCCAACGAGTGCCGCCGCTTCCTCCGCTTTTGCCGTAAAGCTCTGCCCCTGAAGTTCTCCGGAGAGCCGCAGCGTATCCCCGGCTGAGAGTCTCCATGAAGCCCCGTCGGAAGCCACAATCTCCACCACTCCGCGCGGGCAGTACAGAAGAAGCTCTTCTGCCTCCGGAATAGCCTTCATAAGCTGTTCGCTGAGTGCAGCAGCCTCCCCTTCCTTAAGAAGAAGCGGAAGCACAAAGCCCTCACATTTCCCCTTCCGCAGCATCAGATTAAAATCCACAACCTTGCCCACACTGACGGTCTCATCCCCACCGTCAAAGTCGTGCGTCTCAAACTCAGGAAGACTGATCCACTCTCCGCCGTTATGTCTCAGGCGTATCCCTCCCTGCAGGGTCATGATAATGCGATTGTAATCCGGAAGTGCTGTAAAATTGCTCTCCTCGACATCAACTGTCGCGGAGCTGAGTCTCCAGAGAAAGTTTCGCTCCGCATAGATACTGCCTCTCGGCGCAATTGCGAGCTCTGTCGTCGTCCCGCCGCTCCAGTTTGTGACGCTGTAATCCTCTCTGTGCAGTAATTCCGCTGTGTAATTCTTCATTTTCTCCTCCACACGTCCTTTTTTCTTCCGCTCTGCTGCATACTTCCGGAAACACTTTTTCCCGCCGGCAAAATGCGCGCTCCGTCTGCATTTTCCGCGCAGTACCCTATTCAGAGTATAACACGCAATGGAAAGTTCCTGTGAACGGATTTTTACCGCGCAGGCAAAAAATGGGTTATAATAGAATCAACGCGTAATCATAAAAACTTTCAAAAGTGCCGCCTCACGCAAGTCTGTTTGCAGCCGAGTGAAGGCACAGCGTATAATCGACTTTCAGCGCATAAATCATGAGATATATGTGCATATTTATATACGGAAAGGCGGTCCAATGATGGATAATACCGATCTGAAAATCATCAACCTCCTTCAGGAAAACTGCAAAATCTCAACTCGGGACCTCGGCAAAAGCGTCGGGCTCACCGCCCCGGCTGTCGCAGAGCGCATTCACAGGCTGAAGGAATCCGGTGTCATAGAGGGTTTTCACGCACAGATCAACGAATCGCTCCTCGGGAACAATATCACGGCCTTTGTGCAGGTCAATGTCCCCCCCAGAGAATATGAGCACTTCTGCCGCTTCTGCCTTGATGAGCCCTCCATCACGGAGCACCACCACATCGTCGGCTACAACAATGTGCTCTTAAAGATACGCGTTGCAAACTCCAGCGCCCTCGATCACCTGCTGGAGCAGATCCGAAAATACGGTCTCTCCAACACCTCAGTTGTGCTTTCGACCTATTTCACCCGCAAGCATTTTCCACAGCGGGAAACGGAAGAGAATTGAAACAGGCCGGGCAGGTTTAAACCGTACTTTTCACGAGACAGGAAAGGAGTGCTGACCATGGAATTCACTCTGGATATCATCATGGCGGATCCCGCCGGAAACCGCACTGCTTTTGTGGAGACTCCGGTAGCACCGGAATATTACGCCCCCATCGGCGCGGCGCTGCTCTCCGTCCCCTCCCTGCAGGCGGAACAGGCAGGCTTTCTATGTCCCCCGCTTCGGGGCGCAGCCGGACGGCTTGTGATGAGCGGAGGGGAATTCTGCGGCAACGCAAGCCGAAGCTTTGGCCTGCTGCTCGGAAGAGAGAGGGGACTGAAGGACGGCGATACCGTCGAGATCGAAATATCTGGCTGCGATCACCCGCTCACCGTGTCCCTCCGGACCGAGGGCGCGGCAGTTTGCATGCCCCTGCCCCGCGCACTGCGAAGCATTGCAATTCCGGAAAAGAACAGCGGTCAGCTCACCCTGCCCGCAGTTGAATTTGAAGGCATCACCCATGTAATCATAGAAAACCGGAAAGCGGAACAGAAACTCGCTGAACACGCAATTGAGGCAGTCCGGGCTCTGGGAGCGGTTGATGCTGTCGGCGTCATGTTTTTAAACGACAGCTCTATGGTTCCCTGCGTATGGGTACGCGAGACCGGCACCATGATCTGGGAGAGCAGCTGCGGCAGCGGGACTCTCGCCTGCGCAGTGGTGCGTGCCCAAAAGACAAGTGATGACGCATTCTGCCTCTCACTCCGCCAGCCCGGCGGCGTCCTCTGTGCTGAGCTGAAAAAACAGGGCGGGAAAGTTCTCTCTGCGCAGCTTTCCGGTCCCGTCACACTGGAACCTCGCGTCACAGTACAGCTCACAATCTGAGCTTACACACCAGCATAGCGGCGGCATGAACAAAATGTTCATGCCGCCGCTGCTATTTGTCCATTGTTTTGTTCCTTACTTACTGGGAAATTTCCCAGCGGTCACGCTCCGCCGAGATAGGCCTCCTTCACCCGGCAATTGCTCAGAAGTCCCGCAGCTGTATCCTCCAGCACGACCTCCCCGAGCTCCATGCAGTAGCCGCGCTGCGCAATGCGAAGCGCCTGATTTGCATTCTGTTCAACCAGAAGCACCGTCGTCCCATCGCGATTGATCTTCTCTATAGTCTCAAAAACCTGATCCACAATGACAGGCGCAAGTCCCATAGACGGTTCATCCAGCAGCAGCATCTTCGGACGGCTCATCAGCGCCCGGGCTGTTGCAAGCATCTGCTGCTCTCCTCCCGAGAGCGTCCCGGCCAGCTGACGCCTTCGCTCCTTCAGTCTCGGGAAGGTCTCGTATGCCCGCGCCATATCCTCGCGCACAGCCGCCTTGTCCCTGCGAAAATACGCTCCCAGCAGAAGATTGTCCTCCACAGAGCTCCGTGGAAAGACATGTCTCCCCTCCGGCACCAGCGTCATCCCGCTCCGCACGATCTGAGCCGTCTGCTTTTCTTCAAGCGCCTCGCCGCAGAAGGAGATACTCCCTCCCGCGATCGGAATCTGCCGCATAATCGCAGACATAAGCGTAGTCTTCCCCGCACCGTTTGCACCGATCAGCGAGACAATCTCTCCCTCATTGACGTGGAGGCTGATGCCGCGCAGCGCATGAATCGCGCCGTAATATACCTGAAGCTTTTCTATATTGAGCAGCTGCTCCATTCACGCGCTCCCCCTTTTCCGAGATAGGCGTCCACCACAAGCGGATTGTTTCTCACTTCTGCGGGTGTCCCATCCGCGATCTTCTCTCCGTGATCAAACACCACCACGCGCTCCGCCACATTCATAACCACCTGCATGGCGTGCTCGATCAGAATGACAGAATAGCCATCCCGGGAGAGCTTCCGTATCAGCTGAAGCAGCTTTTCTTTCTCATTCGGATTCATCCCGGCGGCAGGCTCATCCAGCAGAAGGAGCTTTGGTTCCGTGGCGAGCGCCCGCGCAATCTCAAGCCTGCGCTGCATCCCGTAGGGCAGGTTCCCGGCCCGCCACTCCGCCTTATCTAAGAGCCCCACATACTCCAAAAGCCGCTCCGTGACGACGGCATTTTCTGCATCCTCTCTCTTCTTCTTTGCTGTCCCAAGCAGCGCAGCCAGGATCCCGGCCGAGCCGCGGCAATGCCGTGCGACAATCAGATTCTCGCGAACCGTCATGTTCCCGAAGAGACGGATATTCTGAAAGCTCCGGCATATGCCAAGCTGTGTGATGCGATCCGGCCTGAATCCTGTGATATTTCTGCCCTCAAAGAAGATCTCTCCCGCACTGCTCTTTGTGATACCGGTCAGCAGATTGTAGAAGGTGGTCTTTCCGGAGCCGTTCGGACCGATGATTGCGACAATCTCTCCCTCATCGATGTGAAAATCAATATTGGAATTGGCCACAATTCCGCCGAAGGTCTTTGTAAGTTTTTTTGTTTCCAGCAGCATAACGACCTCCCCTACTCCCGCACTCCAAACAGTCCCTCAGGCCGAAAGCGCATGATCAGCACCAGCATCAGCCCGTAGAGTATGTACCATGGATCGAAGGCAAGCCCCAGAACCCCCTGAACAGAGCGCAGAAGCTCCGGCAGAATCACAGCGATAAAGGCGCCGAGGATTGCTCCCTTTATGCTCCTCCTGCCGCCGATCACCAGCATGGTAAAAATATTGATGGAGAGCGTCGCACTGAGGAGTGTCGGATCCACCAGATTGGAGAAGACTGCGTAGAAGCTTCCCGCCACACTGCACACCACCGCCGACATCACAATCGCCTTCAGCTTATATGCCCTGACATCAATTCCCATCGCCTCTGCAGCGATCTCATCCTCCCGTATGGCTGCGACCGCGTAGCCTCCCCGGGAGTGCACAAAGCGCCAGCTGAAGAAGGCAAGTGCTGCAACAATCGCATAGAGAATCAGGATATATCCGTCCTTATTGGAAGGCAGAAAAGGAAGCTTTGTGATCTTCACGCCGAAGATCTTCGGCGCCTGAATTCCGGCAATACCCGAGGTGCCGCCCAGCGCAGCGGAGTTAATCACGGCATAGCGGATGATCTCACAGAAGGCATAGGTGATCACAACCATGAAGGAGCCCCTGACGCGCCGCCCAGCGAACGCCACCGGAACCGCCGCGAGCGCCGCCGCGCACATGCCCAGCGGGACCGTGAGCCAGAAGTCGAGACCTGCGTGCACCGTAAGATATCCCGTCACATAGGCCCCGATCCCATAGAAAGCCGCATGTCCCAGCGAGGTCTCCCCGAGATAACCGGAATAAAAGTTGATTCCGAGACTCGCAATCGCGTAGATCAGGCTGTCTGCGACTATGTACTTGACATAATTTGGGATGATATCTCTGCCCGGGATCAGCATATCTGCAAAGCAGAACACCAGCACCAGCAGAAGAGAGCCGAGAAATGTCTCCCGACCGCTCAGGCCGAATAACCACTCTGTCTTTTTTTCTGTTCTCTGCATGGCGACCTCAGACCTTTTCCTCAAACTTATAACCCATGAGTCCCGTCGGGCGTATCAGCAGAACTAGAATCATGATAGCAAAGCTGACGGCATCCTTGTAGCCCGGGGAGAGGAGACCGGAGGTCAGATTTTCCGCGACACCGATCAGAATCCCACCAATCAGCGAGCCGGTAATGCTTCCAATACCGCCGAGAATTGCACAGGCCCAGCCCTTCAGGCCGGCCAACGCGCCCATCGTCGGAAATATCGTGTAGAGCGTCCCCATGAAAAATCCTGCGGCCGCCCCCAGCGCGCCGCTGAGCGCAAAGGTAATCTTTATGAGACGCTCTGCATCTGCGCCCATCAGTGCAAGCGTCTTCATATCCTGCGAGCCCGCCATCATCGCCTTTCCGATCAGAGTCCTTGTGAAAAAACACTGGAGCACCGCCATAATAATAAGCGAGCCCAGAAGGATCTTCAGATGAATGGAGCTCACGGTGATCTCATTTCCCCCCATGCAAAACAGTGTGATGAGCCGATACTCCATGAGCTGCGGATATACTCTCGGATCTGCGGTAAATGCAGCATTTGCCGAGTAGCGCACCAGCGTCGAAAGCCCGAGCGCAGTGATAAAACCGGACTTCACAAGTGCTCCCTTCTTCCGCAGCGGCACATAGCCAAACTGATCCAGCAGCACAGCAGCCGCAGCCCCCGCAACCATCGAGATGAGCAGTGCCGGCAGCAGAGACAGACCTGCGCAGGCGGTCAGAAAGTAACCTGTATACGCGCCAATCATATAGACCTCGCCGTGTGTCCAGTTGATGATGCCGACTATCCCAAACACCGTCGTCCAGCCAATCGCTATCAGCGCATAGATTCCCCCTGCCGCAAGTCCGTTGATAATCTGTTGTATCAGTACCGCCATAATCCTGCCTCCGCACCGACTTTCCGGGCCAGCAGCCCCGCACTCTGTTTCCGCCGACCGCCAGCGCCTCTCTTCTGCTTACTCCGCCAGCGTAAAGGCACCGTCCTTTACTGTGAGCGTCAGATAATCGCGCTCCCACTCATTGTCCTCGGTAAAAACAACCGTTCCCGTGACTCCCTCATGATTCGTGGCTTCCATGCCCGCCTTCATGCCTTCCCGGGTCACCTCACCGTCGTCTGCACGCATCGCGTGGTCTGCCGCTTCTGCCAGTACATAGGCCGCATCGTAGGCCATCGCTGCAAAGCTGTCCGGGGTCTGTCCGTACTTCTCCTCAAACTTCTGCACAAATTCCTGCACACGCGCAGCCGGATTGGTAGAAATATATACGCTCACACAGGAGGCACCCTCCATCGCATCTCCCGCGATTTCCAGTGCTTTCTGACTGTAGAGGGAGGTGTGGCCGATAATAAAGCTCTCAATACCGAGATTCTTCATCTGCTTGATGATGAGCGAGCAGTCCGTGACTGTGCCACAGAGTGCCACTGCCTCGGGCGCATCGTTCTTCACAGTAGTAAGCATTGCGGTAAAGTCCTGATCCGCAGGATTGTACTCAATGCTGTTGATGATCTCGCCGCCGTTTGCTTCCACATAGGCAATCAGGTTCTGAGACAGATTCTTTCCAAAATCATTGTTTGTATACAGCACATCAAACTTTTTGTGCTGCCGGCTCAGCGCCGCCTTCGCCATCTGCGGTCCGACCTGCGCATCCTGCACCGCCATGCGGAAGAAATAATCACTGCTCTTCGCGAGCGAGGGGGAACTGGAGGAAACCACGCACTCCACAAGTCCCGCATCGTCAATGATCGGAACAATCGCGAGTGTGCAGGAGGTGAGGCTGGAGCCCAGCATCGCGAGTATGCTGTCATCATCTGCGTACTTCTGCGCGCCCTTTGCCGCATTCTGCGGATCTCCCTGATCGTCGTACTCGTCCAGCACAAGCTTTGCTCCATTCACGCCACCCGCCGCATTGATCTCCTCAAATGCGAGCGTCATGCCGCGCTCCTCGCTGAGTCCGTAGAGCGCATTGTCGCCGGAAAGCGGATTCACCATCCCGATGTGAAGCTCCGACTGCTTTGCCGTGACCGCGGCGGCTGTATCCACAGTGTCCTGCGCTGCTTCAGATGCCGGAGCTTCCGTCCCCTCCGCCGCAGCCTGCGTTCCTGCTCCTTTCGCGCCGCAGCCCATAAGTCCCGCTGCCAGAACGCCGGTAAGCATCACTGATATACATGCTCTCATATACTTCTTCATAATCTGTCCTCCGTTTTCAGACTCTGTGTTGAGAGATAACTATATGTATTTTAGCTTTTTTTCTTTCAGAGCACCACAATATTTACATAAAAGAGGAGGGAAATGCAGAAAAATCCATCTGTTTTTCCGTCATTTCCCTTGTTTTATCCTGCGCTTCATCCTGAAATCCCGTTTCTGCCTCCTCAGACAAGTCCTGCCTCCTGTGCGGCCTGCTTCCGCTTCAGCTCCCTCAATATACTCCGCGTGACAAAGAATGCAATCACCGCAGCGAAGCTGTCGCTGATCGGCTGCGCCGCCTGCAGTCCCAGAAGCCCGATTGCCCGGGGCAGTATAAGCAGCACCGGAATCAGACAGATTCCCTGTCTGAGCGAGGCAACCAGCGTTGCCTTCAGCCCGTAGCCTGTCGTCTGCGAGAACATATTGGCCATGGTGATCTGCGCCGAGAGCGGAATCGTGAGTGCCTGAAGCCGCAGCGCCAGAGTCCCGATGCGTATCACCTCCGCATCCTCCCGACGGAACACGGTCACGATGGGTTCTGCAAAAGCAAAGGCCAGCACGGCAAAACTCAAAAGTATCATGAAGCAGACGCGCAGACTGAAGTAATAAGCCTCCGCGACGCGCTTATAGTTCCGCGCCCCGTAATTGTATCCGCAGACCGGCTGAAAGCCCTGTCCGAATCCGATGATCGTCGAGTTAATGAACATAGCGACCCGCATCACAATGGCAATCGCGGCAATTGCGGCATCCCCATAAGGATGCGCCGCGAAGTTCATGATGATGCTGGAAACACTAGAGATCCCCTGCCGTGCGAGACTCGGAAAACCGATATGCAGGATATCTCTGTACATTCTCCGTGTCGGTCTGAAGTTCCGAAACCGTATCGGGAGACAGGCCGGCATCATATTGCACTGACAGCTCAGGATTACAAAAGAAATAATCTGACTCACCGCAGTAGCTACCGCCGCCCCGGAGATCCCCATATGAAGGCCAAAGATCAGAACCGGATCGAGGATTATATTCAGCACGCCGCCAAAGCCGATACCGATCATGGCATAGAAGGAATTCCCCTGAAATCGGAGCATATTATTGATGCCGAAGGAACACATCAGAAACGGAGTACCGAGCAGAATATAGCGCACATAATCTATGGCGTAGGGTGCGATGGTTCTGGTAGAGCCGAGCATATACACGAGCTTTTCGATGTTCAGAAGACCGAGCAGTCCCAGCACCGTGCCAACAATGAGCTCCGTAAAATAACCCAGCGCCGCGTAGCGCTCCGCCGTCTCCACATCCTGCTGTCCCAGAAAGCGTGCGATCATATTTCCGCTGCCCATGCCTATCGTAAAAGCGACCGCCTGAAAGATAGCCATCAGAGAAAAAATAATGCCCACCGCCGCTGAGGCGGAGGTCCCGATCTGAGAGACAAAAAAGGTGTCCGCCATGCTGTAGACAGCAGAGATCAGCATGGAGACAATAGATGGAATGGCAAAGCGGGGAATGAGCGTCTGCACCGGCTCGTGCATCATCTGCTCATAGCGCTCCTCCTGTGTAATAGCCTGTCGCTTTGCCATCTCTCCCCCCGTTCTCCGCTGCTCCACGCCCCGATATCCGTGCATCAATGCAGCGCTGTTTCATGCAATACTTAAAACTTCCAGCTGTCCTTCAGGGTGAGCCAGCGCTCATCCTTCTCACTCAGATTGAGCTTTGTGCCGTCCGCGAGCGCGTAGCCCGCAGCAGCTGCGCTTCCCGCATACTCTCCCACAAGCCCAGGCCACTGAATGCCGATCTCCGGATCATTCCATGCAAGACCTCCCTCATCTCCCTGGTGCCAGAAGTCCGTGACCTTATAACAGAATTCCGCAACATCGCTCAGCACAAGGAAACCGTGCGCAAAGCCCTCTGAGATATAGAACTGCTTTTTGTTCTCCTCTGTGAGCTCCACGCCGTACCACTGACCAAAGGTTCTGCTGTTCGCCCGCAGATCCACTGCGACATCAAACACTGCTCCCCGGATCGCCCGAACCAGCTTTCCCTGCGGATACTGCTTCTGATAATGCAGACCGCGCAGCACACCTTTTGCAGAGCAGCTCTGGTTGTCCTGCACGAATACCATATCCAACCCGGCCTCGTGCATATCCTTCTGATTATAAGTCTCCATAAAGTAGCCGCGCGCGTCTCCGTGGACGGTCGGTTCAATCACATAAAGTCCCTCAATCGGGCATCTGCTGACCTTGATCTGTCCCATAGCTTCCTCCTGCTGTTGTTTTGCGTAGTTTATTATAGTCGCTTGTACCACCGCCGTCAAAGTGCGGAGAAAATGGCTGGGCGCCTGGATACAGGCCGCGTCCCAAGAAACAATTTTACGGCAGAAAATGCGAACTCTTCTCCTTATATGCAAAATGCAAGGCGGTAGTAAGCTCAAGTAACGTCTGCGCAGCCGCACTCTGCCGCGCGACGATTCCGCAGCAAGAAGCTCTAACACCTCTCTTCGTGCGCGAAACACAGGACGGCAGCTGTGGGACTCGCTTCACTCAAACAGTCCTCGCCGCTCGTCCAACGCGCCCTCAGACAGGTTAAGAGCTTCTAAGCCTTGTGCATATTGTCGCGCGGGCAGAGCGGGGCACAGACTTTCTTAGACTACTACACTTGTCTCACTTATATTCAGCGGGGGCAGCGCATAAGCAGCTGCCCCCGACATTCATATCCTTTTTCCCAACATTACCCGCGCCTTATATATTACAGCTCATTACTGCTTACCACAGGCGATGAGAGGCCACTGCCTGATAGCCCTCTGCAAGCTGCAGATCTCCGGCGATCTCTGGTTCTCCCAGAACCCATCCGTACCCGGCCGCATTATAGTGAGAATACACAACATGAAAATTATACATTGTCGCGCCCAGTCCGAGCTTTCTGTCCTCCTCAGAGACCATATCCTCTTCCTTCTCACAGAGAATCAGCTCCCTGTCCCGGATGATATAGCGATAGGTCTGCCGATTCAGGAAACTCGGCGCCAGCGTCGCCGCATAGAGAGCCTTGTCAAGGTAAGGATCGAACTGCCCCTCCTTCCATTCCGGACTCACGCCCCACTGCCCCTCATAGACCATCTCTCCCTGAGAAATCTTCGGGGCAATGTGTCCCTCACGCTTTTCAAACTTCACATCTGCCGGGGTCACAATATCAATTCTCTGCGCCGCTTTCTCTTCAACTCCATAGCCGCAGGCCAGCACCGCCGCCACGGTAAGCTTTGAGTCCAGCAGCAATGCCTTCTTCACCGCGTCGCTGTTATCGACTGTAAGCCAGCAGCTGTCCAGTCCCATATCCGTGAGTTTCAGGGAAATGCCCTCCGCAAGAAAGCCTGCATTCTCCAGGTAGCCCTCCTGCTCCTCAGAGAGCAGAACCAGGTACATCGGAGCAAAAAAGGCGTTCCCGCGATAACCCACAACTCCCTCCATTCTCGCTCCGGCTCCTTCCGCGCAGAACTCCACTGCGAGCGAGATCTCCGGACAGAGCTTCTTCGCCTTCTCACAGTACTCTGTGATTTCTTTGATCTGCTCTGTGCTCAGTTCTTTTTCATAAAAGGAGCGTATCGACTGTCTGCGTTCAATAAGTTCCTCGTATTTCATCATTATCCTCCTGATTTTACACTTTTGAATAAACTTACTGTTCTCTGATTAAAGTATACCGCTTGGAAGAGAAAAAGGAAATGAAATCTGTGTCATTCCTCCAGAAACCTTTTCAGCTCCACCATCCTCCGGAGCGCTGCGCCTCGGCCGAGCTCATAGACGCGCATCAGCTCTCCTGCATCCCGACAAGCACGGCTTATGTGGAGCGCTGCCTCCGGCTGAATGACAAAGGCCCTCCCCTTTGCCTCCTCCGTGCGCACGTACGCTACATTCTGATTGTAGTTCAAATGTCTGGCACGCATGGCGAAGACCACCGCCGGATAGTTTCGCAAGGCCAGCGAGAACAGCGCAGCCATGCGACTAGGCTTCTTTCGGTAATCCGCGGGCTGTGTCAGAATGACAACATTTTTATCATATCCAAGGGAGATAAACTTGCGCAGCGGAATAGAATCAGAAATACCGCCGTCCAAAAGCCTGTATCCATCCACCTCAACAACCCTTGATACCAGCGGCATGGACGCAGAAGCTCTCATGTACTCCACATCATGCCTGTCCCCGTTTTCGCACTTCTTATAGAAGGGACGACCGGTCAGCACATCCGTACACACCACATAGAACTCCATCGGATTTCTGCGGAAGGTCTCCGAATCGAAAGGATAGAGCTCAAAAGGCACTGTCTCATAGGCAAAATCTCTGCTGTACAGATCACCTGTCGTCAGCAGAGAATGCAGCCCCCCGTAGCGCGGATCGTCACAGAACTCCGTATTGTAGCGAATCACTCGGCCCGGCTGCTTCGACTTGTAGTTGCAGCCAAAGGCAGCGCCTGCGGAAGTACCGATCCCTCCGTCAAAGACAATCCCATGCTCCATCAACACATCAATCACACCGGCGGTAAACATGCCGCGCATTCCGCCGCCCTCCATTACCAGACCTCGCTTCAAATTCATGCCTCCACACTGAGCGCTTCCACAATCCTCCGGCAGCAAAAGCTTTCTGCCCGGCTGCATACCAAAACAGGGACCGGCAAAGCACCGATCCCTGTTATTGTAACACTTTTTATTTAGTTCAAATATTTTTTTAATGTTGCTCTCACGGCGCCCGGTCCTGCCAGCTCCTCCGCAAACAGCGCCTCGATCCGCTCACCGATTCCGGCGGCATAGAGATCGGAGCCGAAAATATTCGCATTGGAAAGAATCGGCCTCAGCTTATCTCCGACACTCTCCGGCTTTCCGAGCTCTATCCCCTTAAGCTGCTCCGTGAGCTCCGAAAGCATTGGATCCGGGGAGCGCTCAAAAGCTTGTCCTTCATCGTCCACGCCGATCAGATAGCGGAGCCAGCCCGCAATGGCCAACGGGATCGCCTGAAGCCTGCCCGCGTCCCCATATCTCTCCACATAACTCCTGATCGTCTCACCGTAGCGTATCCCGACCTTCTGACTCGTATCCGTTGCGATGCGCTGCGGCGTATCCGGCATAAACGGGTTCGGTATACGGACATGAATGACCTCATCCACAAAGCGTTCCGGTGACAGTATGCCGGGATCCGTCACCACCGGCATTCCCTCCACCGGGCCTATTCTCCGCACCAGCTCCTTCAGTTCCCTGTCCTTCATCTCATCTGCGATCAGGGTGTAGCCCAGCACACAGCCATAGACCGCCAGCGCCGTGTGCAGCGGATTCAGACAGGTCGTAACCTTCATCCGCTCTACCTTGTTTACTGTATCCCGATCCGTCATGTAGACGCCTGCCTGTTCAAACGCGGGGCGTCCGTTCGGGAACTTGTCCTCCACAACCAGATACTGCGGCCCCTCCGCATTCACAAAGGGGGCAATGTATGTGTTCTTTGAAGTAATGACCGGAGTCATCCCCTCGATTCCGAGCCGCTCCAGCTCCTGCTCCACTGACTCCGCCGGACGGGGTGTGATCTTATCAATCATGGACCAGGGGAAGGCAACCCGCGCCTCATCCTTCAGATAGTCCACAAAGCTCTGCGAAACAAAACCTTTTTGCTTCCAGCTCTCCGCCATGGTAAGCACAGCGCTCATGAGCTTCTCCCCGTTGTGGCTGCAGTTGTCCATGGAGACCACCGCAAGCGGATACTGCCCCGCCTGAAATCTCTCATACAGGAGCGCAGTGACGATCGCCATGGCACTCCCCGGCTTCTCCGGACCATGGTCAATATCCGCCTGCACAAAGGGGAAAAACTCCCCCGCCGCATTTTTCAGCGCATAGCCCTTCTCCGTGATAGTAAAGGAGCAGAGCTGCAGCTCCGGATTCCGGAAGATTGCTTTAAGGCGTCCCCAGCTCTCCGGATCCTGTGACCTTGCCCGTATAGCCTCCGTGAGCGAGCCGATCACCTGCTTTTCCGTGCTGCCGTCCGCCTTCAGCGTGACGCCAAGCGCCAGATTGTCGTATGGATCATAGATCTTATCGACCACATCAAAATCAAAGCTCTCCACACAGGTGATGCCCTTCTTAGACGCTCCTTTTTCCAGGAGCTGATCTGCAATCCCGCCGATGAAGATGCGGAAAATATTCCCGATGCCAAAATGTACCCACAGCGGAGACTTCTTTGTCTCCTCCGCCACCACACACAGGTCATAGGAGGGAAGCCGCACTCCGGCCGCCTCCCAGTCTGCTTTCTGTGTTCTTAAGGATTCAAGACTTAGCTTCATTGCATTATCCTCACTTTTCCAGATCGCGCCGTGCAATCCCGCCTCGCGTGATTCCGCGCTTACTGATGCTCATTCTCCCGCACGATTGCCTCCCAGAGACCGAGCAGATACTCCGCCCCCAGCGCTCTGTCATAGAGGCCATATCCCGGTCTCCCGACCTCGTCCCATATCATTCTGCCGTGATCCGGGCGAATATAGGTGTCCGGACAGGTATCATAGACTGCCTTCATAATGGCATACATATCCAGATCTCCGGACGCGGAATAGTGTGCCGCCTCGCGGAACTTATGATATCCCAGATACTTTACATTCCGCACATGCAGGCAGCCGATCCGGTTCATCTCACCAAAGTGACGGATTACCGCCGGAATATCATTCTCCGGATTCGAGCCCAGGGATCCGGTGCAGAGGCATACGGTATTACAGGGGGAATCATGGAGCGCAACGATTTTATCAAAGCCCTCCTGACTGTGCGCAATGCGCGGCAGTCCAAAGATCGGCCATGCCGGATCGTCAGGATGGCAGGCCATCTTCACGCTGCACTCCTCGCAGGTCGGCATGATGCCATCCAGAAAATACTTGTAGTTCTGGAGCAGAATCTCCGGGGTGATCTTCTCATACTGCTTCAGTGTCTTCTCAAGCTCCGCAAGGCGCTCCGGCTCCCAACCCGGAAGTGAAAATCCATTGGAGCTCTCCGCGGTCTTCCTCACGATTTCCAGCGGCGTCATGCTTCCGAGCTCCGCCTCATCAAAATAGAGGCTGTTCGAGCCATCCTCCGGAATCTCGCGGGCCAGATCTGTCCGCAGCCAGTCGAGCACCGGCATAAAGTTATAGATGATCACCTTTACACCGACCGCCGCAAGGTTTCGGATCGTCTCGCAGTAATTAGCAATATACTGATCCCGGGTCGGCAGCCCCATCTTGATGTCTTCGTGGACATTCACGGACTCAATCACCTCACACTCAAGTCCCGCCGCATGGATCTCGTCTACGTATTTTCTGCACTCTTCAAGCGTCCAGACTTCTCCCGCCGCCTTATAATCCAGCAGACCCATGACACCGGACATACCGGCAATCTGCCTGATCTGCTTTAAGGAAACGTTGTCACTGTCTGCGCCGTACCAGCGAAATGTCATTTTCATAGCTTTTCAGCTCCTTATCTTAATTTTACCTCATCCGCTTCCTGTCTCACCCTTTTCCTGACAGTCGGCTCTCTCCCGAATTTTGGATGTCCTCAGTCCAGATCCTCAAAGGTCAGGGCTATTTTACGGATACTGGGGTCTCTGCTGTCAATAAAATCGAAGGCCTTCTGCGCGTCGGTCAGCTTGAAGGTATGAGACACTGCACCGTTCAGATCAATCTGTCCGGACTTTAAAAGCTCTATCGCCTCGCCAAATTTTCTATTCTGAAGGCGGGATCCCCGTACATCCAGCTCCTTCGAGGTGATCACAAACTGATTCACCACCGTATCTGCAACCGAAAAGCCCATCGTGACCACGCGGCCCGCATTGCCCGTGCACTTCAGCGCATTCATCAGAGAATCCTTTGTGCAGGCAGCGTCGATCGTCACGGTCGCTCCATAGCCATCCGTGTACTCTCTGACCTTTGCCTCCAGATCCTCCCTCGCGATATTCACCTTCCACCGTGCGCCGCGCTCCAGCGCCTCATCAAGCTTCTCCTCTACGACATCCGCCACTATGATATTTTTGCAGTGCAGACGCGCAATTTTTAAGATAGAGGAGCCCAGCGCTCCGACACCGATCAGCAGCAGCGTATCCTCCTCGGAAAGCTCTGCTCTGGAGCAGCTCTGAATGGCAATCGTGGTCGGTTCGATCATGATGGCATCCGTGTCCGAGATGCTGTCGGGCAGCAGATAGCACTTATCCTCCGGAACTGCAATCCACTGGCGATAGCCGCCGTCAATATGCACGCCGCGTACCTTCAGGTTTCCGCACACATTCGGACGTCCCTTGCGGCAGGCGTAGCAGTGCCCGCAGGCGGTCACCTGATCCACAATCACACGGTCTCCCTTATGCACCGCAGTCACGCCCGCGCCGGTCTCCTCCACCATACCTACGATCTCATGACCGATGATGCGCGGATAGGTCGCTGCCGCGTTGGTTCCGTGATATATCCCGACGTCAGAGCCGCAGATCCCGGCGGCGGTCATGCGTATCAGAACATTATTCTCCCCGTCCAGTACCGGCTTTGTCTCGTCAACAACCCTAAGCTCACCCGGCCGCATAATTCTGACTGCCTTCATGCCCCATTCCTTCTTTCTTAAAATAGTGCGGATATTCCGCTCTCAGTCTCCGTTCATTCACAAGCCATCGATCCAGATGCTGCTCCATCAGCCGGCAGGCCTCCGCCGGATTTCTCTCCCTGACGGCGCATATCATACTGGAATGATCCCGGATCGAATCCAGATAGGTGTCATAAAAGGATTCCAGCACCCGCACTCTGTCGTAGTGAATCATCGGCCCTCTGGTGCTACGATAGACATAATCAAAGCCTGCCAGCTCATAAAACTTCCTGTGCAGCTGATTATCTACCTCCACGGCCTGCTGCATCTTCTTCTGTCTGTGATAGAAATGCTGGAGTGCAACATTTTCCTCCATCCAGAGTATATCCTCCTCGCAGGCAATATCACAGCAGCGCCGTATCATCTCCTTTTCCAGCACCATGCGCATGAGGCGCACATTGCGGATAATGTTGATGTCGATCAGCGCTACCTTCATGCCGCGCTGCGGATATATCTCGATGATCTCCGACTCGCCCTTCAGCTGATTGATCGCCTCGCGCACCGGCGTGCGGCTGATACCGAGCTGCGCCGCAATATTGGTGTCGTTCAGCGTGCAGCCCGGCTCCAGATTCAGGTTCGCGATATTCTCCCGCAGCATGGAATAGGCGTATTCTCTGGCGGTTTCTCCCTCTCGTCTCGGCTCACAAATTAAATTCATTTTTCTGTCTTTCTAAAACAAAATTATAATCTGATATCACTGTGAGAACGCTTCGCTCTCCGCTCAGTGCCCGCCCATAATCAGATTCGCAACTCCGATGGAAATTGCCGGAACATAGGTGACCAGCGCCAGTACTGTGAAATTGGATATCAGGAAGGGCACGAGCGCCTTCACATTCTCTGACAGCTTATTTCCTCCTATCGCAGTCGCCGCAAAGAGACACACCCCGACCGGAGGCGTGCAGAGACCAAGCACCAGGTTCATGACCACAATGAGACCAAACTGCACCGGATCCACACCCACAGAGGTTGCCACCTGCAGAAGCACCGGGAACAGAATGAGCAGCGCCGCGATCGTCTCCATAAACATTCCGACAAATACCAGGAAGAGATTGATCAGCAGCAGAATCAGGAACTTATTGGTCGTAATTCTCAGGAGGCCGTCCGCGATCATATTCGGAATGCGTTCCTTCGTCAGAATGTACGCAAACACATTTGCAAAGGCCACCAGCCCCATAATTGCTGCCGCACTCGAGAGAGTCTGCTTCAGGCAGGCATAGAAGCTCTTCAGATTCAGCTTTTTATAGATAAAGAAGCTGACGATGGTTCCGTATGCCACACACACAATCGAGGCTTCGGTCGGCGTCATCACTCCACCCATAATACCAAAGAGGATGATAAAGGTCATGAGTATCGCCCAGAAAGCTTCTCTTCCAGACTTTATAATCTCCTGCATCGATGCTCTCCGGTCGCGCTTCGGATAGTTGTGCTTCTTTGACTCATACCAGCACACAAAGCACATGCCGCCGCCCATCAGTATGCCCGGAACAATGCCGGCCATGAACATTCTGGAGACAGAGAGTCCGGTCATGGTGGCCGCAATAATCATGGGAACAGAGGGCGGGATGATGGGCCCCATGCAGGAGCTCGCCGCCGTTACTGCCACGGAGAACGGCACGTCATAGCCCTGATTGACCATCATCGGGATCTCGATTCCGCCGAGCGCCACTGTGTCCGCGAGCGCAGTTCCCGAAATACCTGCGAATACCATGGAGGCCAGCACATTCGCATAGGCAAGACCGCCGCGCAGGTGCCCCACACAGGTCTCAGCAAAATCCAGCAGCTTATCGGAGATGCCGCCTTGGTTCATCAGGTTCCCGGCAAGCGTGAAGCCCGGAATGCAGAGCAGCGTGAAAGAATCCATGCCCGCAAAGAATTTCTGCGCGAACATATTGATCGGCATGCCCGCTCCGATAAAGTAAATGCAGGAAGCCACGCCAAGGCTGAATGCGACCGGAATACCGATGGCAAGACAGATCACAAAGGATATAAACAGCACCGATACCATATCAGCCAACCTCCTTATTGAAGTCGCGGAACATCTGGATGAGCCGCATCACAAGACTGATGCTCAGGAAGGAAAAGAGCAGAATCTGAGAGAAGTAAATATACTGCATCGGAATCTGCATTGCAGTAGAGACCATACGAAACTTGATAAAGCAGAAGGTCGGTTCCGCCTTTATCAGAATATAGACGCTGACTGCCAGCATCACTGCCGTACAGAAGATGCGGATCAGTTTGTTGGTTCTGTGCTGTCCCTTGACCTCCAGCATATCCTTCAAAAATTCAACAAAGACAAACTCATCCCTCAGTACCGCAACCCCGCAGCCGAAGGCCACCATGTAAATGAAGGTATAGCGCGCCGCCTCCTCCGTCCAGGAAGGTGCGGAGGGCAGAAAGTTTCGGCTGATGATCTGAATCAGCACACAGGCGCAGAAGGACAGATAAAACAGACAGCCAAAGGCGCACAAAACCTCCGTGTAGCCCTTCACCAGCTTGTCGAAGCCGCTTTCGCTCTTCATAATATTCCCCTCTCTTTCAAAACCGGCGGCTGAATTTGCTCAGCCGCCGGGATCTCTCTCAAGTCGATGCGCAATACAACTGACCTGTATTTCTCAAATCTCTTGATTACGGTGTCAAAAGCTCTGAGATCGCACAGCGCATAACCGGCTTCTGACACTCAGATCATTACTTGCTCGGATTTGCAGCCTCGATCTCGTCATACAGCTGCTTCTGGCTCTCGGTCAGGATCGGAAGCACTCCGGCGATCATCTTGTCCGCGAACTCCTGCTGATCAACATCGATGAAGGTCATGCCCTCCTCCTGGAGCTGCTTCTCAAACTTCTTCTCATTCTCAAGGAATATCTCGTGCTCACATGCCTGCGCATGCTTTCCTGCGTCCAGAACGACCTGCTGGAGCTCTGCCGGAAGTGCATCAAACTGTGCCTTGCCCATCGCGATATAAACCCATGCACGAAGGTGTGCGGTCTTTACGAGATACTTCTGAACCTCATAGAAAGACTGGTTCTGAATCATGGCGAAGGGATTCTCCTGTGCCTCGATGGTGCCGGACTGAAGAGAGGTAAATACCTCGGACAGCGCCATCGGTGTCGGCTTTGCGCCGAGCGCCTCGAATGCCGCAACCGTCATCGGAGACTGCGGGGTGCGGATCAGAAGGTTCTGGCAGTCCGCCGTGCTCTTGATCTCCTTATTGGAGGTGATGTAGCGGGGTCCTCTGGTGAAGTAACCGAGCACCTTCATGCCGGCCTCCTCCATCATGCCTTCAAGCTTCTTGCCGACCTCGCCCTCAAGCACCGCGGTCATGTGCTCGTCGGACTGAATCAGATACGGCATACCGATCATGCCGAGATCCGGAGAGTAGGTCTGCATGGACTCGCCTGTGTAGGTGATATCACAGCCGCCCTGCTGCAGGATGGACTGGATCATATCGATCTCGGAGCCAAGCTGAGAGTTCGGATATACCTCAACCTTGATCTGACCGTTGGAATTCTTCTCGACCTGCTCCTTGAAATCGAGAGCCGCCAGATGCCAGGAATCATTTTCGGCATTGATGTGACCGATTGAGATTGTGTAAGCTGCGTTGCTGGTGTCTACTGCGTCCGCAGCAGCCGCACTCTCCTCTGCCTTGCTCTCCGCTGCCTCAGCGGGTGCTGCCGTCTCAGCGGACGCCGCTGCTGTTGTGGCGGCTGTTCCCGAACCTCCGCAGGCCGCAAGAGTTGCTGCCATCGCTGCACTGAGTACCATTGCTGCAATTCTTTTTTTCATAGCGTTTCTCCTTTTTCTCCCTTGTGAAAATTGATATACTAATATATCACTCAGGAGTATAATACCATGTATATCTTGCTTGTCAATAAGAAAGCCTGTCATTCCGCTCAATTTTTTGAGTTTTATTCGGAAGTATCTTGTTTGTTTTTTAACATTATCCTCTTATCTCTGCTTTTTCACTCTGACCACCAGCCTATTTAGCTGTGCTGCAACCGCCTGCGGATCAAGCCCTGTCTTCTCCTCACTGACCTTCTCCCGCAGCAGCTCCACAAGCTGCTGCCGCGTCATAACCTCACGTGCACTGTCGGCTCCGATCGCAAGCACCGCACTCCGGTTCGTAAAAACAGCCAGAATCTCAAGCCCGACCTCCGTCATCCCCTGTGCGTTCATCGCCTTTCTCAGCAGCTGATACTGCTTCCTGTTCAGCACCCTTGGGTTGGGAATCTCGATATCTGCTCCGTTCATGTGCTGATTCCAGCTCTCACCCTGCCGCCCTGCGGTGATGGTTCCCGCAAAGCCAAAGCAGTTGATCCCGATCACCTCAGAGCGCGTGACCAGAAGCGCCAGCAGCGTCGTGCTCTCCCCATCCACCGGCACAGTACCTGGATAGACCAGCGTCAGCCCGTTCCTTCTTGAAAAGGTGAGCAGGGTAGATAACAGCTCCATCATCTCCCCCTTACCGCCATTTTTCAGATGCGGCTCCGGCCGCTCCTTCCCTGAGCGTATCCGTCGCTCCTCCGCCGCAGCGCGATCCCGCTTCCCCGTCCCGGAAAAGAGTGCGGAAAAGAGATCCTCCCAGCTCCAGCCATGCCTCCGCATCAGCATGGGCAGAATAAAAATAAGCAACAGAGCCAGAATCAGCGGCAGTATCTGTTCATACTGAAGCCCTGCGTATCTCTGTTCCATCAACACCTCCCATATCACCTGCGCCACTCCGGCCTCATCAGTCTGTCAGCACAACGACCTTCATATAATTGCCCGGGTGCTTCTCTATATCAATAATAGTCTCCGGCGCCTCCGCCAGTGAAACCGTCTTCGTCAGTAGACGTGTCATGTCCACGCGCTTTTCGTGAATCAGCTTCAGTGCCTCCTCAAACTCTCCCGCACTGGTTCTGGCTCCCCGGATATCAATCTCTTTTTTGGTAATCATATCTGTCGGGATGGCGGTCTCCTGCTTCGGCCATCCGGTCAGGGTGATGCGTCCCGCGTGACTCACATAGTCCAAAGCAGCACGTATCGCCGGGTTGGCCCCGCTGCACTCCATCACCTGCTGCGCCATCACTCCGCCTGTGATCCTGCGGATCTCCTCCGTCGGATCGCAGTCCGCGGAGTTGATCGTATATTCAATTCCCAGCTCCTTCGCGAAGTCCAGCCTCTCCTGCACGAGATCCAGAAGAATCGCGTGCGCGCCGTAGGCCTGTGCCACCAGCGCCGCCGCAAGCCCGATCGGCCCCGCACCGATCACCGCGCAGTACTCTCCGGCCTTCAGACCGCCCCTGTGAATTCCATGCAGAGAGATGGTGAGCGGCTCCGCCATTGCGGCCTCTGTCCAGCTCATTCCCTCCGGAATCGGGATCAGCATATCTGCCGGATGGCAGTAATACTCCGCCATGCCTCCGTCCACATGCACCCCGAGCACATGAAGCTCCGTGCAGCAATTTGTCCTGCCGATGGAACAGGGGTAGCAGTGACCACAGTACAGATAGGGGTCTATCACAACCCGATCCCCCGGCTTCAGCCCCCGTGCATTGTGCTCCGGGATCGAGACGATCTCTCCCGCAAGCTCATGGCCGATGATTCTCGGATAACTTACCAGCCCGTTCGTGCCCCGAAACGCACCGATATCACTCCCACATATGCCCGCCGCATGAATCCGGATGAGCGCCTCGCCCTCCCCCGGCTTTGGCATCGGCAGCTCCACACAGCTAACTTCCCACGGCTTCTCCAGCTTGATTGCTTTCATTTTCCTCTCCTTTTCCCTTCTCAGCCCCTCTGCGCCTTGCAGCCTCAGAGCTGTCTCTGACAGTGTCTCATGCTTTTTACTGATATATTAATATATTTATTTATTATAATAACTTTTCTGGTATAATGGTATCGCTTTTTGAGAACTTTTCCGCTGCACCGTCCGGGCGGCAGGAATCAGGCAGCTTTCAGAGCTCTTTACGAGGGTAATGCTGACATCTGCCAAAGAATTCTCAAATTGCGGCCACCGCGGGTTTCCCGCAAAACCGTTTCGTCGTATCTGCGAAAGGCAGAATGACAGAGGAGGAAAACTGAATATGCAAAGCAGAAAATTCAACGCAGTCTTTATCGCTGAAATGGGACTTCTGATCGCCATCGAGTTCGTCATGAAGCTCGTAGGCCTCGGCAGCGTGCCGGTGGGCCCGCTGTACATGTCCTTCCTGACCGTACCGATTGCAATCGGCGCCATGCTCTTCGGCCCGGTCGCAGGCGCCATCACCGGTGCAGTCTTCGGTTTTGTGAGCTTCTATGATGCGATGACCGGCGTCTCTGTTATGACCGGCGCCTTCTTCCAGCTGGATCCTGTCAACACCTTTATCTTATGCGTGGGCATGCGCGTGCTCATGGGTGTTGTGGTGGGGATACTCTTTCAGCTCTTCCACGCACTGGATCACTCAAAGACCGTCTGCTATCTGCTCGGAGCAGTCTCCGCGCCGCTCCTGAATACCCTGTTCTTCATGGGCTACATAGTCCTCGTATTCTATAAGACTGACTTCATCCAGTCTCTGGTCGCGAAGCTCGGCGCCGCAAACCCCGTGTCCTTTGTCATCATGCTGGTCGGCGTACAGGGGCTCATCGAGGCGATCGTCTGCGGTGTTGTCGGAACCGTCGTCGCAAAGACACTGACTCACTTCATGGCGACACAGCAGAAGCGCGCATAAAGTATTCATAAAAAGCTGCGGCAGTGGGACTTTAATCCCGCTGCCGCAGCTTTTTTATTTCTCCCGGAATGATACCGACGTACCGCTCTCAATCACTGCAAGCACCCGCGCGCTCAGCCGACATCACCCGCTTCCTCTACATGCTTTGTCACAATGAGACTGACCTCCAGCCCCAGAAAGTGATCGTTCAGCACTGTTCCGGCCTTCACCGGCGCCTTCAGCCTGTATTTCCGTATCTCCTGCATCGCCTCCGGAATCCTGCCCTTTGGGATCGGCGCAGTGATACGCACACTCGCAAGCGGCAGCACACCGCCCTCCACCGGCACCGTGGAGGCTATGGTTCTCTCCGGACTATCCAGCTCCTTCTGCACATAGCGCTCCCCCCTCTTACAGGCCTGTCCCTCTGCAGCAAGAAACCGCGTGCTTCCGTCCGCTCTCCGCTCGAATTCCGCGCTGATCTCACATCCGTTCGGACAGATAATACAGATGTAGCTTTTCTTCTCTACCCTATTCATTCCAGAACCACCTCCAACGCCCCGCTGCGCTGCAGCCTCTCCGCAGGGATCTGCATCCGTATCATTTCCGCCGGAAGGGCCCGCTTCATTTTCTTTACAGCCAGCTCTCTGCCATTCTGTCTCACAACAATACGGCAATCTCCTGCCGGCCGGCTCACCCGCAGGGAGAGACACACATCCTTCTCCCCGCTGACCCGCATCGGAACGGTGTGGTTGATGCCGCTCCCGGCCCGGATCTCCAGCGGACACACCGGCAGCCGGCCTTCCATACAGCCCACGCAGGACTCCACCAAAGTCTCGGCCTCCAGAGACACAAAATCCACCAGATCGTGGACATGCAGAACATTTCCCGCCGCAAATATTCCCGGCACAGTGGTCTGCAGATACTCATCCACCACAGCCCCCCTCGTCCGGGGATCCAGCTGAACCCCCGCATCGAGAGAAAGCTCATTCTCCGGAATCAGGCCGACCGAGAGTATGAGCGTGTCGCAGCTGTAATCCCGCTCTGTCCCCGGAATCGGTCTGAGCCGGTCATCCACCTCCGCCACTGTGACAGCTGTGAGCCGCCTGTTTCCGTGAATCCCCACGACAGTGTGACTCAGGTACAGCGGAATCCCGTAGTCGTTCAGACACTGCTCCACATTTCTCGGAAGTCCGCTCGCGTAAGGCTGAAGCTCAAAGACCGCCTGCACCCGCGCCCCCTCCAGTGTGAGACGCCGCGCCATGATCATGCCGATATCTCCCGAGCCGAGTATCACCGCCTCCTTCGCCGGCATGCGGTTATAGAGGTTCATATAGGCCTGCGCCACCCCCGCCGTAAAGACACCCGCGGGACGTTCCCCCGGAATGGCAAGCGCGCCGCGCGTCCGCTCCCTGCAGCCCATAGTCAGAATCACGGTGCGCGCCCTCCACCGAAGCAGCCCGTTCTTTGAGACTGCCGTGACCTCCTTCTCTGCCGTGATCCGTATCACCGCACAGTCCGTGATGTAGGGAATGTTGAGCTTTTGCAGCTCATCAATAAAGCGCTGCGCATACTCCGGCCCACTGAGTGTCTCCCCGAAGCGCGTCAGGCCAAAGCCATCATGTATACACTGCCGCAGAATGCCGCCGAGCTGCTTCTCCCGCTCCAAAACCAGTATATTGCGGACGCCTCTCTTCCAGAGCGCCACTGCGGCGGCCAGTCCCGCCGGGCCGCCGCCCACGATCAGAACATCTACCTCTCTCATGCCTGCTCCTCCCGCACCCTGCCAAACAAAAGCTGCGCACCCGCGCGGTTATACAGAACCTCCTCCGCGCGCCTCTTCTTTTCCTGCTCAATGAGCTGCTCAATCCGCATCTGACAGTAGCCCCCCTGGCAGCGCCCCATCATGGCGCGCGTCCGGTACTTGATTCCGACCATGGTCTCCACTCCCAACGGATTTCGTATCGCCTCAAGAATCTCCGCCTTTGACACCTTCTCACAGCGGCATATCAGCTCGCCGTAGTCCGGATCCTTCCGTATGGCCTCCTCCCGCTCCTCATCTGACATATCTGCAAAGCGGCGTATGCCCCTGCGCCTTCCGTTGAACTCCGGATTCAGGGAGAAGTGCTCCCGCTCCTGCATCAGTTGAAGCACATAGCGGGCGATAGGTACTGCCGCAGTGAGGCCCGGCGACTCAATCCCGACAAGATTCACTGCCCGCGGCGCAAGCTCATCCCGTATCTCTATCTTGAAGTCCTGTATCACACCGTTCTCGTCCACCCACTTCGGAAGTATGCCGCAGTAGTTGCGGATATAGTCCTTCCTCTCAATATGCGGCCACAGCCTCGATGCATCCTCCGCAAGAAAATCAATGTTCTTCTGCGGCACATCATAGCGCTCAAAGCAGCTTGTCTCCTCCGCATCCGGCCCCACGATCACATTTCCGTCTGTCGTCGGCGTCACATGAATGCCCATATAGGTATTGGAGGGAACCGGGTAGACCGGCATGGGCAGCAGCGCTCCGGTCCGCTGATCCAGTATGATGTAATGATCCTTAGATCCGATGACCCGATAGCCATGGATCCCCAGCATCTCCGAGATCTCCCTGCAGGAAAGCCCCGCACTGTTGATGATCCAGCGCGTATAGAACTGCTCTCCGGAGGCTGTCACACAGTAAACACCGTCGCCGTTCCTTACGATCTCCGTGACCTCACGGCCGAAAAAATAACGGACGCCGTTCATTGCGGCATTTTCCGCAAGGGCAATCGTACAGCCGAAGGGATCCACAATCCCGCTGTTTTTTGACCACATGGCAAAGCGCCCGTTCACTGTCGGAACCAGCTCATGGAGCTTCTGTTCATCAATCAGCTCCAGCCCCTCCACGCCATTTCTCTCACCCTGCTGCATGGTGCGCTTCAGGGACTCCATATCCTCCGGCGTATTCCCCACCAGCACCTTCCCGCAGCGCACAAAGCGAAAATCCAGCTCCTCGGAGAGCTCCTGCATTCCCCGGTTGCCCTCCACGCAGAGCCGCGCCTTGAGGCTTCCCGTATCGTAAGCAAAACCGCCGTGTACCACGCCCGAATTGCGCCCGCTCGTCTCATAGCACACATCCAGATTCTTCTCAAGCACCGCACTCTTCAGGCGGTAGCGCGCCAGCTCCCTCGCAATCGCACTGCCCACCACGCCGCCGCCGATCACAAGACAGTCAAACAGCTCCTTCATAGCCTTCCTCCGCTCTCAGTTCGCAGACCTTTCATTCCGCGTATATTCATCCTATGTATTTTACTATTATATCTTCTTTTTACTCTAAAGCAATTCTTTTTTACTGGCTTTTCAAAAATAATGCCTTATTTCTCTTCTCTCATCTTTCAAAGCCGTTAAAGTCATAGGATGTATCTAAAATTTCGATATTCATATCTGAAGAGGCTGCATGCTCAAGCTCTAAATGCCCGCTCTCTTTCCTCCGTCCGGGCAAACGGCTTCATGATGCCATCCATGCAACCGATATGCTATAATCACTCTATCACCTGTCAAAGGAGAGCAGAATGAATACCATCTATGCAAACTACGAGCTGACCATGAGCGATTTTCGCAAGGCTTCCTACTTCGGCCTGTTTCTGCGCCACCGCCTGCCGCTCCGCATCATGTTTATTGTACTGCTGATCTCCCTCCTCTACAGCATCGCGGCCGCCGCAGGCTTCGGCAGCGCAAACCCGCTGGTCTTCTTCATCGCCGCGGGCTACCTCGGCTGGGGACTCCTGCTGTTCGCGCAGACAGAGCTCAATATACTCCGCTACATTCGCTCGCCGCAGTCCCTGATCGACAGCCACTGCAGCTGTACCGTGGACAGGAGCAGCTTCCACCTCCGCATTCCCGATCACGCGGTTGATGTCCGCCATCCGCTGTCTCAGCTCACCTGCGCCTTCGAGCTGAGCCACCTCTTCCTCTTCTACATCAGCGCCCAGGACGTCTACCTGCTCCCAAAGCGCAGCCTGAAGGCGCAGGAAATTACCGCGCTGCGGCAGCTCCTCCGCCGGAAGCTCGGTGTAAATTTCGGATCCCGTTTTGATAAAGCTGTTGCCATGCGATTATGATTGCCGGGTGAAGACTCTGATTCCAGGAGTAATGAATGCCAAATCCTCAGTTTTCACTCTGTTCCAGCCTTCTTTCTGCGACATGGTAAATTCCATTCTCGCCACTATACCAAAAGAGAACCCAGCCGCAACTGGATTCTCTCTTTTTGTCATGTCTATTCTTTTTTAATATGCAACGCCCCAGTAGACCATCTTCGTTGCGGGCTTTCCGCAGCAGACGCAGGTATCGGAGAGCTGCTCCTGCCGGAATGGGATGCAGCGGCTGGTCGCACCGGTCTGCTCCTTGATCTTGTCCTCGCACTCCTGGCAGCCGCACCACATGGCGCGCACAAAGCCCGGACGGTTTTTAACCGTGTCCGCAAACTCCTCCATGGTCTGCACATCGTAGGTATGTGCCTCACGATGTGCCTTCGCTCTCTCGTACATATCGCGCTGTATGGTCTCCAGCAGCTCTGTCACAGTTGCAGCCAGATTGTCGAGAGAGGCAGTGATCTTCTCTCCGCTGTCGCGGCGCACCAGCACACACTGCTCCGCCGCAATATCCTTTGGTCCGATCTCCACGCGAAGCGGAATGCCCCGCATCTCACAGTCCGCAAACTTAAAGCCCGGACGGCGGTCGGAATCGTCCAGCTTCACCCGAATTCCCGCTGCCTTCAGCGACTCCGTAAGCTCGGACGCCTTCTCCAGCACGCCCTCCTTATTCATCTGAACCGGTATCACGATGACCTGCGTCGGCGCGATATGCGGCGGGAGCTTCAGCCCGGAATCGTCTCCGTGCACCATGATGATGGCCCCGATCATGCGGGTCGTCATCCCCCAGGAGGTCTGGTGCATATACTTCAGACTGTTGTCCCTGTCCTGAAACTGCATGCCGAAGGCCCTTGCGAAGCCGTCCCCAAAGTTATGGCTGGTGCCGCTCTGCAGCGCCTTGCCGTCATGCATCAGGGATTCTATCGTGTAGGTCGCAACTGCTCCTGCGAACTTCTCCTTATCGGTCTTCTGTCCGCGCACTACCGGAATTGCGAGATCCTCCTCACAGAAGTCCGCGTAGACATTCAGCATCATCTCTGTGCGCTCCTGCGCCTCCTCAGCTGTCGCATGGACAGTATGTCCCTCCTGCCAGAGGAACTCTCTCGAGCGGAGGAAGGGACGGGTCGTTTTCTCCCAGCGCACCACGGAGCACCACTGGTTCAGGTTCTGCGGGAGATCCCGGTAGGAATGTACTGTTCTGGCGTAGTAGTCACAGAACAGCGTCTCCGAGGTGGGACGCACGCAGAGACGCTCCTGAAGGGGCTCCAGCCCACCCTGCGTGACCCACGCGACCTCAGGTGCGAAGCCCTCGACATGATCCTTCTCCTTCTGCAGAAGGCTCTCCGGAATAAAGAGCGGCATGGAGCAGTTCTGCACACCGGTCGCCTTAAAGCGCGCATCCAGGTTCTGCTGAATGGCCTCCCAGATTGCATAGCCCGCCGGACGTATGACCATACATCCCTTGACACTTGTGTAATCACAGAGCTCCGCCTTGCGCACAATATCTGTGTACCACTGGGCGAAATCCTCGTCCATGGAAGTGATTTCCTTTACCAGCTTCTTATCGTCTGCCATCTTCTTTTCTCCCCTCATCCCTGCTTTCCGGCTGCCTGCGCCGCTCTGTGCTTCTCCAGAACGCGGTGTATGCGCTCGCTTGGCTGCAGCAGCTCGCTGATCGAGGTGTCGTGATTCAGGCTGTCGATCAGAAGTGCAATATACTTGCTCATCTCCACGCTGACGTAGTAAGGTCTGCTGAGAAGCTCTGGGGACTGATAGACAAGATTTGTCGTGAAGACGCGGTCTATCAGACCTTCCTCGTAGTAGCGGTCAAAACGGGTCAGTCCATTCGTAAAGAGACCAAAAGTTCCGCAGATGAAGACCTTACCCGCCTTTCTGCGCTTCAGCTCTCTCGCGACGTCCTGCACACTCTCTCCGGAGGAGATCATATCATCCACCACGATGACATCCTTCCCCGCGACATCCGCACCGAGGAATTCGTGCGCGACGATGGGATTCCTGCCGCCGACAAGACGCGTGTAGTCGCGGCGCTTATAGAACATGCCGACATCCAGCCCCAGCATATTGGCAAAGTAGATCGCCCGGCTCATGCCGCCCTCATCCGGGCTGATGACCATCATGTGCTCCGCATCGACCCGAAGCTCCGGCTCGGCTGCAAGTATTGCCTTGATGAACTGATAGATGGGCTGTACGGTCTCAAAGCCCTTCAGCGGGATGGCATTCTGCACGCGCGGATCGTGTGCATCGAAGGTGATGATATTCTCCACGCCCATGTTGACGAGCTCGTGGAGCGCCAGTGCGCAGTCCAGAGACTCTCTGCCGTTCCGCTTGTACTGGCGGCTCTCGTAGAGAAAGGGCATGATGACATTGATGCGGCGCGCCTTGCCCGCCGCCGCCATGATGATGCGCTTTAAGTCAGAGAAGTGATCGTCCGGCGACATATGGTTCGTCATGCCGCAGAGAGAGTAGGTGAGGCTGTGGTTGCACACATCCACCATCAGAAACAGATCTCCTCCGCGGACAGTCTGAAGTATGGTTCCCTTCCCCTCTCCGGTCCCGAAGCGGCTGATCTGTGTGTCTATAATGTAGGAATCTCTCTGATAACCCGCAAAGGCGATGGTGTTCTTGTGCTCGCTCTGTCTTGCGCTTCTCCACTGCACCAGGTAGTCGTTGACCTTCTTTCCCAGCCCCTCGCAGCTCTTTAAGGGTACGAGTCCCAGCGGGCCTACCGGTATCGTCTCGATCTCTTTATCTTCGTTTGCCATGTTCTCTCCTCTTTCTCCCTTCAGAGTCCCAGTTCTCTTTTTCTTTTCTTGGCGCGAATATCATCCCCATAGAGCATGAGTATATCATATCCGCTGGTAATGCGCGAGGTGGTTCTGTCTGAATAGCTGTCCCGCAGCATGCGCATGGAGAGGTTGGTCGAAATCACCGTTCCCTTCTGCGCGTTCAGGCGGAAATTTACAAGATAGAAGAGCTGTGATGCGGAAAAGGTATTTACTACCTCAGTCCCCAGATCGTCGAGGATCAGGAGATCACAGCTGAATATATAGTCGTACAGCTCCTGGAGCTTCAGATCATCTGTCTTCTCAATGCGCACCTTCGCCATGCAGTCAAAGAACTCTGCAGCCGTGAGGTAGATCACAGACTGTCCCCGCTCGATCAGCTCCTTCGCAATGCTGTTGGAGAGAAAGGTCTTTCCGACACCGGTATTTCCCTGAAAAAGTATGCTTCCGTGCTCTCTGGGAAAGTTCTCGACAAAGCTTCTGCAGCGCTCCTCGATGCGGCGCATCCACGCGCGCTCTGTCATGCCGATGGCATTCAGCACCTGGCTGTCATCGTACCACTCGAGGGAAAAGGTCTCAAAGTTCTCCCGCTCCATGATTCTGTCAAGATGCGACTGGGCATAGAGAAGCCGGATGGCTCTCGTGTGAAAGCAGTGACATTTCTGTCCCTCGATAAAGCCTGTATCCCTGCAGTCCGCGCAGTGGTAGTGCGGCTCCAGCGCATCCGGAGGGAAGCCTGCCTTCTTTAGCAGGGCGGCCTTCTGCTCCTCAATCGTGCCGATCTCCTCGGAAAAGCCCTGTACTGCGAAGCTGTCGCCGCCGAGCACGCTCCTCTTAAGCCGCTCCATCGCAGAGACGGCGGCTCTGTCGTCCAGCTGCTTCAGCTCCGGGACAGCCTGCATCACCCGCGCCCTTCGCGCAGCGTACTCCCGGCGATTCTCCGCCTGCAGCCGCTCATATTCACGCAGTATCGCATTGAACTGCGAATTGCTCAGTGCCATAGTGACTCCTTTGTCTGTAAGCCATGCTGCGCTCTGTCCGCAGCAATGCTGACTCTGCTCACGCCTGCTCCAGCTGCTTCTTCATCATCTGAAGCGCGAGCGCATCAATATCATCGTCCCGCTGCTCAAAATTGCTGAAGCGCGTGCCGCCGCCCCGCGGGTTTTTCTGCATCTCCCCCGCCCCGCTCTTCCGGCCCCGCTTTGCGGAGCGCTCCTCCTCCAGCCGTTTTGCCTCCTCCACAGTGTGAATCCCGGCGCTGTGCCACTCTGTGAGTATCCTGTCAGCATAGACAAAGCTCGGGTTGTGCGCCCGGAGCAGTGTTCTGTCGCAGGCGAGCAGCACCAGCTCCTTGGCGAAGCCATAGTCCTCAAACCACTTTCGAATGTAGCGCAGCTCCTCTGTTCCCGGATCTCTCCGCTTCAGGCCGAAGGCCTTCATCACTGCATAGACCTCTGTACTGTAGCTGTCTGCGCTGTGTTGTGCCTGCTCCGCAGTCCGAATACCTCTCCGGTACCAGTCCAGCGCGACGCTCTCAAAGTAACGGAGAGAGGTCTTTCTGTTCTGTGCACAGCGCTCTGCGAGATACACGAGCAGCTCTGACGGGAGCTTCAGCACATCGTAGAGATAGGCGATGGTCTCACTGTCCGTCTGCGAAAAAATCTTTGAGAGATAGCGCTGAATGACATAGAGAAGCTCCGTAAATTCCTGATCCTTCCGAAGCTTTGCGAAATTCACACCCGACTTGTCCGGGATCTCCGGGAGCGGATTCAAAAGCGCGTTTTCCGCCCCGGATGCTGTCCCGGTGACTGCCTCCGGGCTCTCCTGTTTCGCAGCGCAGACCATGGCCTCCGGCTGTTCTGTCGTGCCCGCCTCTTTAAGGACTGGCTCCTGCGGCAGCTCTCCGCCGCTTAGAGCCTCCCCGGCAGTCTCTCCCTGCGCTGCGAGCAGGCCGTCCTTCTTCCAGCGTGTCAGCGCCCGACGCACATCTCCCTCGGTCAGCTCCAGCGCATCGGCGATCTCCGCCGTGGTAATTTCCTCCTCCGCATGGCGGAGAAGATAGAGGTATACCTTTACATATTCCCCGTTTGCCGAAGGCATGTATCGATCGATAAATTCATTCGCGACCAGTGTGGCTGTCGGCACACAGGGACCGGTGAATTTAATTTTCATCCTCTGTCACCTGTTCCTTTCAAAGCGCAGCACCGCACAGAGTTCTGTGCAGCGCCCCGTTCCCGCCTAGTTTAGCACAGCGGTACGGAATTGAGAACCCAAAGCGCCGCCTCCCTGTCCACAACTTTATCCACAATGTTGATAGCTTTTTCCTGTGGATTTTGTGGATAAGTTGATAAGTTCCGCCTCCTCTTGTGGAAAAGCCGGGTGTCTTTCCGACATCCCGGCTTTAAATCTTTAATTCTCTTCACTTTTTGCTCTTCTGAAGCAACTCCTCGCCGACACGGTAGATATCTCCCGCCCCCATGGTTATGCACAAATCGCCGGGGGACAGTTTTTCCATGAGATAGCGCTCAATCTCCTCAAAGGAAGAAAGGTAGAGGGCCTTGCCCGGCGTATCCGCGTTGATTGCACGCTCCACATCCGCGGCACTGACGCCGAGGGTATCGGTCTCCCGCGCCGCGTAGATGTCTGCGAGCAGCACGTGATCCGAGAGCTCCAGCGCTCTTCCAAACTCCCGCAGCAGCGCCCTGGTTCTGGAATAAGTGTGCGGCTGGAACACACACCACAGCTCCCGGTGCGGATAATGCTCCGCCGCGCGAAGGGTGGCTTCGATCTCCTGCGGATGATGTGCGTAGTCGTCTATGATAGTCGCGCCGTTCAGCTCCCCCTTCTTCTCAAAGCGGCGCACGGTTCCCCGGAAGTCCTGAAGTCCCTCGCGGATACGCGCAGCCGGAAGTCCGAGCTCCAGCCCCGCCGCGATTGCCGCCATCGCGTTGAAGATATTGTGCTCTCCAGGCACAGCGAGCTGTACGCGCGAAAGCGCCTCCCCAAATGCAACAGGCACAAAGGAAGGATGTCCGTATTCATCGTAGAGAAGCTCCTCTGCGTAGATATCCGCCCCCTCCGTGCCGACCGTCACAACCCTGCCGGGGAAATCCCGGACGAGCTCCCGGTACGCACGGATGCGGTTGTCGATAATCACGGTTCCGTCCTCCGGAAGCCGCTCGACAAAGCGGTGGAAGGAGCTGCGGATATCGTCGATATCCTTGAAGAAATCGAGATGATCCGCCTCGACATTCAGTATAATCTCCATGGTCGGAGAAAAGGAGAGAAAGCTGTTGGTATACTCACAGGCCTCAAGAAGGAAGGTGTCGTTACCGCCGACGCGGATATTCCCTCCGATCAGAGGCAGCACCCCACCGACGGAAATAGTCGGATCTGTACCGGCTTTCACAAGTATATGGGAGAGCATGGAGGTCGTCGTGGTCTTTCCGTGCGTACCGCTGACTGCGATGCTCCGGCGGTAGCGCCGCATCATCTGTCCGAGCAGCTCCGCCCGCGTAAGCATGGGAATCTGCTTCTCCATGGCTGTGCGGTACTCCGGATTGTCCGGATGAATCGCGGCAGTATAGACGACGCAGTCGATATCATCCGTGATATTCTCGCTCCGCTGCCCGTAGACAACCGTCGCGCCCAGCGCGCTGAGCCGGTCCGTAAAGCTGCTCTCCTTTGCGTCGCTTCCGCTGATGCGAAAGCCCTCCTTCAGGAGTATCTCCGCGAGACCACTCATGCTGATGCCGCCGATTCCCATAAAATAGATATGATTCGGATGCTCAAAATCGATCCGGTAGCTTCCCATAATATTCCTCCGCAGATGGAAAATGAGCCCGGCTCCGCCGGGCAATTTCCAGTCTTACATACCTCTCGGCACCACCAGCTGCCTGCCGTAGCGCAGCAACAGCGTGCGCAGCATATTTCCGAGTATTCCCACTGAAATCACCTCTCCGATACCGACCGTCAGCATCATGAAGGGAATCATATCCTCCGCGCCATAGGCAAAGCGCAGCACAAAGGGGATAATCAGCGCATTGGCGGCAATCGGCGGCAGCGCCGCGAGTGTCCCTCTGTTCCGCAGTTTCCAGCTTCCGTAGGCACCGATCAGCGTCGCAAGACTTCCGAACACGACATCCATGGGGGCAGCGCCCGACATGAAGTTTGCGAGAAAGCAGCCCGCAAAGAGCCCCGGAATTGCTGCCGGCGTGAAGACCGGAAGGATGCAGAGCGCCTCGGATATCCGGAACTGAATCG
This sequence comes from Moryella indoligenes, assembly GCF_030812885.1. Taxonomy (NCBI): domain Bacteria; kingdom Bacillati; phylum Bacillota; class Clostridia; order Lachnospirales; family Lachnospiraceae; genus Moryella; species Moryella indoligenes. Next base: position 72,981 of record NZ_JAUSTO010000004.1, read on the forward strand.
GCCCAAAGCTGATGGGTGCGGTGAGATAGGTGATCACCGCGTAGATTGCGGCGAGCATCGCGCCGTAGGCAAGCGTGCCCGCGCCGTCCTTGCTTCTGTAACTCATATCCTATTACCTCCGTAGTTTTGTTTTAAGTGAGGATGGTCACGAACTCACTTTTTGAACCGCTGTATTATAGCACTCCCTGGGACGAAGCGCAAATACTTCTCGGCACTTATTTTCTCTGCGGCTTCTTTCGCACGGAATAGCCGAAGCTCCCGAGCAGCCGCCCGAGGCTGTAGTACTCTCCGTGAGAGTAGCTCACAAGCTTTGCCCGGGAGAGCTCCAGCTTCCCCTTCTCATTCAAAAGGCTCCTGTCGACATCAACCGCGAGCACTTCCGCGAGAAAGAGGTGATGCGAGCCGAGCGGGAGTATCTCCTTCACGCGGCATTCCAGATTCACCGGGCTCTCTGCGATGAGCGGCGCCTTCACCCTGTGCCCGGGCTCCGGCGTGAGCTTCAGGAGCTCCCACTTGTCCACATCTCTCCCGGATTTCACACCTGCCTCATCTGTCTGCCGCACGAGGGACTCCGTCGTGAGATTGATCACAAACTCTCCGCTCTCCTGAATCATCCGATAGGAGTGACGCTCCGGGCGCACGGAGATCGAGACCATAACCGGATCCGAGCACACAGTACCCGCCCACGCCACGGTAATGATATTCTTATTTCCTTCTCTGTCTGCGCAGCTCACCATCACCGCCGGAACCGGATAGAGAAGATTGCCCGGCTTCCACAACTCTTTTTCCATGTCTCTTTCCCTTTCCTGTACTGCTTTGCGGCTGCTGTCTGCCGCTTCGCGTCCTGCCGCCCGACTCTGCTCTTCCAGCTGCAGCTTTCCGCTTCCCTGTCTTTCTGCCTCTTAGCCCGGTGCTGCCTGTCGATGTCTCCGCTTTTTTCTCCGGCAGCGCCTCGCCCACCGCACGCGCGATGGCCTCCACGACCTGCCGTGTATTCATTCCGGTCTCATCCACCACGATATCCGCATATTTCTCATAGAGCTGCACCCGCTCGTCATAGAGCTGCCTCAGTGTCTGACCAGGCTTTATGCTGACGCCCCGCGCCGTGAGATCCCCGAGCCGCCGCCGTATGGCCGGGTAGGAAAGCTTTAAATAAACCACCTGTCCTAGCTCATGAAAGCGTCGCATGGCCCGCTCCCCGTAGACGATGCTTCCGCCCGGCGCAATCACAGCGCGCTCTGCTTGTATACCGGCATTGATCTCCTCCTCCAGCGCGCGAAAGCCCTCGTCCCCCAGCTCTTGGATGAGCTCCTTCAGAAGCTTTCCCGTCTGTCCCTGAATCAGGAGATCTCCGTCGATAAACTGCCGTCCCGTCTTCTTCGCGAGCACCACGCCGACCGAGCTCTTCCCGCAGGCCGGCATTCCGATGAGGGTAATGCAGCCGCCGCGAACCGCCGCATCAGCCATACAGCTTCTCCGGGTATACACCGTCTGCGATGAGCTTCCGGATCGAGGCCACCACAGTGGGCTTGTCCTCCTTGTAGGTGACACCGAACCAGCGGTCATTCGTCGGAAGCACGCGCACCCTTCCCTTGCCGCTCTTAATGCAGTGATCGATGATGGAAGGCAGGAGATATTCGCTCTTCAGATTCCCGGAATGCGCGGCAAGGAACTCCGGAAAGCCCCGTTCCAGCTCGGACAGGAAGCGCGGCGGAAGTCCCCACATATTCATGGAGACAAACTGCTCCGGCTTGACGCTTCTCGGCGCTCCCGCCTCGTCCTGCGCTCTCAGAACGCCGTCCTCCAGCTGTATATTGTAGGTCTCTGTCACATCCGTGAGCTCCTGTGCTTCGGAGACCTCGCATACACCGCGCGTCACTGCGCCGTTCTCCGAGAGCGTGTTCTTCAGAACAAAGCCCGCCATGCACATGTCATAAATGTCGGCATCCGACCGCATTTCACGCACCATATACTCATGAATCGCGCGGAAGCCCTCCGGACCGTAGTAATCGTCCGCGTTGATTACGAGAAAGGGCTCATTCACCTTTCCGCGGATCGAGAGCACCGCCTGCCCAGTTCCCCACGGCTTTTTACGCCCCTCCGGCACCGTGAAGCCCTCCGGGAGGTCAGAGAGCTCCTGAAACGCGTAGTCCACCTCCATCACCTGCGCAATGCGGTTTCCGATGATCTCCTTGAAATCCTTCTCGAGATCTCTGCGGATAATGAAGACGACCTTCTCAAAGCCTGCCCGCCGCGCGTCGTAGATCGCATAATCCATAATGATCTCGCCGTTCGGGCCCATGGGCTCCAGCTGCTTGATGCCTCCGCCGAAGCGGGAACCGATTCCGGCTGCCATTACTACCAGTGTTGTTTTCATGCCCTGTTCTCCCTCTGAAGACGGCTTGCCTGCCTATCTCTCCTCCGGCCGGAATGCCCCCGGCCCTCTGCCTGTACTGCCTACAGTGTAGCATAAGTGCGCGGAAAATGCGCCGATTGAATCAGCGCCTTCTTAAAAGCTGCGAATCTCGTCGTCCGTGTGGTCCTCACGTATCGAAAGTATCTTAAGCTGATAGCCGCCCAGCTCCGTCTTTACCTGCACTGTATCTCCGACACGGTGGCGCAGCAGGCTCTTCCCGAGCGGCGACTCGATGGAGATGCGGTTCTCCATGGTATCGCCGCGGATCGGCGTCACGATCTTGTAGCTCTCCTTCTCGCCCTCCTCCACAAAGAGCACCTCCACCACCTTGTTCAGACCTACCTCATCCGCCCGGGAATGATCCTCGATCACGGTGGCGCTCTTCAGCATCCGCTCCAGATAGCCGATGCGGCTCTCGTTTCTGTTCTTCTCCCGCTTGGCGGCGTAATACTCGAAGTTCTCGCTCAGATCCCCCTGCGCTCTGGCCTCCTTCACCGCCGCGATGAGCTCCGGGCGGAGTGTGAGCTTTCTGTGCTCGATCTCCTCCCGGATTTTCTGAATATCCGCTCTTGTAAGCTTCTCTCCCATCTCTGCTCCAATCTCTCAGAAGAGCCGCAGCGCCTTCTCAGCGCTGCGGCTCAGTCCATATCCTTCTTTCCGATCCCCAACAATACCTCCGGCTGTGCCGCAGCTCACTGTACCGCGGCGCAGCTCTCTGCCTTCTCCCTGTAGTGATGTGCCTCCTCCAGCATCATATCCTTCACCTTCATGAGGCGTATCTGTGAGCTGCGCTCATTCTCATCAAGCTTCATGGTGATGAACTTGATGGTTCTCTCCATTTGCGGAATGAGCACATGCTCCAGCGCATTGACGCGGCGCCTTGTCTTCTCTATCTCCGAGGCCATGAGCTGACAGCTCTTCTCGCTCTCCGCGAGGGCGAGCATATCCGGCAGAAGCTCCGAGAGCCCGCTCACCGCAGCATCCAGATCCGCAGAGGTGAAGGCAAAGCCGTAGGAATAGATATCGTTGCCGTCACCGGTACGGGTACTTGCACTGTACTGCGGCACATCGACGCTCATGATATTCCTGTAATTCACCTCCAGTGTGAGCTCCTGACGCGGCTTCATGAAGGCGACGCGCACGGCTTCATCCGACATCGAGGCGCCGGCGAGCGCAAAGCTCGCATTCGTCTCCCGTATGCCCTGCTCCACCTTCTCGCGAAGTGCCTTGTTTTTTCGCACCAGCTCCAGAAACTGCCGCATCAGCTCGTCCCGCTTATCCTTCAGGAGCTTGTGTCCCCGGCGTGCGGTCATAAGCTTCCGCTTTGTCCGGGTGAGCTCCATCCGGGTGGGGTTCACTGTCTTACCCGCCATTCCTAAACCTTCCTTCCTGTCGCCGCACTGCGCGGTCTAAGCAGAGCATCCCGGCCCTGCTCCCTTTTTGCAATGCGCGCTCACTGCTGCACGTAGTACTCATCGAGATACTGATCCTTGATGCGCTTCAGCTCCGTTCTCGGGAGTATGCTGAGCAGCTTCCAGCCGATAGAGAGCGTCTCCTCTATGCTGCGGTTTGTCCGGTAGCCCTGATTCACATACTCATTCTCGAAGGCATCCGCAAACTTCGCATACAGCTTCTCTATGTCCGTGAGGGCTGCATCGCCCAGTATCACCGCGAGCTCCTTTGCGTCCTTTCCGCGGGAATAGGCCGCAAAGAGCTGGTTCATGGTGTCCGCGTGGTCCTCTCTCGTCTTCCCTTTCCCGATCCCCTTGTCCTTCAGTCTGGAGAGACTCGGCAGCACATCGATCGGCGGCTCCAGTCCCTTTCTGTAGAGCTCACGGCTCAGAATGATCTGCCCCTCCGTGATATAGCCCGTGAGGTCCGGAATAGGGTGAGTCTTATCGTCCTCCGGCATGGAGAGTATGGGAATCAGGGTGATGGAGCCCGGCTTTCCCTTCTGACGTCCCGCTCTCTCATAGAGGGAGGCGAGATCCGTGTACATATAACCCGGATAGCCGCGGCGACCCGGAACCTCTTTTCGCGCCGCAGAGATCTCGCGGAGCGCATCCGCGTAGTTTGTGATATCCGTCATGATAACCAGCACGTGCATGCCCTTCTCAAAAGCAAGGTATTCCGCTGCGGTCAGCGCCATGCGCGGCGTCGAGATGCGCTCGACTGCCGGATCGTTTGCCAGATTGATGAAGAGCACCGCGCGGTCGATCGCGCCGGTCTCCTTGAAGCTCTGAATGAAGTAATTGGACTCATCAAAGGTGATGCCCATGGCCGCAAACACGACTGCAAAGGGCTCATCTGTCCCGATCACCTTCGCCTGACGCGCGATCTGCGCGGCGAGCTGCGCATGCGGCAGTCCCGAGCCGGAGAAAATGGGAAGCTTCTGTCCGCGCACCAGTGTGTTCAGGCCGTCAATCGCGGAGACTCCGGTCTGAATAAACTCCGCCGGGTACTCACGCGCCGCCGGATTCATGGCAAGTCCGTTGATATCCCTGCGCTCATCCGGAAGGATCTCCGGACCGCCGTCGATCGGACGTCCCATGCCGTCAAAGACACGGCTCAGCATATCCTCGGAGACGCCGAGCTCCATGCTCCGCCCGAGGAAGCGCACCTTACTGGACTCCAGGTTCAGACCGGTGGAGCTCTCAAAGAGCTGCACCAGCGCGTTTCCGCCGTCGATCTCCAGCACCTTGCAGCGGCGCTTCTCGCCGTCTGCAAGCTCTATCTCTCCCAGTTCATCGTAAGCGACCCCGCTGACGCCCCGCACCAGCATCAGCGGTCCCGCAACCTCTTCTATTGTTCTGTATTCCTTCGGCATTTCGCTCCGTCCTCCTTTAAACAGCCTCGCTCATTTCCTGCCTGAGCTGTGCAAGGACTGCCTCATATTCCTGATCCAGCCTGTCCTCCGTCGTGTACTTGTAGCGGCCGATCTGCTCCCGGACCGGCAGCGCGGCGAGCCTGTTCACATCCGCGCCCCGCTCCAGCGCCTCTCTCCCCTCGTCGTAGTAGGCGAGAATGAGCTGCATCAGGAGATGCTGCTTCTTTAAGGAGGAGTAGGTATCCACGTCGTGGAAGGCGTTCTGATGCAGATAGTCCTCGCGAATGGAGCGCGCCGCCTCCATCTTTAAGCGATCCGGTGCGGAGAGCGCATCCATTCCGACGAGCTGCACCATCTCATTCAGCGCATCCTCCTCAGTGAGCAGGAGCATCAGCCGGGCGCGAAGCTTCATCCAGTCGCTGCCCTCAACATGCTCATTGAACCATTTTCCCAGATTCTCAAGGTAGAGGGAGTAGGAGCTGAGCCAGTTGATTGCCGGGAAATGTCGCTTGTAGGCGAGTGCGGCATCCAAACTCCAGAAGACCTTCACCACGCGAAGCGTCGCCTGCGTGACAGGCTCCGAGATGTCGCCGCCCGCCGGGGATACCGCACCGATCACGGACAGCGCGCCCTCTCTCCCCTCGCTTCCGAGCGTCGTCACTCTGCCTGCTCTCTCGTAGAACTGCGCGAGGCGGGATCCCAGATAGGCGGGATAGCCCTCCTCGCCCGGCATCTCCTCCAGACGGCCGGACATCTCGCGGAGCGCCTCCGCCCAGCGGGAGGTGGAATCGGCCATCAGCGCCACGGAGTAGCCCATATCCCGGAAATACTCCGCAATGGTGATACCCGTGTAGATACTCGCCTCACGCGCCGCAACCGGCATATCAGAGGTATTTGCAATCAGAACGGTTCTCTGCATCAGAGACTCGCCCGTCCGCGGGTCCTTCAGCTCCGGGAACTCATTCAGAACATCCGTCATTTCATTGCCGCGCTCACCGCAGCCGATATACACGACGATATCCGCATCCGCCCACTTTGCGAGCTGATGCTGCACGACCGTCTTGCCTGAGCCGAACGGCCCCGGAACCGCCGCGACACCGCCCTTTGCGATCGGGAACATGGTGTCGATCACTCGCTGACCGGTGATAAGCGGCGTAGAGAGAGATTTCTTCTCCCTGTAGGGACGTTCGCGACGCACCGGCCACCTCTGCATGAGCGTGAGGCTGTGCTCCGCGCCCTTCTCGTCCTCAATCACCGCAATCTCCTGCTCAACGGTATAGGAGCCGGAGCTGATGCTCTTTAAGATGAGCGTACCTGCATAAACCGGCGGGATCATGATCTTCTGCAGCACGGTCGCCGTCTCCTGCACGGTTCCGATCACATCGCCCGCGACCAGACGGTCCCCCGGCTTCGCCGTTGCCACGAACTCCCATACTCTGTCCCGCTTCAGCGAAGGAACCTCGACCCCGCGCTTTAAAAGATTGCCGCCTGTGACCTTCAGGATATCGTCCAGCGGTCTCTGAATCCCGTCATAAATGCTGCCGATCAGTCCCGGTCCGAGTTCCACGCTCATGGGTACTCCCGTGCTCTCCACCGGTGCGCCCGGCGCGAGACCGGAGGTCTCCTCGTAGACCTGAATCGAAGCCAGTTCACCGTGCATCTCGATGATTTCGCCGATCAGCCTCTGGTCGCTGACGCGGCACACGTCAAACATGTTTGCGTCACGCATCCCCTCCGCGACCACAAGCGGCCCGGCGACTTTCTTGATCGTTCCTCTGCTCATGCTGCTATTCCTCCAATTTTGATGGCTGCAGGGTGCTTTTGCCTCCGGCAGTCACTGACTCGTCTCAGTTGTTCCCGAAGATGATATCGGAACCGACTGCCTGCTCCACGGAGCGCTTCACCGCGCGTATTCCCTCCCCGGTATTGCCTGAAATTCCCGGAATGAGTATCACCGCCGGCATGGGCTCTGTCCGCAGCGCATCGATCGTCTCCGGGATCCTTGCCGCGAGCGCTTCCGTGATGTACACGACTGCAAAACCCTGCTCCTTCAAAAGAAGCAGCTTCTTTGCAGCGTCCTCCGGAGAGGCGCCGTCCTCATTGACTGTCGTGAGTCCCAGCGCGCCGAAGCCGTAGATTGAATCCCAGTCTCCCATCACCGCGACCTTATACATACATCTCCCTCACTCTCTCCCGTATCACGCCCTCTTCCATCCGGTTTCGTTTCCCGGAGAGGATGATGCGGACGGTCCGTATCTCATTCTCCCGCGCCAGAATAAATGCCGCAAGCGGTCCCGGACCAAAGGAATTGTACAGCTGCGGACGTATGCTCCGGATCACGGAATTGTCGCACCAGCGCTCAAAGGCGGATGGGCTCTTCTTCAGCTCCCCTACCGCATCCGCATAGTCTGTGTGCTCCAGATAGGAGCAGATCGCCTCCATGCCGCTCATCGCCGCCTCTGTCAGCTGAGACAGGTTCAGTGTCTCGCAGGGCGCGAGGGCATGCTGAAGAAACTCTCTGTCCTTCCCTGTGCGGCAGGCGCGAACAGCCGTCTTAATATTCGCAGCTGCACAGCGCAGCTCACCGTAATGCGCCAGCAGCTCCTCACCGCTGCGCTTTCCGGCCTCCCTCATGTCAATCAGCGCCGCCCGGTCCAGCACACAGTCACAGAGCTGTCCGTCTCCTGTCTTGAGAAGAAGCTCCATCGCCTCCGCCCCCGCTGCCGCCATCTGCTTCGGCAGCGCGGAGAAATCATGTGTCTCTGCCGCCTCCCGTATGAGCTGCGCCGGGATCACACCGTCCTCCACATAGATCCCCGGAATATGCGTCTCCGAGCAGCTGTCCTTGACTGCGGCCTTCAGGTTGTGATAATCACTTTCACAGCGAAATACATCAAATATCTCCATCTGCCCGCCGGTCAGCTCAGAGATCAGCGCCCAGGTCTTTCTCCGCTCCTCAGAGAGCACGGTCCCTGCGTCCTGTCCCGCGGATCCCCAGCCATGTTCATTCAGGAGCTTCAGACCGGCAGCTTCATCCGGCAGCGCGAGCAGCTGCTCAAGAAACGCAGCGGAGAGGAGCGAGAGCTCCTTCGCACGTATGCGCGCAACCGCATATACAAAATCATTTTCTGGCATATTCTGTCTCCTGTCTCACGCTCCTCAGAACAGTATCCTGTGTATCCTGTCCTGAAGCTGCTCCCTCTTCTCTGCAAACACGGCATCAAAGGAGCCATTCTCCTCCACCCCGTCATAATCCAGCAAAAAGCCGCTCTCAATCTCCGCAGGGCGCTCCGATACAGAGAGCTCCGCCCCCGCCGGCAGCAGCTTCTTGAGCCGCTCTGCAAAATCCGCCGGAAGACACTTTCTGTCCGACTCTGAAAAACGGATCTCTCCACGCTCGCCGCCATGCGCGGCGGCCGCGCTCATCTTAAGAATGAGTGCGAAATATTTCTCTGCCGGAAGCTCCCGCACGGCCTGTTTCGCCGCAAGCATCACCTCCGAAATCAGCTCCTGCTTCGCAGAGAGAAGCGCCCGTCTTCTCTGAAGCTCCGCAGTAGAGCGGGTTCTCTCCCCCGCCTCCGCGATGCGCGCCGCACTCTCCCTCTCTATCCTCTCGCACTGTGTCCTGGCCTCGGCCTCCGCTTCCTCAGCAACTGCCGCTGCCTGAGACCTCGCCTGCCTTAAGACCGCCTCCGCCGCCTCTCTGGACTCCGTGCGAATGTCCTCAATGATCTTTTCAAGCCCTGTCATATCGTTCCCTTTCAAGAAATCCCTCTGTCCGCTTCATCCGGCTCAGACATTCAGGGCGCCGACGCCGAAAATCGCAAGGATGGAAATGAGCAATGCAAGAATTGCATAGGTCTCAACCATCGCCGGGAATATCATCGCCTTACCGAACTGATCCGGTCTCTTCGAGACAAGGCCTATGGAAGCCACTGCCGCCTTGCCCTGCGCAATCGCAGAAAAGAGGCCCACTACACCCATGGGAAGGCAGGCCGCAAGGTACAGAAGTCCCTTCGCGAGAGACATGTCTGCACTTCCGCCCATCACACCGATCTGGGTCATGGTGATGAAGGCAATCAGCAGGCCATAGATACCCTGGGTTCCCGGAAGCAGCTGCAGAATCAGAACCTGACTGAACTTATTCGGATCCTCCGTCGTGACACCTGCTGCCGCCTGACCGGCAATTCCTACGCCCTTTGCGCTTCCGACGCCGGAAAGAAGTGCGGACAATGCAGCTCCAAGCAATGCAAATGCAACTCCCAAGCTACTCATAATCATAGATCCTCCTTGAATTTGAAGTATTTCGTATTAACAGCAAACGGCGCAAATCTGCGTCCGCCACCTTCATAAAATTTGCCGAAGAACTCGACATAAGTGAGACGGTTCGTGTGGACGTAGGCGCCCAGCGCGTTGATCAGTATATTCATCGTGTGGCCAATGAAGAACACCAGAACAAAGACAATCATACCGAACAGATTTCCGCCGAGCATGGAGCCCATCTTATTGAAAACCTGCGCGATAACGCCCGTCGCAAGACCGAGCGCCATGAGTCTCGAATAGGAGAGGATATCACTCAGATATCCACTGACTCCATAGAGCGAGTAAAGTCCGGAGCCGAGACGCGCGCCGATATTTTTGCTCTCTCTTCCGCCGGTCAGCACGATCCCCACCGCGCCGACAATTGCGCACCACTTTGCCGGCTCCGCCATCACTGCGTTCCATGGGGCGATGCCGAACATATCCGCGGCCATCTGCTGCGTCATGAGAAGGACGATGAGTCCTCCCACGAGAAGGTACCAGAACACCACATCAAACACCGCTCCGGCATAGTCCTTCTTCCGTATGCAGATCCAGAGCTTGCAGCCGAGTCCCACAAAGAGGTGAATAATCGCAATCGCAAAACAGACGACCAGCATCTTCATCGGTGCGTTGATCGGTTCCATCCACAGTGCGCCAAGTCTTAAGTCTGGGCGGTGGAAGAAGGTCGTTGCGATCACATTGACCGCGTCCCCAAAGAAGGATCCGAAGAGAAAGCCCGCAACCGTCGTCGCGATTCCGCAGTAGAAGAAGAGACGTATGTTGCGCTTCAGCCCCTTCTCCATATTTGGATATTTCCTGAGCAGCAGCCCTGTTGCCGTCGCCATGATGATGCCATAGGCCGCATCGCTCAGCATGATGCCATACAGGATATAATAAAACAGCGCCACGATGAAGCTCGGATCAAAGGAATCCGCCGCCGGAATCGCGTAGCCCTCCACAATGCTCTCACAGGGCTCCGCAAAGAGATTGTTCTTAAGCAGCACAGGAGTCTCCTTTGCGTCCTCCGGCTCCTCAAATTCCAGTACGGCGTCATACGGGGATAATGCCGCCTGAAGCGCTGCTTCCTTCTGCTCCGGCAGATAACCGCTCACCAGGAAGGTACGTCTGCTCTGCGACAGTGTACTGAGCAGCTGATACTTCTCTGCGCGAAGCGTATAACAGTCCGCCGCGAAGCGTATTGCCTCCCGGTGCTCCGCTTTTTCCCGAAGCGCCTGCTCTGTGTCCTCCTTCTCTCTCTGCAGCCGGCTTTTCTCCTCCGTCACAGCTGCACTCTGCGCCGCCGGGTTCACATCGGACGCCGGGGGGCGCGCAAAGCCGAGCTTCCGGAGCGCTGTGAAGACCTGATCTCCGTCCTTCTTTCCACAGACCACAAAGATACAGGTCTGCTCCTTCGCTGCGCTCACAATATTCGCATCAAAAGCCGTATCCGGAAGCGCTGCGCTGAGCTTCTCTGTCAGCTCCTCAAGATGTACTTCATGCGGCAGTGTGCCTGTAAAGACGGCTGTCTTCTCCGTCCCGACATAGCTCAGCGGGAGATCGTACAGCAGCCAGGGCTGCAGCGCGATGAGCTGCTGCTCCAGCTTTGGAAGCTCCGCCGCGAGCTCCGCGTGCCGCTTCTCGAGCCCCAGTATCTCCTCACAGTGCGCGAGGGCTTCCTCACAGTGCACTGCGCGCCGCCGGTACTCCTCCTCCGTGAGAACCTCCCGTCCCGCGAAGCTGTCCAGCATACCGCTCTTCTCCGGAGCCCAGAGCTCCAGCACAGAGAGTGCGCGCTGTGCGGTCTGCGCCTTCTGTCTCAGCAGAAGAACTGTCTCGCTGGTGTCCTCTCTCCGGAACACCTCGTCCTCCTCGCCTCCCGGAGCTACCTCCATGAGCTCCATGCGCTGCAGGAGCTCGAGTATGGACTTGCGATCCCGCTTCTTTGCGAGTATCACCGCCCGCTTCATCTTCATAATTGCCATAAAACGCCGCTCCTTTCCGCCGCGCTTATTCCGTCAGGGACTGAAGCACGCTCTCCACAGCCTCCGGAAGCTTCTTCTCCGCGCGATTTTTCAGCAGCTGGATCTCTGCCTCCGTCTCCTTCTGTTTTTCAGAGAGAAGCGCTGCATTCTCCTGCTCTGCGATCTGCATTGCCTCCGCAGCCTGCGCCGCAGCCTCCTCCACCTTCTTTTCTATCAGGGCCTTTGCCTCCTCCTGCGCTTTTCGGAGCAGCTCTCTGGCCTGTCTCTCTGCTTCTGCCTCTGCATGCACAGTTTCCTGCTCTGCTCTGCGAATCGCATCTATTGTTTCCTTCGCCATTTTGTCTCCCTCCGTTCTCCTCAGGCTGTATTGCCTTCGCCCTCGGAAAAAGCATATGCATTTATTTTAGCACATCAATATGCCCCCGTAAACTTTACGGGGGCACACAGTATTGGCTGTTTTGTCCATTTTTAACACACGCACAGCGCTCCTGTTTATTTTCTGCGCACATCAGCTGGCATTTTTCACTTAAAATACTGCTCGATTCCGTCTGCCAGTCCCTCGGCAAGTGTATCCAGTGTCCCTGTGCTGTGATCCGAGACCTTATCCCCGAGCTCTATATCCACGCTCGGAACCGTGGAGTAGGAGGTCTGTGTGAGATCCATATCCATCGTTCCGTCACCGTAGATTCTGACGCCGCGGCCCTTCAGTCCCGCGATGAGCTCCGCACCGAAGCGCTCACTCTTCTGCCAGGTGGAGGCGACCGGTTCCATGGACTTCAGCGCATCGGGAACGCTCATGAAGAAGGCGCCCTTATCCGAGCTTGTGGCATCCCAGTGTATCGCGACGTGACAGCTCGCGTAATTGTTTGCGAGCACCGTGCGGGCGATATTGTCCAGCTGGACATCGCTTCCTTCCCGTATCATCAGCACGCTGTAGCCGCGGGCGAGAAGCTTCTTCTTAAGAAGCTGCGCCTCCTTCAGATTCACCACATGCTCCGGCGTTCCGTCCGCAAAATCCATCCCGGAGGAGACCGCCATGGACTGCACCATGCCGTGCGCATTGGTTCCGCCTGTCACCTTTCCGCTCCCGTCCGGATGCGACTGCGTCTTCACGGACGCACCGCCCTTTGTGCCGTGACCGGCATTTACCGCGATCACGATATCTCCGTGCGCCCCCTTCGTGTTCCGGTAGAGCTGCGCCGCGCCGCTGTGGATCTTTGAAAACTCCGCATAGCGAAGGCCGTCCGTCAGCGTGATCTCTGAGACAGTGACCCCCGCCGGAAGCTCTGCCGCAGCACCCTCTGTCGCGCCGGCTCCGGCGGTCGACGCCGTCCCGGCCGCGGGAACCGTCTCCGTGAGATAGCGTCGCGCCACATAACTGCTGCTTCCGTTCAGCTCAATCCGCGCCCACTCGCCATCAAGTCCCGTCACCTTCACCGCCTCACCTCTGTAGAGCTCTCCCCGGACTGCGCCGGAGAGACTTGGCTCTGCGCGCACATTCAGCGCGCTCGCCGCCACATACATGGTCTGACGCACAGCTGTGAAGCCTGCCGCCTGCGCGCTCACGGCGAGTGCCGCGGAAAGAAGCGCAGCCGTCCCGACCACCGCCCAGTGATTATTTCTCTTCATCTCAACTCCCCCTCCTATTCCAGAACGATGGTCTGTGTCTCCGGCAGCTGCCGCCAAGACGCCCTAAACTCTCCCGCTGCAGCCGCTCCCGTCTCTGAATATGCTGTATATACTGACTCAAACTGACTCTCCGGTGCCTGCGCGACGTAGAGCCCGCCCCTCGCATAGAGACGCAGTATGCCCTTCATCGCCTCCGGATCCATGGCGACGCAGCCGGCAGTGGAGGGCTTTCCGGCCTTCGTGCAATGCAGAAAGAGCGCCGTTCCTGTTCCGGGCTGCGCCCGGTCCCTGTTGAAGCCGGAATTCAGCGCATAATCGTAGATCGTCGTGGCCCAGTCCGCCCAGAGCCGCTCTCCCTTCTGCGCAGCGATATCGCCATTCGTCTCCAGGCGGTTGCTCATATCCGACCAGAACTGTTTTCGCGCACTCCGTGAGATCTGTATGTAGTCCGCCGGAAAACCCGGCTCCGCAGCTTTCAGACCAAAGGGAGTGTCCGCCTTCCACAGTCCGATCGGTGTACTGCCGTCCCCCGAGTGACGATGGTTTGACATGCCTCCCCAGCCATACACTGCCGCAGACTGGATTTTCTCTGTCCAGCTTCCCTCCGTATTCTTTGTAAAGACTGTGACCCGCGCGCGGTTCCAGAGCTTTGGATCCGCAGTATACTCTGCCTGATAGACACTCCGTCCGCCATTCACCGCAAAGCCCTCCACGACAACGAGCGCCCGGGCATCCTCCGGCAGCACAAAGCGGGACGGCTCAAAGCTCAGCTCCGCAAAGCGCTGCTCCGCCTGCGCCGTATTTTTCGTGACGACAGCCGCTTCTGCACTGTCGCTCCCAAGCAGCAGCGCCCCGCAGAGCAGTGCCCCCGCCGCCAGATATCTGATTCCGATGTTCTTTTTCCGCATTCCAGTCTCCCCTGCATATGAGCTTATACTGTGACGTATACGTCTCAGCTGCTTTCACGTATTTATTACACTTTACTTTAGCGCAAAGCAGACGGCAAGTGTTTGCTTCTTTCTTTTCATTTCCGGTCGGTTTTATGAACCGAACGCTCCTCTCGTTGACTGCCGGCGGGAAATCCCTATACTTATCTTTAAGAAGAATTTTCCCGCCCGATAAAGGGGACAGGTGCATATTCAGCAGAACAAGGACAGCGGGATATCTGTATTTGAGAGGAACACGTCCCTCACAAACGCAGGTACGCAGTAAAACACGTGCAGAGAGGAGAGACATGGAGCAGAACTACAAGCTCACGATCAGCTATGACGGCAGCCGCTACTTCGGCTGGGAGCACCAGAAAAGCACAGAGAACACCATACAGGGCAAGCTGGAGACAGTTCTCGCCAGAATGCTCCTCGCGGATCGAGAGGAAAGCAAAACAGAAGCTCACAACACAGACTCAGTCAATAAGACAGCGCAGACGGAAGCATTACCCGCAGTCAGTGTAACAGGCGCCGGAAGAACCGACGCAGGCGTCCACGCGAAAGCCATGATCGCGAGCGTTCGCCTGGACACGCCGCGCAGCGAGGCAGAAATTCAGGACTACATGAATCGCTATCTCCCGGAGGATATCAGCGTGGACGGTCTGCGACGCGCCGCGGAGCGCTTTCACGCCCGCTACTCGGCAGTCGGAAAGACCTACTGCTACAGCTGCTACGCCGGAAATGCAAAGCCGGTGTTCGAGAGAAAATATCTGACGCTGCTGGAGCAGATGCCGGATGTCTCCCGCATGAGAGAAGCCGCCGCACTGCTCACCGGAACGCACGATTTCCGGAGCTTCTGCGGAAATCCGCGGATGAAAAAATCCACAGTCCGCACTGTGGATTCCATAGAGATACGCGTATCCGGTCCCTATCTCCGCATGTACTTTCACGGCAACGGCTTCCTGCAGCACATGGTGCGCATCCTAAGCGGCACGCTTCTGGAGGTGGGCTTTGGAAAGCGCAGCCCGGAGGAAATGTCTGCGATTCTGGCGGCCAGGGACCGCACTGCCGCAGGCTACACGGCCCCCGCGCAGGGACTCTGCCTCATCCGGGTGGATTACTGACGCGGCAGATACCCATGCCATGCCATGCCATGCCAAAACAGGAGTATAGGACTCCAGGAATAAAAAGTGTCGGGTCTCCACCAAGATAAGCGACACTGAAGCTGAAAAACCATTTCCACCTACCTTTTGTGGTGGATGGAAAACCGACTACATCATGAAGCAAGTATATACTCATGCCATGCAGAAAGACGTGAAAGAAAAAGCCGAGAAATCCGGTGCAGAGCCGGGGGCAATTCTGGGGCAAAATGATTTCCCAAACCGCAATAAAAATGTTTCATCGACCGGAGACGATGTTCCATATATGAGACCGCAAAGTTTTATAAACACCACAAAAAAAGAGCAACAGCCTTAAAACCGTTACTCTCTCGTTAAAGCGATAGACGGGGCTCGAACCCGCGGTCTCGACCTTGGCAAGGTCGCGCGTTACCAACTACGCCACTATCGCACGTGCCGTTCTTTACGACACAAAGATATTATCATATTTTTACTGTCACGTAAAGTACTTTTTATTGTTTTTTACGCCTCTGTCCGGAACACGCCGGCTGAATCTCCAAAGACACGGAGCGTGAGCACGCCGTCCCGCACGGGATATTCCATAGCTCCCACATTGTAGCCCACCTCGGAGGTCAGCATCGCCCGATTCAGATGATCCTCATCACTGATGCCGAGCAACCATACGGGAAACTCCAGCGTCGCAGCCTCCTCGCCGGTGTAAACAAAGGTAAGCACTCTGTCTCTGCCGAGAACGCGCCCGTAGCAGACGAGGTTTTTCTCCATGCGGAGGGGTATGAGAGAGCCGCGCCGCAGTGCAGCTGAGTCCCGGTGTACCCTGCACATGTAGCGATGAAAGTCCAGCAGGCCCAGATTCTCCCGTCCCCAGGGGTAGCTTCTGCGGCTGTCCGGATCTGTCCAGCCGCAGACACCCGCCTCATCTCCGTAGTAGATGGTCGGCGCCCCCGGCCAGGTCATGAGCATCACCACTGCCTGGCGCAGCACTGGTATCCGCACGCCCTTCTCTGCAGCTGCGCCTCCCTTGCCCTCCAATCTCCCGACCACGCCGTTGGTCCGCGTCAGAAAGCGCGAGTGGTCGTGATTGGAGAGCTGATTCATCGCCGTGAGCAGCGAGCTCTCCGGAAGTCTCGCCATACCTGCGCACATGCTCTCCCAGAAATGAGCACCATCGCCGCGAAGCGCGGGCTCCGCTCGATCCGAGTGCTTCTCCAGACCGGTCAGGAACCAGCTCACCGGCTCCATAAAGGCATCGTAGTTCATCACGCTGTCCCACTCCCTGCCATTCAGCCAGGAGGAGGGATCTCCGTAGTGCTCGGCGAGAATCAGCGCATTCGGATTGACTCCCTTCACCGCGCTGCGGAAGCGCGCCCAGAAGCTGTGATTAAAACGCACGGAGTGCCCTAAATCTGCCGCAACGTCAAGCCGCCAGCCATCTGCCAGATAGGGAGCGCTGATCCACTTTCTTCCGACTCCGAGTATCGTGTCCACCAGCTCATCGCTCGCCTCATAGTTCAGCTTCGGCAGAGTCTCATTGTCCCACCAGCCGTCATAGCTCGCATTGTCCGGCCAGGCAGAGGACGCATCATCCGCAAAGGCAAAGTAATCATGATACGGACTCTCCATGCTCTCATAAGCGCCGGGCGCATATCCTCCCTGCCTGCTATAGATTTTCTCCCTGTCCATCCACTTATTGGAGGAGCCACAGTGATTGAACACACCGTCCAGCAGGACGCGGAAGCCCATTTTATGTGCCTCCTCCATGAAGGAGACAAAGAAACGATCGCTCGCCTCCAGATTTTCGCGGTCTGCGGTACGGCAGATATAGCGCGTAGCCCCCTCGTTATTGACCGCATCCGGCGACAGCAGCTCCCCCTCATCCTTCACAATTACCCCCAGATGCGGGTCAATATGCTCATAGTCCTGCGTATCATACTTGTGATTGGAGGGCGAGACAAAGAGCGGGTTGAAGTAGAGCACCTCGACGCCGAGAGCCTTCAGATAGCCGAGCTTGCTCTGCACGCCGATCAGATCCCCGCCGTAGAAATAACCCACATCAAAGGTCGAGGGCATCTCATTCCAGTCATCAATATGCCGCACCGGAAGACCAATATAGAGATATTCATCGTCCAGCACATCGTTCTTTGAGTCCCCGCTGCAAAAACGATCCACAAAAATCTGGTACATGATCGCGCCCTTCGCCCAGTCCGGCGTATGGAATCCCGGAATCAGCTGAAAACAGCTGTGACGCGCGGTCTCCGAGACACCAAGACGGTCATAGTAGCGCAGCTCCTCCCCCTCTGTGATGCGAAAATACCAGCGAAGCGGTTCATTTCCCATCTCCTGGCTTGCTTCATAGTAGCGAAAATAGCGGTCCCTTCTCGTCTCAGACATAGGAACCGCCACACCCGTCTTCTCATTTACAAGCTCAACACGAAGCACATCCCCCGCATAAGCCCGGAAGCGGATGCGCACGCGCTGCCCCGCCTCCGGCTCTGCCGGTACACAGTAATTCTCACTCGTGTCACTGAATAAAGCCTCAGTCTTCATATCTTTATGCCGATACTTCAGCAAACAGAGCCTCAAACTCCGCCTGCCCTATCTTCTCCTTTTCCAGCAGCAGCTCCGCACAGCGATCCAGCACCGCTCTGTGCTGAAGAATGATCTCCTTCGCCTCGCGGTAGCACTCATCAATAATGCGCTTCACCTCTTCGTCGATAACGGTCGCCATGTGCTCGCCGTAGGACTTGGTCTGTCCGAAGTCCCGGCCGATAAAGATCTCGTCGCCCTCGCTTCCGTAATTCACCAGTCCGACCCTCTCGCTCATTCCGTACTCCATCACCATGGACTTCGCAATGGCGGTCGCCTGCTTGATATCCTGGCTCGCGCCCGTGGTCACATCGCCAAAGATCAGTTCCTCCGCGATGCGGCCGCCCAGCGACACCTGAATATCCCGGAGCATACGTCCGCGTGTATTGAACATCTCGTCCTTGCCCGGCAGAGGCATGGTATAGCCCGCCGCGCCGTTTCCGGTCGGTATGATGGAAATAGTGTGCACCGGTCCCATATCCGGCAGCACATGAAAGAGTATTGCGTGGCCGGTCTCATGATAGGCGGTGATGCGCTTCTCCTTCTCCGAGATGATCCTGCTCCGCTTCTCCTCACCGATCCCCACCTTGATAAAGGCGCGGTCGATGTCGGCCTGCGCGATATACTTTCTCCCCTCGCGCGCCGTGAGTATGGCCGCCTCGTTCAGAAGATTCTCAAGGTCGGCGCCCGTGAAGCCAGCCGTTGTTCTGGCAATGCGCTCCAGATTCACATCATCTCCCACCGGCTTATTCTTCGCATGAACCTTCAGAATGGCCTCTCTGCCCCGCACATCCGGGCGACCGACGGTGAGCTTTCTGTCAAAGCGCCCCGGTCGCAGAATTGCAGGATCCAGTATATCCGGGCGGTTCGTCGCTGCCAGAACGATAATTCCCTCATTCACACCGAATCCGTCCATTTCCACCAGCATCTGATTCAGCGTCTGCTCTCTCTCGTCGTGTCCGCCGCCGAGCCCCGAACCTCTGCGCCGCGCAACCGCATCAATCTCATCAATAAAGACAATGCAGGGAGCAAATTTCTTTGCCTCCTCAAAGAGATCCCGCACACGGGATGCGCCGACACCGACAAACATCTCCACAAAATCCGAGCCGGAGATCGAGAAGAAGGGAACTCCCGCCTCTCCCGCAACCGCCTTTGCGAGCAGGGTCTTACCGGTTCCGGGCGGGCCTGTCAGTATGATACCCTTCGGAATTCTGGCTCCGAGCTCCGTGTACTTCGCCGGGTTTTTGAGGAAGTCGACGATCTGCTTCAGATCCTCCTTCTCCTCGTCCAGACCGGCAACCGAGCTGAAGTTCTCCTTATTCTCCTTTGTCATGCGCGCACGGCTCTTCCCGAAGTTCATCATCTTCGAGTTGGATCCCCCTGCGCCGCGGTTTTGCAGGAGATAGACGATCACAAGCGCACCGCCGACCGCAATCAGCGCCGGCAGTATGTAGCTCATCCAGTCACTGCTCTCCGGAACATCCTCCAGCACATAGTCGACCCCCTTCTCCGTGAGCTCAGTCTGAAGTGCATTGACATCCGAGACATAGTAGCGCTCCCGGCTCTCCTTCCCCTCTGCGTCGCTGTAGATAAACTGAACCTTTCCTGTCGGTGTCTCCCGGTTCTGGTGAATCACGACCTGCACCACGGTTTCACTGCCGAGCAGAGAGTCGAACTCCGCCTTTGACAGCCGCTTCTCAAGTACCTCACTGCCGAGACTTGTGACCATCCAGACCACAATCATAATCACGAAGAGGAAGGTAAAATTCCGAAATGGATTTTCTTTCTTCAAGTCAAAACCTCTTTTCATCTGTATCTGCTGTACTTTTCAGAACGCCACTCACGCCTTGGCCGCATTCTCTGGATCAAATTCCACCACGCCGATAAAGGGATAGTTTCTGTACTTCTGGTCGTAGTCCAGACCATAGCCCACGACAAACTCATCCGGAATGGTAAAGCAGGTGTAATCCACTCGGACCTGCTTTTTCACGCGGCGCTCCGGCTTGTCCAGAAGCGTGCAGAGGTGAATATCCTTCGGCCCGCGCTGATTCAGTATGTCAATGAGATAGGCGAGCGTGCGTCCCGTGTCGATGATATCCTCCACAATCAGGACATGCTTGCCCTCGAGAGATTCATCCAGATCCTTGATGATGCGCACCACACCGCTGGAGCAGGTGCCGCCGCCGTAGCTCGACACACTCATAAAATCAAAGGATACCGGCATGGTGAGGCGCTTCGCCAGCTCACACATGAACATCGCACCGCCCTTCAGAATACAGATGAGATGCAGAGGCGTATCGCCGTAATCCGCATTGATCTGATCCGCCACTTCCTGTATCCTCCGCTTGACCTCTTCCTCCTGAATCATCACTCTGACACGCTCTGCCATCTTACTCTCCTTCATAGCGCACCTCAAGGACACGCCTCGTTCCACTGTCTATTCTATAGCCCGCGCTGATTCTGTGCCCCACCACCCAGAGCACATCCGATCCCACAGTGAGCAGGGGAATGGAATTCCTCTCTGCGGCAGGAATCTTCTCGTCCGCCATCAGCGCCTTGACTGTTTTTCTTCCACCGCTCTCAAGCATGATGTAATCCCCTACCCGGCGCGGTCTGATCTCCATAATATCACCAATCTTGTCATAATCGAACCACTTTATCCGCTCTCCCGTCGGAATCTTCATATCCGGACCGTAGTCAAAGACGTCAAAGTGAAAATTTTCTCTGTAAAAGCCCTCCTGCCCCGCTCCCGCTTCCTCTGAAACTGCTTCCCCGGCAAAGCCCTTCTTTCCGATCCAGAGCATGTCATAGGTACGGACCGCCTGCATCCCATACGGAAGATCCAGCCGCTTTCCTGTCTCTGCCTCTGAGAGCCGCGCAATATCCTCGATGTGCTTCGCCGTAATATTCTTCATGCTGCGGTTCACCCTGCCTATCATGATGCGCAGCATATAGCTTTGGATGATGGACTCCTGCCGCAAGAGCTCCGCAGTTGAAATCCCGACGCTGTCTCTGTCTTCCACCAGCGTGTCCCAAAGAAAGCGCTCCGCCTGTCGCATGAGGTAGCGATCCGCCTCGCCGATGAGCCGCCCTGCGCGGGTGATGTTGTCGATCGCACCGCGGTTCACCTCCCCCACAAGCCGCGGAAGAATCTCATGCCGTATGCGGTTTCGCGTGTAGTCATCATGAAGATTGGTAGAATCTGTGCGCCAGGAAATTTCCTCTTTTCTGAGATAGCTCTCAATTTCTGCTCTGGAGACAGTGAGCAGCGGGCGGATAATGCGGCCGCGCACCGGCTTCATCCCAGCGACGCCCTTCAGTCCGCTCCCGCGGGAGAGCTGCATGAGTATGGTCTCTGCATTGTCCTCCTTATTGTGAGCGACGGCGATCTTCACTATCTTTTCAGTGTCTGCCTCTCGCTCCCAGGCCTGTGCCGCCTCCTCAAACACAGAATAGCGCAGCACACGCCCCGCCTCCTCCACAGAAATACGGTGCTTCTCCGCGAACTCCTCTGCCTGCACCTCCACGATACGGCAGGGAATCCGGTAGCCCGCACAGAGGGACTCGACAAAGCGCGCGTCCTCCTCTGCCTCCGGGCCTCTGATACCGTGGTTGATATGAATCACCCGGTACTGTGCCTTCAAAATACCGCCCAGCTGTACCAGAATATGCAGCAGCGCAGTGGAATCTGCGCCTCCGCTGACCCCGATAATCACGCGATCTCCGCGCTTTATCATGTGAAAGCGGGTGATGTTATTTCTCACTTCATTCTGTACCTGACGCATACGATGTCCCCGCTCATTCTCAAATGAAGACCTCCGACCCGTTTTGCAGGGCCGGAGGTCTGGCTGTGTCCCAGGCTTACTGCTGCTCCGGCTTCAGCAAAATCTCATCCGGATTGACAAGGCCCAGCTTTTCCTTTGCCGTCTTCTCAATATATTCCTTGGTCTGGACGTAGATGCGGTACTGCTCAAGATCTGCAGCCCGCTCCTCCTCCTTTGCGACCTGCTGCGAGAGCGCCTCCTCTCTCGCCTGATATGCCGCGGCCTTCTCCTTGAGAGAGGCCACCTTCACATTGACGACCAGTGCCATGCAGATAACCACAACCGTGATCGCAAACATCGCGATGCGGTTGCTGTCGCGATCCGCCGTCTTCCTTCTCACAGCTCTCTGTCTCCCCACAGCACGCCTCCTCTCTCGGATAATCCGTGTTTTTCACGCAGTTCCATGCAATTCGCACATTTATTTGTATGATAAGTCATTCCAAGCTGATTTTCAAGACTTATCGCAGCAATGCGGTCTGTCGCATGTCTGCGCTCCACCGACATGCAGAACAGACGCAGATATCGGCCGCCGCAGCGGAACGCCCGCATGCGACAGCCGATATCTCAGAATCATACATATCTGAAGAGCTCTTTTGCATCTTCCTTTTTCGTCGTCTCAGCGATGGCAGTCACCTCCGCCTTCACCGACTTCTGTCCGAAGAGGATTTCAATGATATCCCCCTCCTTCACATCATAGGAAGCCTTCACAGCCTTTCCATTCACCAGAACTCGGCCCGCATCACAGGCCTCATTCGCCACAGTGCGGCGCTTGATCAGTCGGGAGACCTTCAAAAACTTATCAATTCTCATTCCAGCTTACGCGTTGACAGCGTCCTTTAAAGCCTTTCCTGCCTTGAACTTCGGCGCTTTAGCCGCGGCGATCTCCATCGCCTCACCGGTCTTCGGGTTTCTGCCCTGTCTCGCCGGTCTCTCAGATACCTCAAAGGTACCGAAGCCGACAAGCTGAACCTTGCCGCCCTGGACAAGCTCCTGCTCTACCGCCTCTGCAAATGCCTTCAGTGCAGCCTCCGCGTCCTTCTTGGAAAGTCCGGCCTTCTCTGCGATCGCAGCTACTAACTCAGTTTTATTCATCGTAAAATCCTCCTGTATTGATTCAATTCAGACACCGCGGCCTTCATTCCGCGAAGTAAACTGTATGCATTATTTATAACGATCACACCCTGCATTGTCAAGTAAAACTCCCATATTTCAGGCTTTTTCCGGGCTTTCCGGCCGCAGCATGCCAAGCCCCTCGATCAGCTGTCTGACATCGGAGAGGACGGCCGTCCGGTCTCCCCTCCCTTCTCCATCCGAAAGAATGAAGCGCACCTGCTCTCCCGGCCGCACCGAGAGCTTTCCTCTGTAGCTGCTGATAAACTCCGGGATCCGCGCAGCATCCAGCACGGCCTCCTTTGTCATTGTGACTGTCGTCTCGCTCTTTCCGACATTTACCTCTGAGGCGCCGAGCCTGTGCGCCGCACTGCGTATCCGTGCAATGAGAAGCAGATTTGTCACAGACTTCGGAATATCCCCGAAGCGATCCAGCAGCTCATCCTGCATGTTGAGCTCATCCTCCTCCGTCTCTACCGAGGCGATGCGCTTGTAAATATCAAGCTTCTGCTCCTCGCTCCTTATGTAGGAAGCCGGAATATAGGCATCTGCAACTGCATCCACCGTTGTCGTGAAGTCCTGCTCCTCCGCCCTGCCGGAGAGGTGGCGCACCGCCTGATTCAGCAGCTTGCAGTAGAGCTCATAACCAACTGCCTGCATATGTCCGTGCTGCTCCGCTCCGAGCACATTGCCCGCGCCCCGTATTTCAAGATCCCGCATTGCGATGCGGATACCGCTGCCCAGCTCGGTGAATTCGCGTATCGCCCTGAGACGCTTCTCTGCCTCCTCCGTGAGCATGCGTCCGCGCCGGTACAGAAGAAAGGCATAGGCCGTCCGCGCGGAACGCCCCACGCGGCCGCGCAGCTGATAGAGCTGAGAGAGGCCGAAGTGATCTGCGTCCTGAATGATGATTGTGTTGACATTCGGGATGTCCAGGCCGGTCTCAATAATGGTTGTGGATACCAGCACGTCAATATCGCCGTTCATAAAATCCAGCATGATGCGCTCCAGATCCCGCTCGTTCATCTGCCCGTGCGCATAGGCGACCTCTGCATCCGGCACCAGAATCTTAAGCCGCGCTGCAATATCAGAAATATGATTCACCCGATTGTAGACAAAATACACCTGGCCGCCGCGGGCTATCTCCCGGCGCACCGCCTCCCGCACAGTCTCATCGCTGTACTCCATCACATAGGTCTGAATCGGCTGGCGGTCCTGCGGCGGCTCCTCCAGTATGCTGAGCTCCCGTATCCCCGCAAGACTCATGTGCAGCGTTCTCGGAATTGGCGTCGCAGTGAGCGTCAGAACATTCACATCTCTTTTCAGCCGCTTCAGCTTCTCCTTGTGCGTCACGCCGAAGCGCTGTTCCTCATCCACAATGAGCAGCCCCAGATTCTTTGGTTTGATATCCTTTGAGAGCACGCGGTGTGTCCCGATCACAATATCTACCTGCCCCTTTGTAAAATCTGCGAGTGTCTTTCTCTGCTCTGCCGCTGTGCGAAAGCGACACAGCAGATCGACCCGGACAGGGAAGTCCTTCATGCGCTGCGTAAAGCTGTTCCAGTGCTGCTGCGCGAGTATGGTCGTAGGCACGAGGAAGATCACCTGATACCCCTCCTGCACTGCCTTGAAGGCCGCGCGAAGTGCGATCTCTGTCTTTCCGTAGCCCACATCTCCGCAGATCAGGCGATCCATCACCTGCCCGCTCTCCATATCCCGCTTCACATCTGCAATTGCTTTCTTCTGATCCTCCGTCTCCTCGTAGGGAAAGAGCTCCTCAAACTCCTGCTGCCACACCGTATCGGGGCCATAGCTGTGCCCGCGCTGCTTCATGCGGCTGGCGTAGAGCTCCACCAGCTCCTTTGCAATCTGCTTTACCGCACCCTTCACCTTCGCCTTGGTTTTGCCCCACTCCGGGCCGCCGAGGCGGTTCAGCTTCGGAGCGGGCGCGTCTCCCGCCGCATATTTCTGTATGGCATCGAGTTTTGTCGCAGGAACATAGCAGTTATCTCCGCCGCGGTACTGAATCTTTATATAGTCCCGCACCACACCATCCGCCTCTATCTTCTCGATTCCCTGATAGATGCCGAGACCGTAGTCCTCATGAACGACATAATCCCCGATAGAGAGCTCGGAGAGACTGGAGATGCGACTCCCCTCCGTATATTTCTTTTTCCTGCTCTTCCGCTTTGTCTTCCCAAAGAGATCGCTCTCCGAGAGCAGTGCAAACTGAAGCAGCGGATACTCAAAACCCCTGTGCAGATTCCCATGCATCACCATGATGGAGCCGCGCACAGCCTCGGGAAGGGCTGCATCTCCCCCATCCGGCGCATCCGGACAGAAGGCAGAGAGTCCGTACTCCCGGAAGCTCTGTGCGAGACGTCCGGCCCTGGTCCGCGACGGCGTGAGCAGCACCACACGCCACTTCTCCTGCTCATAGCGCTTCATATCCGCAATCAGAAGCTCAAAGCTTCCCGGGAAGGATGCCACAGTCTTTGCACCGAGAGAAAAGTATTCACGGATTCCGTACTCCGGAAAACGCGCGTCCAGTCCGGAGAGGCACAGCGTGACCTCTGTCTTCAACTCCTCCAGTATCTCCTCTGCAGAGAAAAGCTGCGGGATCTCCGCCTCCGTGAGCTGGCCGGAAGCTAAGCGCCCTGCCATGCCCTCCCGGAATTCCTGCTCTATATTTCGCGCGCGCTCCTCACAGCGCACCGGCTCATCAAAAAAAATCAGCGTATCACGAAGGTCAAAATATCGGAGAAAAGATGCGCTTCCGCCGAGCTCCCGCTCCCGCGCAGGGTAGACCGTCACAGTCTGAAGCCGCTCCACAGAGCGCTGACTCTCCGGGTCAAAGCTCCGGATCGAGTCAATATCTGTATCCCACAGCTCGATTCTCACCGGGAGCTCCTCTGTCACCGGGAAGAAATCAATGATGCCGCCCCGGATCGAGAACTGACCGATGCCATCCACCTCCGCGGTGCGCTCATAGCCGAGCGCCGTGAGTTTTTCTGCAAATTTCTGCGGATCCAGACGGTCGCTCTCATCTATGGTAAATACCGATGCGCGAAATTCCTCCGGGGTATCGAGCTGATCCATCAGAGCATCAATGGTAGTTACTACGACGCCGCCCGGCTCCTCCATGAGATGCCCCCACAGCTCGATGCGCGCAGCGGAGAGCTCATGCCCGCGAATATCTGCCGCAAAGAAGAGCAGATCCTTCGCGGGATACAGCCACGCCCGCTCGGAGAAGCAGCGGCAGTCATCACAGAGCTCCTTTGCCCGGCCCTCATCATAGCTCACCACCAGCTTCCACCTGCGGGAGTTCTCGCAGAGACTGCTGATGAGATGAGCCTTGGCCGCATCTGCGATGCCGGTCACCGCAAGCGGGCCCCCAGCCTGCTCTGCTCTCCGGCTCAGCGCAGCATAGCTCTCCAGATCCTTCAGAGGATTTTGGAATATGCTCATGACAGTGCCTTTCGATTATAAAGATTCATGGCCCGCTCGCCGCCATCGGAGAGTAGGACCTCCACTGCCTCTGCCGCAGTGCGGTAGGCCTGCTCCATGGCCTCTGCATCATTTCCCTTCAGCTTCCCGAGCACATAATCTGCGAGATCCCATCCCTCCGGCTTTCCTCCGATTCCGACGCGCACTCGCATAAACTCCTGAGAATTTAAGTGGGAAATGATGGACTTCAGCCCATTGTGGCCTCCGGCGCTGCCCTTCAGACGTATCCGGAGCTGCCCCTGTGCAAGGTCGATATCATCCGAGATCACAATAATCTCCTCCGGCGGAACCTTATAGAAATCCGCCGCCGCGCGGAGACTCTGTCCGGAGTTGTTCATATAAGTCTGCGGCTTTAAGAGCAGCACCTTCTCGCCGCAGAGCAGACCGCGCCCGCAGAGCGCAGTAAACTTCCTCTCTGTCAGCTCTGTACCAATTCGCTCTGCGAGGCAGTCTATCACGTGAAATCCCACATTATGCCTCGTATTCTCGTACTCTGCTCCCGGATTTCCAAGTCCTGCGATAATATACATTGATCTCTCCTCTGTGAAGCGCGCGCCTCATCTTTCCCCATATTCTGTCTATATCCAGTGTATCGTCTCTCCCCTGACAGCAGAGGCACGGAACAAAGAGGCTCCGCGTCCGCGGGGCCCCTTGCTGTATCCTGTTTCCGGCTTGTTTACCTGTACTGCTGCTGTTCTCCACAGAATTTCTGCTCCCTCACCGCCGTGCAGGAGTACATTCCGATCTGGTCTGAGCTCACTCCTCGACGGAGAACTCGTCCTTCCCGACGCCGCAGAGCGGACATACAAAATCCTCAGGGAGCTCGTCCCACTTTGTGCCCGCTGCAATTCCGTTATCCGGATCTCCTGCTACCTCGTCATAGATATATCCACATACCTGACATACGTACTTCATAAGCTTCCTCCTTGTGCGCCGTCTTTCTGACAGCTCTGTTATGCACTGCGGCTGCCTCACCGCACTCTGCATCCCGCCCAGCTGTCTTCAACAGCTGCAGCAACAAGACAAGTGTAGCAGAAAGCGCCACGGTACACAAGTTCTCAAAATCACAGGAAATGCCGGCTCTATTCTCTCGTTTATCGTCGAAATAGCTCAGCCGCAGGTTCTCAGAACATCACGCGGTAGCTCTCCGGGTTCAGACAGAAGGAACTCAGATCGCCGCGGTATACAGAGCAGCGCCCGCGTCCTGTCTCGCGGTCAAAATCATAGAGGCGATACAGGCGGTAGTGCTCTGCGTCCCGCGCGCTCCGAAGGCGCTCCGCCTCAGAGATGCGAAAGCTCTCATTCTCCGGTCCTGTCGTGACCTTCACTGCAATGTGCAGCTCCTCCCCCCTGCGGTCATAGGAAAGAAGATCATAGCCCTCTCCGCGCGCTGTCCCTGCACTGAGAAGCTCCGGCTGCTTTCTGGCTGAAAGGCGGTAGCTCCTGACTCTCAGCCGTTCCTGCGAGAGCAGAAAGTGAAGTCCGCTCTCCCTGAGCTGCGCCTCGTACTGAGCGATCTCCACCGCATCATAGAAGGGCACAGCTTCCAGCGGCAGCTTCTTCTGCACCGGCGTGAGGCGAAAGCGCTCCATCTCCTCTGCCTCTCCGCGCTCCGAAAAGAGCTCCGGCGCGGTATAATAGGTCGCCGCACAGATCAGAATATCCTCTGTCAGCAGTCGATATGCCGGATCTGCCTCCGGATAGCGCGCTCTTCTCTCCTCCTCCCGCCGAAGGAGCTCCGGCGTCGCAAGCAGGTGCTCACGTATCTGATCGCAGAAGCGATAGAACTCCGAGAGATTTCTCGCGTCGCTTCGCTGTGGAACATAGCGATAATCCAGAAGCTGCGCCGTCTTCCTGAAGATACTGTACTTATATATGTAGTAATGTGCCGGGTCATGAAAGGAGAGATATACTGAGACCGCGTGCTCGTCCTGGTCGTCCGCAGGAAGCTCAGTCTGCGTAAAATATTTTCTCCGGAGCTCCCGCGCCTTCATCATAAACACAGTGACCCGGTCAAAGAGCGCATCCTCCTCACAAAACAGATCCTCAAACATCAGTCTGACTGCCTCCGGGTCGCGGGAGAGGAGCATGCTGAGCGCTGTCCGCGGAAAATAATAGCCGGAATCGAGCAGATTCCCTGCCTTTTTCAGGCCCTCGCGGAGCGTCACCGGAAAGAGCTCTGCCTCTGCACGCATCGGTGCAGCATTCTGAAAGGCCATCACTGCCTCCCATTTATAGTTCTCTCTGCTTCGGATCTCCTCGTAATGGCAGAGATAAAATTTAATCACTTTGTTCAGCTCTGTATAATTCATGAAAGTCCCCTCTGCTTCCGGCAGTCGGCATTTCCCGACGCGCTGCCGGCATGATCCGCGATATAGCTTTCTTTTTTACAGTGAATATCAAAAATAAGCTGCCATTTTCTATAATTATAGGGCTCTGGATTCTTCAATTCAATCTCTGTTTGGTGTATGATAGGGAACATAGGCGCAGTGACGGACGTTGCCGCGCAAACTGTTTTGTATACAGGAGGTTTTTATGAAAAAACAGATCGTCTTAACTGCACTGATAGTCGCGCTCAGCTGCGGAGCCGCTCTTTCCTCTCTCGCCGGCGCATGGGTCCATGAGACCGGCAGCGGAAACTGGCACTACGACTACCTCGGAAGAGGTGTGTCCGAGGGCTTCTTAAAAAATCAGTGGGCGTGGCTCGACGGAAACCATGACGGGGTCTCCGAGTGCTACTACTTTGACGCAGAGGGAGTCATGCTCGCGAACACCACAGTGAACGGTTCCGCAGTAAATGCAAACGGACAGTGGACGGTAGACGGGATCGTCCAGACCAGAGTGAACGGCGTTGCAGGCTCCCTGGAAAACACAACGGAGCTCGTTAACACCACACCGAAGGAAAGCGCCTACTACGAGCGCTTCGAACAGGCGGAAACCGCATCCGGTCTGAGTTGGACGGATGGCTTCCGTCTCTCCGGTGATTTGAGCCATGCCGCCTATGCGAGCTTTCAGCTCGATAAGCAGTACTCCCTCCTGACCCTCACCTTCTCTCCCGCAGCAGGACAGAGCGGAAAGCAAAAGGGCCGGGTCTCTGTGACCGGACTCACCAGCGGCAGGTCTCTGTACCGCTCCGATACGCTCTCACCCGACAGCGCGCCCGTGAGCGTCACGCTCAAAGTCACAAATGAAGAGGCCGTCCGCATTAATATGATACGCGGCTGTGATTTCCTCTTCGACTCTGTCGCAGTACAGTAAAAAAGATTATCCTCGATTTTTCAGCTTAATTTAAGCTAGGCAGCGTATGATACCAGTAGTTAAAGAGCAATCTTTAACTCTCATACCCACCCTTTATCGAGGCGTCCTGTTCCCACAGGACGCCTCATCCCCTTTTGTCCGGAAAGTTTACCTATGAAGCAAATCGACTTTGAGAACGGGCGCACCCGCGACAATGTGCTGAAGGCATCCCTGCCCATGCTGGTCGCACAGATACTGAGTCTGCTCTACAGCATTGTGGACAGAATCTATATCGGCCGCATTGAGGGCGTGGGCACACTCGCTCTGAGCGGCATCGGCCTATGCTTTCCTGCCGTAATTCTGATCACCGCCTTCGCAAATCTTTACGGTTTCGGCGGAGCGCCGCTCTGCGCAATGGAACGGGGCAGACACAAGTACAAACAGGCAGAGCTTATTATGAACAGCTCCTTTTTCATGCTGCTCCTGCTCGGCATCCTGCTGACCGCGCTGGGGGAGCTCTTTTCGCGTCCCCTGCTTCTCGCCTTCGGCGCGTCGCAGCAGAGTCTCCCCTATGCAGAAAGCTACTTAAGGATCTATCTGCTCGGCACGATTCCCTTTATGCTCTCTACGGGGCTGAACCCTTACATCAATGCACAGGGCTTTGCCCTCACCGGAATGCTCACCGTGCTCACAGGTGCACTCGCCAATATTCTTCTGGATCCGCTCTTTATCTTTGGACTGCATCTTGGCATACGGGGCGCAGCCACGGCGACTGTCCTCTCCCAGCTGCTCTCCATGTGCGTTGCGCTTTTCTTTCTCCGCTCGGACACGGCAGAGCTGAAGCTTAGGCTGCTCAGACCCTCCGAGCTCCGCCCTGCACTCATCCGGGAGATCACCGCTCTTGGAACTGCAAATTTCATCATGCTGTTTACCAACAGTCTCGTAGCAGTTGCCTGTAATCACATGCTGTCCCGCTTTGGCGGCGATATTCAGGTATCCGTCTACGCCATCATATCCTCGGTGCGGCAGATGCTTGAGGTTCCGCTGTTTGCTGTTGCAAACGGCGCGGGGCCGGTGATGAGCTATAACTACGGTGCGCGCCGGGATCGGAGGCTGAAGGAGGCCATACGTCTCATTACAATCTGGGGACTCGGCTACACTTTGGTTGTCTGGGTGCTGGTACTTCGCTTTCCCGCCTCCTTTATCCGACTCTTCAGTCCGGACTGGAAGCTCATTCAGGCGGCGATCCCCGCCCTGCACATCTACTTTTTTGCTTTTATCTTTCAGGTCTTCCAGTTCGGTGCGCAATCTGTCTTCAAGTCTCTCAATATGAAGTACCGCGCGATCTTCTTCTCACTGTTCCGCAAGATCGTGCTGGTGCTCCCGCTCTCCCTGCTCCTCCCCTACGTCGGCGGGCTGGGAAGCGCCGGAGTCTACATGGCCGAGCCCGTTTCCAATGTCCTCGGCGGACTGGCAAGTTTCACTACCATGATGCTCACTGTCTATCTGAAGCCTGACCGGGAGGGAATCGCATGAATCTGTATATACTGCTGTGGTATTTCTGCATCTACTCCTTCCTCGGATGGGTCACAGAGGTTGCCTATCACGCTGTGACCCGGGGAAATATCGTGAACCGCGGCTTTCTGAACGGACCTGTGTGCCCGATCTACGGGTTCGGGCTCTGTGCTGTCCTCCTCGCCATTGTCCGTCTGACACACACAGACAGCACACGACTCCACGCAGCCATTGTGTTTTTCGGCGGTATGCTGCTCGCCTCCTCAGTGGAATTCCTCGCAGGGTGGGTGCTTGAGCTCCTCTTTCACGCGCGCTGGTGGGACTACAGCGATCAGCCCTTCAACCTTCGCGGCTATATCTGTCTGAAGTTCAGCCTCCTCTGGGGACTCGCGACCGTCTTTGTGGTGCGCATTGTCCATCCGGCAGTACAGCTCGGCGTCTCCGTCCTGCTGCCGCAGCGCATCGGCTGGCCGCTCCTCGCCCTGCTCTATCTCATCTATGGGGTGGATCTCGTCCTGACAGTGAGCACCGTGCGCAGGCTGAACCGTGAGCTCCGGGAGCTGGAAGGCTTTCGCAGAAGGCTTCGCGGCTTCAGCGACAATATGAGCGAGATCATCGGCAGACAGACCCTGCACACACAGCAGCGTCTGGAGGAGCAGCAGCTTCAGGCGGCGCTCGCCTCTGCGGAGCTGCGGGACAGCGTGGAGGAGCTGGAGCAAAAGCTCTCCGCCTACAGAAGCCGTGCAGAGCAGCTCCGCAGACGGCTCTCCTCAAAGCACTGGGGCTCCGGCCGACTGCTCCGCGCCTTTCCAAGGCTTCATTTTTACAACTGTACGGAACTCATCGATGAGCTAAGAACCCATCTGGAGGAGTTGTAGCTTCATTTGCCGATACCATTGAAATTTCATGACTTCTTTCAGACGACGGCAAACCAAAGAATACCGCCAGCTGATTGCTCAACTGACGGTATCCAATGATTTATTATTCCGTATTGCCTTCTTGATATCTCACTTTGCAGCTTCTGCACCGGCATTCTCTGCCTGAAACGCAAGATACTCATTGACGTAATCCACAACCTCATCTGCGTTCATGCCGTGAACCATGCTCGCATCGGAGAGGGACTCCGCCTGTGATGCCGGGCAGCTGATGCAGCCCATGCCGCACTGCATCAGAGCAAATGCCGCATCCGGATACTTACTGATAATCTCTCCGACCAGCATATCCTTGGTCACAAGAGCCTTCTTTTCTTCTGCCATAACAGTCTCCTTTCATCTGAACGAATCAGATCATTCATCTGCTTACTGCGGCGCTCCTCCGAGCGCCTGTGCTTATTCTAACACAGGCACTTCCTCCGCCGCAATACGCGCAACCGGAACTCCGCATAAATTCACTCTTTTTTCACTTTATGAGAAGCTGAGCTTCACGCCCGTCCGGAAAATAATATCTGCACGCATGACGAAACTCAGCTGTGCTAAGACGCACGGGCACGCTTTGCTTCGAAAGCACATCAGCGCTTCAAAGATACACCACGCATCGCATCTCCGCGCGCATTGACGCCGAAGTGGTAATCATTGCCCGGAAGAATCGCGTTCAGAAGTATGCCTGTGATAGATGCAATAGCGAGGCTCGTCAGCGTAATCGGCGTTCCGCCCACAGTGAAGGTCACACCGGAGGAGAAGCCGAGGCCAGAGACCAGAATCACAGCTGCAATAATCAGGTTTCTGCTGTTTGCAAAGTCCACACGGTTCTCGACAACATTTCTCACTCCGATCGCAGAGATCATCCCATAGAGAATGAAGCTGATGCCGCCGATGATCGCAGACGGCAGAGAGGAGATGATGCTTGCAAACTTCGGCACAAAGGAGAGCAGGATCGCATAGCAGGCCGCAATGCGAATGACACGCGGATCGTAGACATGCGAGAGCTCCAGCACGCCGGTATTCTCTCCATAGGTCGTATTCGCGGGGCCGCCGAAGGTTGCGGAGAGCGCTGTCGCGAGTCCGTCGCCGACAATGGTGCGGTGCAGACCCGGGTTCTCCAGAAAGTTTTCTCCCACAGTCGCGGAGATCGCCGAGATATCCCCGATGTGCTCCATCATGGTTGCGATTGCAATCGGCGCCATGACGAGTATCGCTGTGATATCGAACTTACAGAGCTGAAAAGGGGGAAGTCCCGCCCAGCTGGTGGCGACAACACTGCTGAAATCAATGACTGCAGAGCCGTCCGGGTTTGTGAGTCCTGTAAACTGCATGACAAGCGCCGCTGCATAGGAGATGACAACACCCATGAGTATCGGAATAATCTTAAATATTCCCTTTCCCCAGACATTGAAAATAACGATGGTCGAGAGGGCAATCAGCGCAAGAAACCAGTTTGTCCGCGCATTATTAATGGCAGAACCCGCAAGCGACAGCCCGATACAGATGATGATCGGCCCTGTGACAACCGGCGGCAGATAGCGCATAACCCGCTTCACGCCGACCAGACGGATAACCACTGCCAGCACGAGGTACAGAAGACCCGCGACCACAATACCGCCACAGGCATAGGGAAGCTTCTCTCCGTAGCTCATATTGGCATAAATTCCGGTATTCAGCTCCGCGATGGTCGCAAAACCGCCGAGGAAAGCAAAAGAGGAACCCAGAAAGGCCGGAACCTTAAATTTGGAACAGAAGTGGAAGAACAGTGTCCCTAGGCCCGCCATAAACAGCGTAACCTGCACAGACAGCCCCTCCCCCTGAAAATAGCTGTTCACGAGTATCGGCACCAGCACTGTCGCGCCAAACATTGCGAACATATGCTGAAGACCCAAAAGAAACATCTTCGGCCTGCCCAACTCTCTCGCATCATAAATCGCATCTCTCTTTTTTTCAAACTGTTCGCCCATAAAACCCCCTGTGATGACAAAGCCCGCCAGTTCCACCGAAAAGGATACAACGATTTCTGATTTAAGTCCAGCGCGTATTACAAAAGCGAAAAATGTACTTGAAATTCCTCCTGCAAAACGCTAAGGTACTTTTTAACAACAGAGGGGGAGCCGCATGAACCTTGATTTTTTCTTTGTATTTGCAAATCTTATCAGCTTATTTCTTCTGATTGCCGCCGGCTACGCGGCAATGCGTCTCCATATGATTCCGGATCATGCCTCTCCGGTGCTTTCTGCCCTGCTCATGCGGATCACGCTTCCCGCAACTATCTTCATCTCGCTCGCCACAAAACAATACGATCCCGGCTTTCTCTCCGACAGCATAGCGATCCTTCTGATCGGCTTTCCGCTCTACGGCGGAATGCTGCTCCTTTTTTATAAAATTGCAGAATTCATTCACGTTCAGGAAAATCATCGCGGCCTCTGGGCCTTTGGCGTTGCATTTTCAAACAACGGCTTCATGGGATTTCCCATCATCCTCGCACTGCTTGGCTCCGACGGACTGGCGCTCGCAGTTGTCTATAATATCGCCTTCAACCTTACCCTGTACACCATAGGAGTCGTCATCATATCCCGGGACAGCACAGCTGAAAATCAGGGTATAGATCTGAAAAAAACTCTGCTCAGCGAGATTAATCTCGCTGTTCTGCTGAGTCTTATCTTTTATCTCGGACGCATCCCGCTGCCCTCTTTCACTGGCTCCGCGCTCACACAGCTCTCAAATATCACCACTCCGCTCTCCATGTTTATCACCGGAATGGCGCTCGCCGGGAACAGCGGACGCGCATTGCTGACCGACAGGGATGCATACAGCTGTGCTATTTCACGCCTTCTCCTGCATCCCATTGCAACTCTTTTGCTTTTGCGGCTCATTCCAGAGCTCAATCCCCTGATCTTTCAGGTTGTGATCCTGACTGCTGCTATGCCGACTCCAGGGGTTATGACTGTACTGGCAGAGAGCTACCACAGCGATCTCCGCTTTGCTGCGAAGGCAAGCTTTGTATCAAATATTCTCTCCATTGCAACCATACCGCTGATCTGTCTGCTGCTATAAGATACAGAAAACAGGAGGAAAGACATGAACTCTCTCACACTTCGGGGGCTCACCCTCGGCGAAGGAAAGCCCAAAATCATCGTTCCGCTCTGTGCCGGAAATCAGGAGGCCCTGCTGCAAAAGGCGTCCGCACTCTCCTCCCATCCCTTCGATCTTGTAGAGTGGCGCGCGGATTTTATGGACGCGGTTCATGCCGCTGACACGCCGGACCATGCCCTTGCCGCAGAGCTGTCCCGCTGTGCAAAGGCACTCCGCGGACTTCTCGGAGACACCCCGCTCCTCTTTACGCTGCGCAGCCAAAAAGAAGGAGGGGAAGCTCTGCTTCCCCCCTCCCGCTATATGATACTGAATCAGGCTGCCGCAGAGAGCGGCGCTGTGGATCTCGTCGATGTGGAGCTCTCCTGCGGTGCGGACTGCGTCCAGGAGAATATCCGCCGCATCCACGCCGCCGGTGTCCATGTCATCGCCTCAAGTCACGATTTTCAGAAGACCCCCGAACAGGCAGTACTCACAGAGCGTCTTCTCGCCATGCAGCGCTGCGGCGCGGATATCGCCAAGCTCGCTGTGATGCCGCAGAGTGCCGCTGACGTGCTGACTCTTCTCGCAGCGACGGAGGAGGTGCACCGTCTGCACCCGGAGCTCCCGCTCGTGACCATGAGCATGGGAGAGCTCGGCGTTCTGTCCCGCATCTCCGGTGAGCTCTTCGGCTCCTGTATGAGCTTTGCAGCTGCCGTCGAGAGCTCCGCACCCGGACAGCTTCCGGCAAAGACGCTCTCTCAGCTCCTCTCTGTACTGCACGAGGACGGACGCCCTTCTGTCTCCTAAGTCACAGCCGCTGCCTCTGTGCCTTAAGCAGAACCGCTCCCCTGCAAAACGCGCTCTGCTCTCTGAATTAATCCCTGCTCCCGGCGCGCGAGAGCTTCAGATACGCTCCTCGCAGCGCATGGTACAGCCCCGGCAGACGGTACTCAAGGCTGATGAAAAAGCGCTCACGGAACGGAAGCTCCCGATAGTAGCGCCGGTAGCGGGGATCAAAGATCCCCTGAAACTCCCTCAAATTCACCCGCGTCAGAAAGTAGACCCGATGCGAGGCGGAGACTGCCTCGCTGTGATAACGCCCCTCCGTGCTCCTGTCGAAGCCCTCGTACATCTCCCGCATTTCCCGCGCGTAGCGATCCTGCTTTTTCTTAAAATCCCCACTCTTCATGCTCTTCGTCCATGAGCCTGCACCGTTGAAGCGGTAAATGCTGAGCGGCCGGTCAATATAGTGGCAGTAGCCCCGCGCCGCCGCCATAAGCTCCAGCGGTCTGTCTCCCACCGGACAGTTTACATACCAGTCCGGAAGCTTTTGCACCAGCTCCGCGCGCAGCAGCATGGAGCCAAAGGGAAAGCTCCCCGCCTTGTCCACAAGCTCTGCCGGACTCAGATCGCGATCCCCGCGGTAGGGACGCATCAGCGCGCGATTCACAAGCTCCCCGTTCTCATTCACCACCTCCGCGGCGTGCACACAGAGCTGACAGTCCGGATGCGCCTCCATGTACTCCAGCTGAAGCTTCAGCTTCTCATCGCTCTGCCAGTAATCATCACAGTCCATCAGCGCGATGTACTTTCCCCGCGCCCGCGGGAAATTAAACGCACCGGAAATATTGGTGATCCCCTGTGAGTACTGATTCTCCGTCTGCAAAATTGGAAAGATCAGCCCCGGGCAGCGCTTCTGATATTCGCGGATGATGTCGGCCGTCCCGTCTGTGGAGGCATCGTCGTGCAGCAGGATCTCAATGCCGAAGCTCCTCTGCTGCGAAAGGAAGTGTTCCATCGCCTCGCGAATATAGGGCGCATGATTATAGGCCACTGCACAGATGCTGACCAGCGGACGCGTTTCTTCCGCCTGTGCCTCTCTGCTCACTGTCTGAACCTGTGTCTCTCTGTCTCTCTGCTTTTCAGCCTTCTCCACGCGCTCCCCTCCTTCCTCTCAGAATTTTCCAAAGATACCGCACGCTCTCCCGATTCAGGATGAGAGAGAACAGTACATAGATCAGGACACCCGCCGCAATCTGTATGAGCAGTGCGAATCCGGCGGACTCTGTGACCTGTGACAGCTTAAGAACAGCCGCTCCCATGAGCAGCGCACTCGCCGCGGAGGGCAGCATATCGAGATACTGCTCGCCCGCTCCATAGCCGATGAGCCTTCGCAGCGGCCACGCATTCAGAAAGGTGCAGAGGAATTCGTCCAGCGCCTTCAAAAGCAGCATCGCCACAATGCCGTAGCGGAGACTTAAGACCAGTATCACCGTGCCCAGCAGCTTCTTCAGGAGCTCCAGCTTCAAAAAGAGATCGCTCCTGCCGAGCGCCGTCACCATCTGCAGATTGGTCACATGCACCGGCCAGAAGGCGTAGCAGAGACACATCACCCGCAGATAAGGCACACAGAAGAGCCATTTCTCCGTGAGCAGCACCCGGACCAGAGGCTCTGCGCAGCCCGCAAGCCCCGCCATCATCGGGAATATCACAAGGGAGGAGAGGCGCATGCTGCGCTTCATCATCTGCTTCAGCATCCCCGGCTCACCCTGATGTTTCGCGTAGGCCGGCAGCAGCACGGACTGAATCGCCGCCGCAAGATTGGACGCGATGAGCTTTGGGAACTGCTCTCCGCGGTTGTAACCGCCAAGATCCGCCTGTGAGTAACGCTTCCCTATGATAAGACCGTAGGCATTGTTCCAAATGGTGTCGATGAGTCCTGAGAGCAG
The DNA here is from genome assembly GCF_030812885.1 of Moryella indoligenes. Lineage (NCBI taxonomy): Bacteria > Bacillati > Bacillota > Clostridia > Lachnospirales > Lachnospiraceae > Moryella > Moryella indoligenes. The sequence goes on from NZ_JAUSTO010000004.1 coordinate 110,705, forward strand.
GATCTTCCAGCCAAAGTGAAAGAGCAGCCTGACCCGCGAGGCGTCAAAGCCGCCGCGTGGACGCCACGGCACTGCGACGAAAAGTCCCAGCATCAGCCCAAAGCAGTACACCAGCTGCTGCGCAGCCATCGCCCAGACTCCATAGTGAAAAAAGGCCATGGCGACTGACACAGCTCCGGAGAGCAGCACCGCAAACATTGTCGCCTCAAAGAGCCTGCGAAAATTCAGATTCCGCGCGACATAGGCACTCTGAATCGAAATCACCGCACCGGGAAAGAGCACCACTCCCATTACACGAAGCAGCGCTGTGAGTACCTCCGTCTCATAATACGCCGCCACGAGCGGGGCCCCGAACCACAGAAGCAGATACACCGGAATGGAGATCAGGATGCTGATGCGAAACACAGAGGAATAGTCCTCCTCCCGCACCTCCGGAGCCTGAATGAGCGCCGTGGCAAAACCTGACTGCACAAAGACATTTGCAATGGTGATGAAAATCATGATGAGGCCTATGGTTCCGTACTCACGGGGAGACATGAGCCGCGCGAGCAGCAGTGCCACGACAAACTGCACGCCCTGCGCCCCGGTGAGCTCCAGGAGCTTCCAGAACAGGCCGTGCACAACTTTCTGCTTTAAGCTTCCATCTGATGCTTGTATCATAGGAACAGGCACTCCCCCACCGTGCGGTGAAATCTGTTGAAGGTGAAACCGCAGCGGAGTATTCCGTATATTTTCCCAGCCCGGCTCTTATGCCTTAGAGACAAAAACTCCCGCAGCGTCCTGCGCTCTGCTGCCGGCATCTCCTTCCCGTACTGCCGGAACAGCTCCGCCGCCTGTGAAAAGAGTGCGGCATAGGCGGCCTGTGAGCGGAGATTCATCTCCGCGCGCGTCCTGCCATCCTTCCGAAAGAGTCCCAGCCGGTCAAGGATCTCCCGCACCCGGCTTCCCTTTGCCGCGCCGAGCACATTCTCCCCGTGCTGCCGGTAGTCATACAGTGCTGCGTCAAGAAAAACGATTTTCCCAAAAGCAGCGGCCACCAGCGCAATCCAGTGATCGTGCATGACCGCGCACTCCGGCAGCGGATGTCTCCAGAGAAGCTCCGCCAGCGCCCGGTTCATCATCAGCGCCCCACCGGTCACATTGTTCTGAACCAGAAGCTGATTCAGTCTGTTTCGCTCCGGGCTCATCCCCTGATAGCGCACATAGGAGGAGGCGAGCTCCGCTCCCGCCGCGTCCGTGACGCGCATATCACAGTGAACCAGCAGCGGCGTGCTGCGTCCATACTGCGCCTCCGCATGCTGCATGGTCTGAAGCGTCCGCTCTATCTTGTCGGGATGCCAGTCGTCGTCCTGATCCGCGAACATGATATAATCTGCCGCGCCGCGCAATGCCGCAGGCTCCGTCTCCTCCCCGTCCGGAGCCGCCGCCCCGGACGCCCCCGATCCATCAGCCCCCATGTCCGCATTACCCGCGCAGCACTTCTCACCGTATGCCTTCAGCACCGACAGAAAGTGCCGGGCAGCTCCCCCGGACGCTTCGGTGCGCCGCCAGAGCTCCACCCGCTCCGGGAAGCGCTCTACATAGCCCGCAGCGAGCTCTGCCGTTCCGTCTGTCGAACAATCATCCGAAATAAGCAGACGAAAACGTGTTTCCGTCTGCTTAAGTATGGAATCGAGCTGCGCCATCAGATAGCGCGCTCCGTTATAGCTGCACAGTATCAGCTGAACCTTCATATGCGTTATGCCCTGTGTGCGAATTTCTCCGCCTGGGAGCGAATCAGCTCCACATCGTCAAAATAGTTGATCTGCATGGCGTCCTTCACCTCGTGCAGGGTCTGGGCCGCAATCTCCCGCGCTGCCTCGCTTCCCCTCTTCAGGATATTGTAGACCTCCGGAATATCCTTCTCGTACTCCGCGCGGCGCGCACGAATTGGCTCGAGCTCCTCCTGAATCACACTGGTCAGGAACTTCTTCACCTTCATGTCTCCGAGGCCCCCGCGGGTGTAGTGATCCTTCAGCTCCTGAAGATTTGCATACTCCGGCCAGTAGCGCGCAAAGTGCTCGTCTCGGCAAAAAGCATCAAGGTAGGTAAAGACCGTATTCCCCTCAAGATGTCCCGGATCAGAGACCTTCAAATGCTCCGGATCCGTGTACATGGTCTTGATCTTTGCGGTGACTTCATCTGCACTGTCGGATAAGTAGATGCAGTTTCCGAGCGACTTCGACATCTTTGCCTTGCCGTCCGTTCCCGGAAGCCTGCGGCACGCATCCTCCTTCGGAATCATCGCCTCCGGCTCCACAAGCACCGGTGCATAGATGGCATTAAAGCGGCGGACGATCTCTCTCGTCTGCTCGATCATGGGCAGCTGATCCTCTCCGACCGGCACAGTTGTAGCCTTAAAGGCAGTGATATCTGCCGCCTGGCTGATCGGATAGGTGAAGAAGCCCACCGGAATATCCGCCTCAAAGTTCCGGATCTTAATCTCATTCTTTACCGTGGGGTTTCTCTGAAGACGCGCCACAGATACGAGATCCGAATAGTAGAAGGTAAGCTCCGTGAGCTCCGGAATCTGGGACTGAATGAAGAGTATGGACTTCGCAGGATCCAGCCCGACACTCAGGTAGTCCAGTGCCACTTCTATGATATTCTGGCGTATCTTCTCCGGGTTGTCAAAATTGTCCGTGAGCGCCTGCGCGTCCGCAATCATAATCATGGTGCGCTTATACTCCCCTGAGTTCTGCAGGGTGACTCTTCTTCTCAGAGAACCTACATAATGCCCCATATGCAGCTTTCCTGTCGGCCGGTCTCCAGTCAGAATGATTTTGTCCATTGAAATCAACTCTCCTTTTTCCTGTTCATTGCTCCAGTATAACACTTTTTTCTGCTTCTGCTCTCACTATGATTCGGATCCGGACGCGCGATCATCAGTGCGATGCTCCGCTCCGGCATCACATAGAGCTGCTGATCCGCAAGACAGCGCGCCTCCTCCTCTCTGCCAAAGCCCTCTTCTGCTGTACTCACCAGCAGGTGCCAGGCCATGCCGCGCTCCGGGTGCGGCAGCGCAAATTCATGCGGCTCCCAGTGCATATTACAGAGCAGATAGAAGCTCGCGTCCGCTGTCCCCTCTGTGGTTTGTGCGTAGTGCCCGCTGTAGAGTACGCCGAGCTGCCGCCTCCACGGCTCAAATTCCGGCTGCCATGCCCGCGTCCCGTGATAGGACACATCCGGAATGCCGCAGCCGTCCGGATCCAGAAGCCGCGGCTCCTCCTCCATATGAAAGGCCGGGTGACGTCTCCGGAAAGCGATACAGTCTCTGACAAAACGTAGGAGAGCTGCCTCCTTTTTCTGCTGCTTCCAGTCGAGCCATGAGAGTGCGTTGTCCTGGCAGTAGGCATTGTTATTGCCGCTCTGACTGTTTCCAAACTCATCTCCCGCGAGAATGAGCGGTGTCCCCTGGCTTAAAAACAGAAGCAGAAAAGCATTTTTCAGCTGCCGATGCCGGAGCTCCAGAACCTTTTTCCTTCTTGTCGGTCCCTCCGCGCCGCAGTTCCAGCTGAAGTTCTCGTCCGTACCGTCCCGATTGTCCTCGCCGTTTTTTTCGTTGTGCTTCACATCGTAGCTCACCGCATCCATCAGCGTGAAGCCATTGGTTCCCGCGAGGTAGTTGATGACAGCAGCATGGCGGGGATTATTCTTCGTGTGATAGATAAGTGCTTGAAGGAGGCCCTCGTCTCCCTTCAGATAGCGCCGTATATCCCGCAGGAATCCGTCGTTACAGCTTCCGAGCCGTCGGCCTCCGCCGCAGTCTCTGCGCGCCATTGCGCCTGCATGCTGCCCTACAGCCTCCGGCTGCAGCTCCCCATTCCTCATCCCGAAAAATGGATAACGTTCCCCTGGCTTCGGCGGGCTCCAGCCATCTGCAATCAGCTTGATATCCGCAAGATATGGATCCCGGGCGACAGCCTCCGTGTCCACGTGTCCGCTCAGCCTCACACCGTCCACATGAAAGAAGCGCGCATAGTAGCGCAGCACCGCGAGCACATAGGCGATATCCTCACTCCCGTCAAAATAGAACTCCGGTATGAGCTCCATCCCGGCGCGATGCAGCTCCCGCACCAGAAGCCGGAACTCGCCCGCCGGATCTCTGTCCTTTCTCCGGCAGTAGCTCGCCTTCGGTGCAAAATGATATGCCTTTGTGTAGCCCCAGTAGTTCAGCCGTCCGCCTGTCTTTCCCGCCGATGCAGCATCTGATGCGGAGGGAAAGCCCTGCTGCCCCGCCTCCCGCGGCATGAGCTCCTCAAATTCCTGACAGGGCAGTAGCTCGACAGTCGTGATACCGAGTGCCTTCAGATAGGGAATCTTCTCAATTACACCGTAAAAGCTTCCGCGCTGCACCACTCCGCTTGTAGCAGATTTCGTAAAGCCGCGCACATGAAGGCGGTAAATGACGCTGTCCGAAAACGGAAGCCCCGGCCTCCTGTCCTCTCCCCAGTCAAAGGGCTTCAGAAAGACCGGGCTCCGGAGCACCGCCCCGTACTGCTCCTCCCTGCCCCAGCTGTCGCGTCCGCTGAAGGCAAGACCAAAGGGATCTGGAAAGCTCCCCCGATCATCCGCAAAATGATACTCGGCGCTCTGCAGCGTCTCCTCCGTAAAACCGATTGCAAAAAGCTCTGAAAAGGAGAGGAACATACTCCAGACCAAACCCTGACGCTCTGCCCCGGAAAACGGGATTTTTATAAGCGGCGCCGCCTCATTTCTCCTGTAGAGAAGCAGCGCCGGATGATCTCCGGCAGATACAAGACTCAGATGAATGCCCCGGTCTGTAACAGTAAGTCCCATGGGAAAGATACTTCTTCCGTCAGCAGCTGAATCTGTCTGACTGTCTGGCTGTACCGTGCTGTCGCTCATTGTTCTGTCCTCCAAACTGCCATCCCTCTTCTCCCTGCCGCATGGGCGCAGTATCTGTTGTCCGGCTCCGCGCTCTGCTCAGAGCTCAATCTGAAGCTCCACCGGGCAGTGGTCACTTCCCGGAATCTCCGCATGAATCACGGAATCCCGTATTCTGTCCCGCAGCACATCCGACACGATGAAGTAGTCGATGCGCCAGCCTACGTTCCGCTCCCTCGCCTTCATCCGATAGGACCACCAGGAGTAGGCCTCTGTCCTGTCCGGATAGAGATAGCGGAAGCTGTCTGTAAAACCAGAGGAGAGCACTTTGCTCATTTTCTCTCTCTCCTCGTCTGTAAATCCCGCATTTTTATGATTGGTGGCAGGATTTTTCAAATCGATCTCCTGATGCGCGACATTCAGATCTCCGCAGTAGATGAGGGGCTTCCGCTCCGCGAGCTTATGGATATAACGCAGAAAATCCTCCTCCCAGCGCATTCTGTAGTCAAGACGCTTCAGCTCATTCTGGGAGTTCGGCGTATAGCAGGTCAGAACATAGTAGTCTTCAAATTCTGCCGTGATCACACGCCCTTCGTGATCGTGCTCCTCCACCCCGATCCCGTAGCTCACGGAGAGAGGCTTTTCCTTCGTCCACATGGCGACTCCGGAGTAGCCCTTTTTCTCCGCGTAGTTCCAGTAGTCATAGTAACCCGGGAAATCCAGCTCGATCTGCCCCTCCTGGAGCTTTGACTCCTGAATGCAGAAGATGTCTGCATCCAGCTCATGAAACACATCGAGAAAATTCTTGCCTGCGCATGCACGCAGTCCGTTCACATTCCATGAAACAAATTTTTTTATCATATCCTTCCTTTCGGGGCGGCCGGATGCGTCGCAATCCCTCGACCATGGCTCAGTCGTCCGACTCGTCAGAATCGCTCACTGTGTAGGTGAAGCGCTTACGGGCCATCTCATCGCTCTCCAGATAGGCGTCGTAGGTTGTAATCTTATCGATGAGCTTTCCGTTCACGATTTCCATGATGCGGTTGGCCGTCGTCTCAACAATCTGGTGGTCACGCGAGGAGAAGATGAGTACGCCCGGGAACTTCATAAGACCGGTGTTCAGCGCTGTGATGGACTCCATGTCCAGGTGGTCCGTCGGCTCATCCAGCATAAGGACATTGGCCGCGCTGATCATAAGCTTTGAGAGCATCACGCGCACCTTCTCTCCTCCCGACAGGACATTCACCTTCTTCACGCCATCATCACCCGCGAAAAGCATGCGGCCCAGAAAGCCGCGCACATAGGTTGCGTCTTTGATCTCAGAGAACTGGGTCAGCCACTCGACGATGGTCTCATCTCCCGCAAAGATCTTTGTATTATCCTTCGGAAAATAGGACTGGGTAGTGGTAATGCCCCACTTGTAGCTTCCCTCATCCGGCTCCAGCTCTCCCGCAAGGATCCTGAACAGCACATTTTTTGCGCGCTCATTCGGTCCGACCAGTGCCACCTTGTCCGTGCGGTTCAGCGTGAAGCTAATGTGATCCAGAACCTTCACCCCCTCAACGGTCTTGGTGAGATTCTCCACCGTGAGAACCTCGTTCCCGATCTCCCGCGCCGGGCGGAAGTCAATGAAGGGATACTTTCTGCTGGAGGGACGCATCTCGTCGAGCTCTATCTTCTCCAGCGCACGCTTACGGCTGGTCGCCTGCTTTGACTTGGAGGCATTTGCCGCGAAGCGCTGGATAAATTCCTTCAGCTCCTTGATCTTCTCCTCCTTCTTCCGGTTTGCCTCCTTCATCTGTCTCACAATGAGCTGGCTGGACTCATACCAGAAGTCGTAGTTTCCGGTGTACAGCTGTATCTTGCCATAATCGATATCGGCAATCATGGTACATACCTTGTTCAGGAAGTAGCGGTCGTGGGAGACCACGATCACAGTGTTCTCAAAATTGATGAGAAATTCTTCAAGCCATCCGATGGCATCCAGATCCAAGTGGTTCGTCGGCTCATCCAGAAGCAGAATATCCGGATTTCCGAAGAGCGCGCGTGCAAGCAGCACCTTGACCTTCAGCGCACCGTTCAGATCCTGCATGAGGGAGTAGTGGTGATCCGCCTCGACGCCGAGACCATTTAAGAGATTTGCGGCATCACTCTCCGCGTCCCAGCCGTTCATGTTGCCGAACTCCGTCTCGAGCTCCGCCGCCTTGATGCCATCCTCGTCCGTGAAGTCCTCCTTCGCGTAGAGGGCCTCCTTCTCCTTCATGATATCGTAGAGGCGCTGATTGCCCATGATGACCGTGTCGATGACGGTAAAAGCATCGTACTTGAAGTGATCCTGCTCCAGAAAGGAGAGGCGCTGTCCGGGCGTTATGACGATGCTGCCGTTCGTCGATTCCAGCTGCCCGGAAAGAATCTTCAAAAAGGTGGATTTTCCGGTTCCGTTCGCTCCGATAAGTCCGTAGCAGTTGCCCTCTGTAAACTGAATGTTGACGTCCTCAAAAAGAGCCTTCTTTCCGACCCGGAACGTTATGCCGTTTGCGCTGATCATAGCTGAATATCCTTTCTTTTTTTCGGCGGAGACTCCGCCTGTGTGCTGCGTCCTCTGAGGCCGCTTATTCTGCCGGGAAATCCCGTCTGTATGCTGAAGCTGCTCTTCCGCCTCAGATATGCTTCATCTTCGCCCCGGCGGGGAGCTTTCTCGCCCGAAAGGCCTGTGTATCTTCATATGCAACGCTGCCGCCGCAGAGGGTCAGCACAATCTTTCCCTTCAGGGACTTGCCGAGCCACGGTGAATTTGTGGACTTGCTCTGAGGCGCCAGATACGCCCAGCTTCGCTCCGGATCAAAGAGCATGAGATCCGCAGGGCCGTCTTCCTTCAGCCCCCCGCCATCCAGCGCATAGAGCTTTGCAGGCTCCGTGCTCATTCTGGCAATCAGCTGAAGCAGGGTCAGATGCCCCGGCTCCACAAGGTTCATGAGCCCCAGTGAAAACGCTGTCTCCAGCCCGATGATGCCGCTCGGCGTCTCCGCAAAGGGTCTGTCCTTCTCGTCCTTTGCGTGCGGTGCATGGTCTGTCGCAATCACCTCTATGGTTCCGTCCTTCAGCCCCTCGATGATCGCCAGACGATCCGCCTCTGTGCGGAGCGGAGGGTTCATCTTCGCATTGCTTCCATAGAGACTCACCGCGTCCTCTGTAAGTGTGAAATGATGCGGTGTCGCCTCTGCAAAGACCCGGGCGCCTCCCCGCTTTGCCTTTCGCACCAGCTCCACGCTCTCCGCGGCGCTGATATGCTGAATCACAACTGTGGCTCCTGTCTCACGCGCCAGACGGCAGTCGCGGCTCACCATGCTGATCTCAGCCTGACGATCTGCCCCCGTGAGCCCCAGCCGCTCCGCAGCAGGGCCGCGGTTCACTCCCGGATCAGTGACAAATGTCGGATCCTCTTCATGAAAGGAGAGCGGAAGCTTTAAGCGCCGCGCGGTGAGCATCGCCTCCTTCACCAGAGCTTCATCCATGATGGGACGTCCATCGTCCGTGAAGCCGACTGCTCCGCACTCCTTCATGAGCTTCATATTGACGAGCTCCGCGCCTTCCATCCCCTTTGTTACGGTGGAGCAGGCGTAGACATGGATCGCTGTCTTTCTACCCTTCCGGATGACAGAGACTATCGTCTCCTCACTGTCAATTGCAGGCTTCGTGTTGGCCATGCATATGACAGAGGTATATCCTCCGGCGGCAGCCGCCCGTGCGCCGGTCTCAATATCCTCCTTCCAGGTCTGCCCGGGATCCCGGAAGTGCACATGGCTGTCCACAAGTCCCGGCGCGGCACAGAGTCCGCGGCAGTCAATGACCTGCAAGAGCTCTCCCTTGGCCTCCGCGATCATGCGGGCATCCAGCTCCAGTGCCTCTCCGATCTTTATGATTTTCCCCTCCGCGATCAGAATATCGCAGACTGTATCTGTGCGTGAGGCAGGATCCAGAAGCCTCACCTCTCTCAGCATCATCATATGATAAATTCCTCTCCTTCCGTCCCCGTGCCGAGGATGCGTTCCGCATAATCCACCGCGCAGGGAAGTTCCCGCATTTTCTGAATCACGGCGGGATCCCCAAACAGATGCATCGGGAAAATATGCTGTGCCCCCACCTGTTTCATATATTCATCCAGTCCCATCCAGAAAAAGCGCCCGTCTCCAAGCCGCGCATCCAGCGGGACAAAGGCCGCATCCGGAATGTGTCCGTCCCGTCCGATGAGCTCCGCCATCGCGCAGAGCTCTGTCTCATAGCCCCGGCGCTGCGCCTCATTCCACGGAGTGTCCTCCTCATCCCAGTGCCAGTCGTTCAGATCTCCGGCATGGTAGATGCGCCTTCCTCCTGCATCGACCATATACGCGACACCCTCATCTGTGGACCGGAAGCTGCGAATACAGATCTCATTGCTTTTCCCGCCTGGAACCGGCATTTCCCGCGTCACCGGAAGCTGCATAATCTCCCCTGCCTCCTCATGGCGCGGCAGTCTGAAACAAAGCTGCTCCCGCGGTCCCATAAAAGAAACTCTGCTTCGCAGCTCCTCCGGAACATCACGCTGCGGCACATCGTCCGAGATCACATAGCGAATCCGCTGCACCCGCTGACTGAGCGCAAAAATCCGCGGAGAAAAGTGATCCGCGTGTGCATGGCTCACAAACACAAGCAGCGGCTTTTCGGGTTCCGGCTCCGGAAGCGGTCCCCGGTAGTAATCAAACAGGAGATTCAGCTCCGGAAGCTCCAGGTAAAAGCCGCTGTGTGCGACAAATCTGATTTTCATCTCTCTCCTCAGAAAAATATAATTTATCTTTATTATGATAGCATAGGAAGCGCTATGCCTCAATGCGCACAGTGCTCCCGCCGCTGCGATTTTTTGTGACGATGAGCTTCTTCTCGATCCTGTCCTTCAGCTCACTGACGTGGGAGATGATGCCGACGAGCCGCTGTCCCTCCGCGAGATCTGCGAGCGCACGTATGGAAAGCTCCAGTGCATCCTCATCCAGCGAGCCGAAGCCCTCGTCTATAAACATGGAATCCAGCTGAATGCCACCCGCCTCCGACTGCACCTCATCCGAGAGCCCGAGCGCCAGCGCCAGCGAGGCCTGAAAGGATTCCCCGCCGGAGAGCGTCTTCACGCTGCGCGTGCTTCCGTTGTAATGGTCGATCACCTCGAGCTCCAGCCCGCTCTGGGAGCGGTTATTCTCCGCCGCTGCACTCCGCCTGAGCTCGTACTGCCCTCCGGACATCCGCATGAAGCGCACATTTGCCCTGCGTATCATGCGGTCAAAATAGCTCATCTGAACGTAGGTCTCCAGCATGATCTTCTCCTTGCCGCTCAGCATGCCATTGGCTGTGTCCGAGAGCAGCTTCCATCTCCGATATTCCCGCTCCGCCTCTGCAAGTGCGCTCTCTGCCCTACGGATTCCGGCGAGCGCCTCCGTGTTGCTGCTGAGACGTATGCTGTATGCAGTCTCCTGCTCACGCAGCGCGGCGATGTGTCCGCGCTGCTCTGTAAGCACCCGCTGCAATGCTGTGATCCTTTGATCTGCCCGGCCTGCAGGTGGATTTTTGTCGTCGGGCTTTTCCCCCGATTCCAATGCTTCTGCGTCTGCCGCTGCCTCCGGCAAAGTCTGTGCCGCCTCCTCCTCTGTACTTTCTGCTTCCAGCTCCTGCTCCGCTCTGCATGCCGCCGCACGCAGCTCTGCTACCGAGCCCTCCCGCTGATCCTGCACAGTCTTCTTTTCCTGATAATGATGCTGCGCTTCTGTGTACTCCCGCTCTGTCTTCGCAATGCACTGCCTCAGCTCCCGCTCCCGGTGATCCGCCTCCGCCGCTGTCGCGTAGGGGAGATTTTTCAGAAACAGGGCTGCCGTGCGCTCTGCTTCCGCAAGCGCCTCCGCGCCACCCTTCTCCTTTTCCGCAAGTGCCGCACATACGGCGTCAAGGCGGTTCTTCTCCTCCTCCGCCTTCGGAAGCAGCGCCGTAAGCTCCTGGCGCCGCTTTTCCCTCAGCTCCTCCAGATGCTGCTCCTGCATGGCTTCCCGGCACTGAAGCTCCGTCTCCGCCTGCTCCTGCTCCGTGTGCTTTTTCAGATCCCGGAACGGGATCCCCTCAAAATAGCGCGCTGCGCTCTCGAGAAGCGCTTTCTGCTCGGCACCAAGACGCCCGCCCAGCGCACTCGCGGCACGCGCTCTCTGCTCTGCACGATCCGCCGCTGCCTTCCATATCTGCTCCTGCCTCCGCAGCTCTGCCTCTGCGGGCGCCTCCGCCGAGAGTTCTGCCGGCCGTGGATGATGCAGCGCCCCGCAGACCGGACAGGGCATATTTTCTTTCAACCCCTGCGCAAGTATCCCCGCCTGCTCGCTCAGAAAGGCGAGCTTCATTCTCTCGTACTGTTCCTTTTCTGCCTGTGCCGCGGATTCCGCTGAGAGTCGCTCCGTCTCGGCACTGCGAAAGCTGAGAAAGAGCTCCACATAGGCCTCGATTCCCTCCTTCAGCGTCCGCAGCTCCTGCCGCCTCTTTACCAGTTCCTCTGTGCGGTGCTTCAAAATCTCAAGCCGCACGCCCGCGTCACGAAGCTGCTCTGCCTCCTCCCTCAGCGCAGTGAGCCTGTGCTGCAGTTCTCCAAGCTCAGCTTTTCTCCGCTCCTGTTCCTTCAAAAGCTGCTCCTGCTCTGCGCGCCTCTCTGATATACGCTTCTGCTTTTCCTTAAGCTCAGCATAGCGCGGACGCAGCGCCACCAGCGCACCGAGCTCCGTCTTTAGGGGCTCCGCTTCCTTTGCCCCTCTCTCCGCTGCTCTCAGCTTCTCCTGCGCTTTGAGAACTTCTGTCTGAATCGCCTGCAGCGCTGACTCGGTCTCCCACAGCGCCTCCTGCTTAAGCTTCAGCTCCTCTGCGCGGCCGAGCTTCCGCTGCAACAGAGACACAGCTTCCTCTGCCTGACTGTACTCCTGCCGCAGCAAAACAACGGCACTCCGATCCGCCTCGATCTGCTGCTCTGCCAGAGCTATAATCTCCGGAACCGGCATCTTCCGCTCCCGCGCCGCCCGAAAGCGCTCCTCCGTATCGCCCTTCAGCAGTCCGATGTCGTGCAGCTCGCTCTGCTCCAGCTCACGGCAGCTCCCATAACTCGCAGCAGTGCTTTCCTTGAGCCTCCGCTGCAGCAGTTCAAAGCGCTCTGTCCGGAAGATACGCTGAAAGATACGTTTTCTCTCCTCTGTCGTCGCGAGCAGAAGCTTCAGAAAATCCCCCTGCGCGATCATCGCAATCTGAAGAAACTGCTCCCTGTCTATCCCAAGTATTTCCCGAATTCCGGCAGTCACATCCTTTGTCTTTGTCACCACAGAGCAATCCGGAAGAAAGAGCGACGCATCTGCCCGCTGCAGCGTCTCCCCCCCTCCGCGCTTTGCCGGACGCAGATACTCCGGATTCCTGACCACCCTGTACTCCGCTCCACGGCAGGAAAAGAGAAGCTCTGCCTCGGTCGCAGTCTCCGGCGACGCATATTTCGAGCGCAGCATATCCGACGCCCGGAAACCACCGCTTGCCTCCCCATAGAGCGCAAAGACAATCGCATCAAAAATTGTTGTCTTTCCTGCCCCGGTATCTCCCGTAATGAGATAGAGCCCATGATCTCCCAGCTCTGTAAAATCAATTTCTGTCACTCCGGCATAGGGCCCGAAGGCAGAAAGCCTAAGCTTCAATGGTTTCACAGCTCTGCCTCCTCTTCCCAGACCGATGCGATCAGTGACTCCATTAATCGGCGCTCTTCTGCATCCAGTTTCGCATTGTTCTGCTTCTCATAAAACTCCGCAAAGAGCGTGAGCGGCGACTTCCGCTCTGCCTCCGCATCGGCACTGATCTCCTGATTGCTGCGGGTGCGGCAGTTATCATAATCCAGCTTCATAAGATTGTGATAGATCGTCCTGAGTTTATCCACCGCATTCGGAATATCCTCTTCATCTGTCAGAGTCACGTGGATATAGTCCTCCCGGTTTATCCCGCTGTAGTAATCCCGCGCCGTGAGCTCCATATAGCTTCCGCGAAGCTCCCGCATATCGTGAAGCGGTCCCAGCGGAAGTGTGCGTATCTTAAGCTCCGCGCGCCTGTTTCCCCGTGGATCTGAGGCTTCACCGGGGCCTACAACGCCCGCTGTCTTTCCTGCCGCACTCCGTACTACAGTCTCTTCTCCGGGCAGGGCACCGAGCTCCACCACTGTGATACTCTTCTCCTGTCCCGCCTCGGAAAAAGAATATTTCAGCGGCGTCCCGCAGTAGCGTATCCGCGGCGAGCCGATATTCTGCGGGCTGTGAATATGCCCCAGCGCCACATAATCAAAGGCAGAAAATACCGCTGCGTCTACATTGTCCATGCCGCCGACCGATATCTCCTCCGACTCCGAGCGCGCTGCGCCGGTCACAAACTGGTGTGCCAGCAGCACGCGGCGTCTCTGCTGCCCGGAGCTCTCTTCCCTCAATGCGCGCTCTACCACCAGCCGCAGCGCCTCCGTGTAGCTCTCTATTTTCTCCTCCGGGAAAAAGGGACGAACTGCTGCCGGCTTCAAAAAGGGCAGCAGATAAAAATCCACCTCTCCGAAGGCATCCGTAAGAGTCACCCGACGCAGCCTGCCACTGTAGACAGGCGACACAAAGACCCGGCTCTCCGCCATCAGTCTGGCACCAAAGGCAATGCGCTCCGCGGAATCATGGTTTCCGCTGATCGCGAGCACGGTACCGCCAAGTGCCTGCAGCTCAGACAGAAACCAGTCCATGCAGCGCACGGCTTCCGCGGATGGCACAGGCTTATCATAGAGATCTCCTGAGAGCAGCACGGCATCCGGCCGCTCTGCCTCCGCAAAGCGCAGTATCTCCTTCAGAATATGGCGCTGATCCTCCAGCATGGGATACTCATTGACACGCTTTCCGATATGCAGATCCGATAGATGAAAAAGCTTCAAGCTTGCCTCCTGTCAATACAGCAAAGAGACGCCCTGAAAGAACGTCTCTCTGCACTCTGTCTCTGAATTGCCGCGAAGATTCACTCTGCTTCCTTCAGCGCACCGGTCTCCTCAATCTCCGTGATCAGCGCGACTCTCTCCGCGTGACGACCGCCGAGAAATTCCGCATCGAGCCAGGTATCCACAATCATCTTCGCGAGATCTATCCCTACGACACGCGCGCCGAAAGCAATAATATTCGCGTTGTTGTGCTCCTTCGCCATCTTTGCGCTGTAGGGCTCGCTGCACACCGCGGCGCGGATGCCCTTCACCTTATTCGCCGCAAGGGAGATCCCGATGCCGGTTCCGCAGATCAGCACGCCGCCATCCACCTCTCCGGCTGCGACGAGCTTCGCTACCTTGTAGCCGGCAACCGGGTAATTATAGCGCTCTGCTGTGTCCGTGCCGACATTAACTACTTCAACGCCCCGCTCCTCCAGATGCTTTTTGATCTCCTGCTTCAGCTCCACCGCTGCATGATCATTTCCGATTGCTATCTTCATCTGCGCCTCCGATCACTCGCCAAGCAGCTGCTTTCTTGCCTCTTCGTAGCCCGGCTTTCCAAGCAGTGCAAACATATTGGACTTATAGCTCTCAACACCCGGCTGATTAAAGGGATTCACGCCCAGCATATAGCCGCTGATGCCGACTGCGAATTCAAAGAAATAGAACAGCGCGCCGAGAGAGCGCTCATCCTGCGCGGGGATATTCAGCTTCAGCACCGGAACGCCTCCGGAGACATGCGCGAGTATGGTTCCCTCCATGGCGCTTCTGCACACAAAGCTCATATCTCTGCCCGCGAGGTAGTTGAGGCCGTCCAGATCCTCTGCCTCTGCCTCGATCACAAGCTGGTTCTTCGGCTTCTCCACATTCAGCACCGTTTCCAGCATGATGCGGGAGCCATCCTGTATGAACTGTCCCATGGAGTGCAGGTCTGTGGTGAGATTTACGGAGTGCGGGAGCAGTCCCTTTCCGTCCTTGCCCTCACTCTCGCCATAGAGCTGCTTCCACCACTCGGAGATCATCGCGAGACTCGGCTCATAGTTCGCAAGAATCTCAACAGACTTTCCCCTGCGATGAAGTATATTTCTGACCGCCGCATAGAGCATGGAGGCATTCTGCTCATACTCCAGATTCAGCGCCTTCTCTCTCTGCTCCGCTGCGCCTGCCATCAGCGCATCAATATCTGCGCCGCTGACCGCAATCGGAAGAAGGCCCACCGCCGTAAGCACAGAGAAGCGGCCGCCAATATCGTCCGGAATCACAAAGCACTCGTAGCCCTCCTGATCCGCAAGCTTCTTCAGCGCACCTCTCGCCTTGTCTGTCGTCGCAAATATCCTCTTTGCGGCCTCTGCTTTGCCATACTTCTGCTCCAAAAGCTTCTTAAAGACGCGGAAGCTGATTGCAGTCTCTGTCGTGGTTCCGGACTTGGAGATCACGTTTACAGAAAAATCTCTGTCTCCGATCACATCAATCAGCGCATTCATATACTGACCGCTCATATTGTTGCCGACAAAGTAGATCTCCGGTGTCTTTCTGAGCCCTCCGGCAATATTGTTATAAAAGCCGTGGCGGAGGAAATCGATCGCGGCGCGCGCACCCAGATAGGAGCCGCCGATGCCCGCAACTACCAGCACCTCCGAATTTTTCTGAATTCGCTCCGCTGCTGCCTTGATGCGCTGGAACTCATCTTTATCGTAATTCACCGGGAGATCCAGCCAGCCGTGAAAATCATTTCCCGCGCCGACGTGATTCACCAGCTGATCGTATGCTGTCTCAGCTGCTGCCTTCATCAGCTCAATCTCACCCTCGTTCATAAACCCAAGTGCCTTGGAATAATCAAATGTAATACCGCTCATCGATACACGCTCCTTTTTCCGGACAATTCTGCCCAATAAGCCCGACGGACATCTTCCGTCGGGCTTATTGTAGCATATTATTTCCGCTATGGCTAAAGCAATATGAACTGTTACCGAAGCAATGATTCAAAAAATTCTATACAAATCAAAACCCCATATCCCGATACACCATTTCTCCATTCTTTACCGTGAGCATAGGCCGATACAGCTTATGTCCTGTGAATACCTGCTGATCCTTATCTCCATAGGGCCTGTCTCCGTGAACTGTGTCGCAATCTACAGGTCTAAACACCGTAATATCCGCAGGATGTCCAACAGTCAAGGAACCAGCCCTGTCTAAAAGGCCCAGCTCTCTTGCCGGATTCACGGTAACGCATTCCACCACTTTATCAAAGGGTATTCCCAGCGCCGCATATTTTGATATCTGCATGGCAAGATTAAAAGCGGTTGGCCGCAGATACATACTGAGCCTTGTCAGATCTGTGGCGATAAAATCCGGATAGAAGCCCTGCGCAATCGCCGCCCGCGCGACCGGAAGTCCAAAGTGCGCGCGCGCATCTGCCGCCTCAAAATATACTCCCCTTGCTCGCGCAAGGTATGCAGCCTCCAAAATCTTCTCCTTCTCATCTATAAGAGATGATCCAATGTTCATGTACATATGGGTGATTGTATCTCCGGGTCTAAGGATATTCAGAAGCTCACTCAGCGGTCCCGGAGGATTCGTGCAGTGCACCATGACAGGAACTCCAAGCTCTTCTGCCAACTCCACTGTGGCTTCCAGCGGCTCATAGCCCAGCTTTCCCACGATGGGCGCACTGGTACGGAGCTTCAATCCTGCCAGAATGTCTCCAAAGCTGCGGAAGCACTCCCGTATTCCCTCTCTGTCCCAGTGGGCAGGATCCACATCCTCCAGACAGCCGGGAAGAGTATCCAGTCCGGTGGTTGTCACATTCAAATAGGCTCTCACGGAAAGGCGCATCTGCTCAACCGCTCCGTGGTGCGCAATAAAATTTGCACAGCCCGTGCTGCCTGCATCAACCGCCGTGGTGACACCTGAAGCAAAACAGACCGCCTCTGACGGAATACCGATTCGTGCGAGCGGCGCGAGGTGCGCATGATGATCGATCAGACCCGGCAAAACATAGCAGCCCTCTGCATCAATCACACGATCCTTTTCCCCCGGCTGCATTGCTTTCTCAACGCTTACGATCTGTTTTCCCTCTATTGCAAGATCACAAACAGCATCCACATGATTCAGAGGATCTATTACACGTCCATTCCTGATAATCAGCATATTTCTACTCTTCTTTCCGTATATACCAGCGACCAGCCCCAGAAAGGGCCGGTCGCCAATGAAAGATCCGATAAAATCAGCCTTCCTCTTCTTCCGTATCAAAGATCTGGCCTGCAGCTTCTGCTTTTTTCTTATCCTGTATATTCTTTCGCACTGTCATAGTGCAAGATATAACAGTAATGATTAAAAATGCCATGGCGATCGGACGCCCAAGGAACACAGACCAGCTTCCATGCCCTGCCTGAAGCGCCTGGCGCAGATTCTCTTCGAACATGCTCCCCACGATAAAGCCGATAATCAGCGGCGTGCTCGGTATCTTCAGCAGTTTAAACAGAAGCCCCAGCAGACCAAAGAAAAGAATGCACTGTACATCAAACACACGACTATTCGCAGAATATCCGCCAACACAGCACATGACAAAAATACAGGGCAGTAAAATGTGCTTTGGGATATCGAGCAGCTTTACAAAAACAGGAAGACCGAGCCGCTCAAAAATCAGCATGAATACGGACGCAATCAGCAACGCGAGATAGATACCATACACGTACTGGCCGGATTTATTGAAGATAAGCGGCCCAGGACTGATCGCATGTACCTGAAGACCACCAAGAAAAATGGCAGACACAGTATTGCCCGGGATCCCCATGCATAACAGCGGAATCATGGAACCTCCGATGACTGCATTGTTGGAGCACTCTGAGGCAATAATTCCATCAATGATTCCAGTTCCAAACTTCTCCGGATACTTAGAACGGTTTTTAACCGCTGTATATGAGATCAGACCTGCAGTGGATCCTCCGATACCCGGCAGAATACCAATGCCTATTCCGATTAAAGCGGAAATAATCGTGTTCGGAATCTGCTGAAAGAACTCCTTGACAGAAAGTCCGTATCCTCTCAGCTGATACTTCTTTGTCTGTCGCTTATCGGCAAGATGCTGTCTCTCAAAGCCAGAGAGGATGATATCTGTCACTGCGAAGACGCCGATTAACAGAACTGTGATATCAAAACCGGACATCAACTGATAATTTCCAAAGGTGAATCGCACCGCCGCATCAATCGGGGCCATTCCAATCATGGACAGCGCAATGCCAATCAATCCTGCAATCATTCCATTCAGCATATCCTTGCCGGAGAGAGAAGCAATAATAGAAAGTGCAAATACTGCAACCGCAAAGTAATCGGCAGCGCTGAAGAGAAGACAGACGCGCGCCAGCAGCGGGGAGATAAACATCAGAGCCAGAATTCCGATCACTGAACCAAGAAAAGAATAAAGTATGCCAACGCCAAGCGCTCTTCCGGCCTCACCTTTTTCCGCCATAGGTCCGCCATCAAAAACTGTCGAAATGGAGGAGGGCGTCCCCGGGATCTTAAGCAGGATCGCAGAAATCAATCCTCCGGAAATACCTCCCATATAAAGCCCCACCAGCAGCGCAAGTCCCTGTGTGGCTTCCATGCCAAAAGTCAGAGGCAGGAACAGAACCACTGCCATAGTGGCCGAGAGGCCTGGTATGGAGCCAAAGATAATGCCTATCATCGTACCAAACCAGATGAGGAACAGGCACATCGGGTTAAACGTATTAATCATTGCTTGAGCAAACATAATTGATGTACCTCCTCTTTCAGAATCCGAAGACGCCCTTGGGCAGCGGCATCTTGATCGCATAAACAAACAGCGCATCTATTGCGATCGGCAGCATAATCGAAATAATTGCAAACAAAATAGGTTTTCTGTTCTCGCTGTTACTGAACCAGGTGATCTGTGCAAACAGGTAAACCGCACTGGAAAGCACAAAACCTATCGGCTCGAAACAGAACATATAGAGCGCCATCATAGCTATGGTTACGACACCACCGAGCCAATCAGAATCCTTCTTTTCTTTTACCTCATCTGCCGGACTTTTCCCCGTTACAGTAAGGATCAACTTCGCTACAGATACGATGATGAGGCATATTGCAATAAATGCCGGAACATAGCCGGATCCCACATCACTCTCAATCTTATGCTTGACGCCCAGTGCCTGAACCAGCATGAACGCGCCAAAGAGCAAAAATATTATTGAGGTCGTAAGATTACGCCGCCTGTTAGTCATACTCTCTTCTCCTTAACCCAAAGTACAGAAATGCCGCCCCGACCCAAAGTCTGGGCGGCAACTCCTCATTTAATTACTCGAGTCCCTTTTTCAGCTCCTCGACTTCAGCCGGATCCTCTGTATTCATCGTTGCCGCATCACGGAACAGCGGCTCAGCATAGTAGGTTTTCAACACCTCTGCAAACTCCGGATCCTCTGTAACTTCTTTACAGGCTGCCGCCAGCTTATCGACAATTGCCTGATCCACGCCCTTCGGGAACTTCACCTCGTACTTCTTCGCGTTGACGACATCAAATCCCTGCTCCTTGAAGGTCGGGAAATCGATTCCGCCCACTTTCTCCTCCGCCATAATGCCAAGGCAGATCAGATCTCCGGCCTGAATATAGTCAGCCACATTCATGTAATTATTCGCACAGAGCTCAACCTGTCCGCCAAGCAGCGCCGCGAGGCGATCTCCGGTAGAGGTTCCCACGTCGATATTATCAAACTGAATTCCTGCCTGCTTCTCCAACTGCTTTCCTACATACTCTGTGGTGGAACCAAATACTGTGGAGTAACGGATCACACCCGGATTTGCCTTCGCATCCTCGATCATGCCGTTCAGATCCGTCCAGCCGCGGCTGTACTGCTTGTACTTACCGGTAGGAGAAACCGCACAGAGTGCATAGGTCTGATCCAGCGCAACTGTGGCTACATTCGTGAAATCATCCGTATAAGAAAATTCTGCAGTTCCGGTAGCCTCCTGTACAAGTGCTGCACCGGTGTGGCAGAACAAAATGGTATTTCCATCCGGCTTCTTCCCCATAACATCCATGGCCGCAACCATGCCGGAGCCTCCGGTCAAATTGGTGACAACAAAGGTCTGCCCCAGCTTCTTGCCGACGCGATCAAACAGTGCGCGGCAATAGGTATCGGTATCTCCGCCTGCATTGTACGGCACCGTGACATTGACTGTCCCGGTCGGCCAGTCGGTCTCTGCACTGCCAGCAGCTGCTGCGCTTGTATCCGCAGAGGTATTCTCGGATGCTGCTGTGGTCGCCGTTGATCCGCTGCCTCCACAGGCCGCAAGAGATGCCGTCATAACAGTCGCAAGAACCACTGAAATAAGCTTTTTCATAAAAAACTCCTTTCCATACACTTAAATATTTACTCCCTTTTGTAATTTGTTTCTTATTTATCTTTTGACACTTACCACTATTTACATATTAAGCCTTATTGTAATTTGTTTCAAGTATTTTCATTATCTTTGTATCATTGCACATTTTTTTGTGAGGATTTTTGTGCAGTTTTTTATTTTGACGCAAGCTGCTTCCGATTTACAATATGGATCACATCGCGGCCCTCACAAAAATCTTTAATATCCTGCACCAGCATAGGGACAATCACATCTCCGATATCCGCCGTTCCACCGCCCACATGCGGTGTAACAATGATATTCGGATTCTGCAGGAGTTCATCCTCCGGCATAAGTGGCTCGCGCTCCACACCGTCCAGACCTGCCCCCGCAAGCTTTCCGCTCTCTACCGCCCGATACAGTGCACTGTCATCAATCAGTCCGCCCCGCGCAGTATTAATCACAATTGTCCCCTGCTTCATCATTGCAAGCTGCTTCTCTCCTATCATGTGCTGCGTCGTCTCAAGCAGGGGCACATGGAGGGTAATAATATCGGACGCGCAGAGCAATTCCTCCAACGGAACATATTTCATCCGAAAGCGCTGTTCCATCTCCTCTGAGAGACGAAATGGATCGTAATAAACAGTCTCTGCACCAAAAGCGTGAACCTTCTCCGCTACCTGCCGTCCGATATTTCCCCCGCCGATGATGCCCACAGTCTTTCCAAACAGACTGAACGAGCTGTTCAGATAAGTATTTTTACTCCACACGCCCTCACGCAGACTCTTTGCATGGCAGAAAAGCTTTCGTCCTACTGCAAGCATCAGAAGCACTGCGAGCTCTGAGACTGCATTGGCATTGGCTCCCGGCGTGTTCGTGACAAGGATGCCTCTCTCCCCCGCGGCCTCAATATCCACAGAATCGAATCCTGCGCCCCAGCGCATGATCATCTTGAGCCTCGGATTTCTTTCTATGATCTCACGCGGCGCCTTAAAAATGCGCAGTATCATAATCTCTGCGTCCGTCATCTCCGCGTATTTCTCAGCTGTATCCACGGCAATCAGCTGAAACTCCTGCTCAGGGAGGGCTGCCCGAAGTTTTTCAAAGGTGTATGCGGGATATGTACCCGCAAGAATGATTCTGTGCATTGGCAATTTCCTCTTTTCATCCTGTAAAATGCAACTTTTTTGGTATTACCCTCTCATCTCCTCCGCGACCTCCCGCATCAGCTTCTCCGAGGGGCTCTTCTGGTCCCGCTTCGAGACCTCTGCAATCAGACGGAACAGATTCACATTTTCTTCTGACGCAATTTCTCTGAACTTCTTCACAAAGCTCGAGTGGCAACCGGAAAAGCCCAGAGTCAGATCAAGCGGCGTGACAGGGTTGTGATAGCTGTGCTTTGCCATCGCAGGCTGTAATCTGCTGTCAACGAAGTCCAGAAGTCCAAAAAGGTCCAGCTCCTGCATCTCCCCGCAGCGCTGCATCATGGCTATACAGAGCTCCGTTGCCAGATTTCCGGCGCTTCGCGCCATCCCCATCAGACCACAATCCAGAATATCCGCTCCGTTCTGGTATGCCGCCAGTGCATTTGCCGCAGAAAGACCAAGGTTATTGTGCCCGTGAAAGGCCACCGGTATCTTCACGGCTTGTTTCAGCTTTCGCGTGTATTCCGCCGTCTGTTCCGGCATCATAGTTCCGGCAGAATCCATAATTGTGATCTCATCGAGCCCCGCCTCCTCAAGCCGTCTTGCCTCTTCAGCAAGCTCATCAGGGCTTAAGATATAAGCCTTCATCAACGAATAGAAACACTTAAGACCCGCCGCCTTGATATCCTTCACAGTCTGGATTGCAATGCCTGCATCTCCCGCATCTGCTCCTACGCGAAGAAATGCGAGTCCGCTCTCTTTTGCAAGAGCAACATTCTTCTCGCGATAGCGCTTTGCATTGAGGAACATCCCGAGCATGGATCCTCGGTCCAGGTACTTCCGGGCAAGCTCAAGATATCTCACATCCGTCTCCGCTGCAGTAAAACCCGCCACCTCGTAAGCACCGATTCCTCCGGCATTTCCAAACTCAATGATCGGAACTCCTGCTGCTGTCAGGCCATCCAGTACCATATCTGTAATCTCTGCGTCAAAACCCTTTCCGACTACATTTGCTCCGTCCCGAAGCGTACAGTCCATCAGGCGTATCCCCATTGCCTGCTCCTCCTTCCAAAGGCCTTTCCCACTCTGCATTTCTTTTTTATACGCCTTATGCTATCATCGCCTTATAACAAAATCTAACAGTATATTTTTCTATTTCTGACAATATAAATATTGTGGATTGGAGCGCAGAATGAATCTGAAAAGCATAGAATATTTTCTGGTCGTCGCGGAAGAGCTGAAGGTAACCAGGGCTGCTGAACGTCTTCACATCAGCCAGCAGGCATTGAGCAGTCATATCCGGCGGCTCGAGGACGAATACGGCGTGGCACTTTTTGAACGAAAACCTGTGTTCCGTCTCACCGTCGCGGGAGATCAGCTTGTATTCTACGGAAGACAGTTTCTGAACACGGAGGGTAATATGCGCGCCGCTTTCTCTGATATCAGCGAAAACGCCCGCGCTACACTCCGCGTCGGCATCTCCCGCCTGCGTGCTGAGGTCTTTTTCCCGCTGATATGGCGCTTTTACCACCCGCATCATGAGAACATTTCTATTGAGCTGATCGACGGTAACAGTGCAAGCATGATCGAGCAGCTGGCTCTCGGAGAGCTTGATCTGTACATCGGGGTGGATATCCCACGGAATGTCAATCAGAAGGCGATTGCGCTCTCCACAGAGCGTATGCAGTGTGGTTTCACAGAAACACTGCTGAAGACTTGCTATCCCCTCAGCTGGATGGAACTCCTGGAAGATTTTTCAAAAAATGGGGTCGATCTGCGAAAGATATCCCGTCTTCCCTTCATTGCCCTGCGGCAGAGCAATCGCCTGCGAACTACTGTGGACAGTGCGCTTCCCGGCGATCTGAAGCTTCGATATATTTTTGAATGCAATCAGCAGGAGCTGATCTACCAGCTCGCCCGCGCCGGGGACGGAGCCGGACTCATCTCCCCCGTCATGCTATATCAGCATCACCGGGATGAGGATGCCGCGGGCCATGACTTCCGGGTATTTCCGCTCTCCGAAACCATTCCTGCAAACATATGCTCTCTCGTATATCGCAGCGACCATATGCTTCCCGCCTATGCCAGAGACTTCATTCAGGACAGCTGCATGGTCTTTCGCAGCTATACCCGCACGGTTGAAAAGCGCTTCCAGCTGAAGAAACAAGTATAAATTAATATGCCAAAATACCGCCGGCTGATCTCTCAGCCGGCGGCACCGTTTCCTTACTTTCTGATGGCCTTCCAGCCGAAAGTGCTGTCTTTGTTCTTTAAAAATCAAACATCCCGGCCGGCTGCTTGTCCGGTTTTTTGGTGTCCATGTAGGTCTTCGCGGTCTCATAATCTACATCATTGATGGGCCAGGTCGGCCGCTTGCCCTCATAGACCTCCTGAACTCCCATCGCGGAGAAATAAGACGCTCTGTGTGCAGCTTCGACAGTATTGCCGCCAATGTGCGGATACATGATGACATTATCCAAGGTGAGAAGCGGGTTCTTCGGATCTACCGGCTCCTGACGAATTGCGTCCAGCCCGGCTCCTGCAATGACGCCGTTCTTGCAGGCCTCGTAGAGATCCTCCTCCACAACCAGCCCGCCTCTCGCAGTATTGATGAGAAACGCAGTCGGCTTCATTGTGGCAAGGCGCTCCTTATTCACCATGTTTTTGGTGACAGGCGTGCTCGGTGCATGCAGAGAAACATAGTCGCACTCCTTGAAGATGCGATCCAGATCACGCACAACCTCGACACCGTCCGGGAAGTCTGCTGCGGGCTTATAGGGATCATAAGCCAGGACATTCATCTCCAGCGCCAGAGCCCGCGTCGCGACGCGACTGCCGATATTTCCGCAGCCAACAAGTCCGAGTGTCTTTCCGTTCAGCGTGTTCTTTCTTACCTTCAGCTTTGCTGTATAAAAATCGTTCACCCAGGTCTTATGAAGTACGGTCACATTTCTGCTGCACTCGAACATCAACAGCAGCGCTGTCTCCGCGACGGAGGTGCTGTTTGCAACCGGCGCGTACAGGGTCTGCACATTGTTATCGCGGCAGGCCTTCAGATCCACTGTATCAAAGCCAGCGCCGTGACGGACGATCACCTTCAGGTTCGGATTTGCCTCGATGACCTCTCTCGTGATCGGTGTAATGCGAACGATCATAGCATCCGGCTGATGCTTCTTCATGTCCTCCAGCACATCCTCGGTCTCAAAGCCGTGCCCCATGATCAGCTCATGCCCCGCATCCTCAAGAAGCTTTCTTCCCTCAGACATAATCTCCTGCGGCAGTAAAATTTTCCAGGCCATACACTCTCCCTCTCCGGCACATCTGCCGGTCTCTCTGTAATGGGTTTCAGTTTCTCGTCATTTCCTCTGCTGCTTCTACAGCTCAGACGCGATACAGATCATCGATGATCTCAAATTCCTTGCTCTCCAGATTCTTCATAACCCAGTCGCGGTTAATGGTTCCGAGCCGCGTCTTCTCCAGCTTGCCCTCGTCTGCCGCCTTAAATTTCTTTGCATCCTCGAGGATCACAGCCGCATCATTTCTCGGAATTACAATCACACCGTCCGGATCCGCCAGGATGATATCGCCCGGCTCCACACTCACGCCTCCGCATGAGATCGGAACATTGACCTCTCCCGGTCCCTCCTTGTAAGGGCCGCCCGGTGTGGTTCCGGTCGCATAGACCGGAAAATCCCACTTGCCGATCTCGTCGATATCTCTGATCGGGCCGTCCAGAACAATGCCGGCCACTTTTTTCTGAAGGTAGAGGTATGCCATCATAATCTCTCCCATGAGTGCGCGGGTATTGTCTTCCTCATTTGATACAACAAGCACATCTCCTTCACTGCAATAATTCAGTGCTGCGTGAAGCGCAAGGTTATCGCCCGCACGGCACTTTACAGTAAACGCCGGTCCGACCATCATCTGTGCCTTGGGACTGCTCACCAGGTGAATTCTCGGATTCATGGCACAGTTTCTTCCCATGACATCCGCCGTATTGGATGCAGGAATCTCCTTAAACTGCTTTATGATCTCCGGATCAGGTAAATTTCTCTTCAGATAGATTCTCTTTCCTACTGCCATACTGCCACCTCCGACTCTCTGAATTTTCTGTGTCTCCGGCTTCCGCCACCTTATTTTTTCTATCTGATGGCATCATACACCCTTATGTAACTTGTTTCAAGTATAATTATAATATTTTGCAACATTGTACAAATCTTCATTTTGTTTTTGTGCAGGATTACAGACAGAACAAATAACAGCTGCCATGCAGATTCGCATGACAGCTGTCCATAAACTTCTCTGTTCTGTTTTATTTAATCAAACTTCAGGTACGCGCCCTCCATGGGACTGGCCGCGTGCTCACTGAACATCCGCAGCACACCGCTCTTATACTTCAGCGGACGCGGCTTCCAGTTCTTTCTTCTCTCTTCCAGCACTGCAGCGATCTCCTCTGCACTGCGCCGCTCCCCGGCGATGCCCACAATATTCAGGCGCCGCTCCATGATATTGATCTCAATCAGATCGTCCTGCTCCACCAGCGCGATGGGGCCGCCAGCTGCCGCCTCCGGGCTGCAGTGCCCGATCACCGGTCCTGTCGATGCGCCCGAGAAGCGTCCATCCGTGATGAGGGCAATGCTTCTGCCGAGCTCAGGATCCGAGCTGATCGCCTCGGAGGTGTAGAACATCTCCGGCATTCCGCTGCCCTTGGGCCCCTCATAGCGGATAAAGACTGCATCTCCCTTCTGTACCCTGTGATGCAGCACCGCATCGAGACACTCCTCCTCACTGTCGAAGGGGCGCGCTTTCAAAAGTGCTGTAAACATCTCCTGCGGGCAGGCCGTATGCTTGATCACCGCCCCCTCCGGCGCAAGGTTTCCGTAGAGAACCGCAATGCTTCCGTCTGTTCCGAGCGCCCGCTCTGCCGGACGGATGATGTCCCCTCTGACCAGCTTCAGTCCATACTTCTCATTCGCCTTGTCCAGCCAGCGCTGACACTTCTCGTAAAAGCCCTCGCGTTTCAGCGCATCAAGATTCTCTCCCAGTGTCTTGCCCGTCACAGTCATAACATCCAGATGCAGCACATCCCGTATCTCTTCCATAATTGCAGGAACCCCGCCCGCATAGTAGAAGAACTCTGCCGGCCACTTTCCGGAGGGGCGCACATCCAGCAGATACCTTGCTCCGCGGTGCAGACGGTCAAAGGTCTCTCCATTAATCTCTATGCCGTACTCGTGTGCGATCGCCGGGATATGCAGCAGCGCATTGGTGCTGCCGGAGATTGCCGCATGCACCAGAATGGCATTCTCAAAGCTCTTCATGGTCACGATATCTCTGGGCTTTAGTCCCATCTTAGCAAGTGCTACAGCCTGCACGCCCGCGCGGTGGGCATACTCCTTCAGATCCGGGCTGGTTGCCGGAAGCAGGGCGCTCCCCGGAAGGCTCAGCCCCAGCGCCTCCGCCATGATCTGCATGGTGCTCGCAGTACCGATAAAGCTGCAGGCACCACAGCTCGGACAGGCATTACACTTCGCCCAGTTCAGCTTCTTCTCATCGATCTCACCGCGCTCGAACTTTGCGCTGTACATGCCGAGCTGCTCCAGCGTGAGCAGCTCCGGTCCGGCACTCATGGTTCCGCCCGTCACCATGAGGGAGGGGATATTGACACGCGCCATTCCGATCAGATTGCCTGGCATGCCCTTGTCACAGCTCGATATAAAGATCCCGCCGTCAAAGGGCGTCGCATTTTCATGAATCTCTATCATGTTTGCGATCATCTCCCGACTGGCAAGACTGTAATTGATGCCATCGGTACCCTGACTCTCACCGTCGCAGATATCGGTACAGAAGTACTTCGCGCCCTTGCCGCCTGCCTCCTGCACGCCGCGCTTCGCCTCCTCCACAAGGGAGATCAGATGGCCGCTTCCCGGGTGACTGTCGCCGTAGGTGCTCTCTATCATAATCTGGGGGAGGGCAAGCTCCTCCTCCTTCCAGCCGGTTCCGATCCGCAGCGGATCCAGCTCCGGCGCCAACGTTCTCATTTTCTGACTGACCAAATCCATACTTACTGCCTCTTTTCTTTCTCTGTGACACGGAGCAGGGCATTGGCCGGGAGAGAAGCATCCAGGGTCTCTCTCTCTGCCATTCCGTCAAAAATACGGCTGGACTGCTCCTCATCTCTGCCGTGCTCCAGCATCAGAGTTCTGGCGCGATCCGCATTGTGCCGGCTGATCGCGTCGGTAATCATCGCGTGAAAATAAATTCCACCCATATATCCAAACTTGTCATTTACAAAGAGCTGCATCTCCCGCATATTGAGAAGCGACTCCAGGCACTGCATAATGAGCTTATTCCCCAGAAATTCAGCCAGCGCCATATGGTACTCCTTATCCTTCTGAATAAAGAGCTCCTGCTGCCCGATGAGCTGCTCCTGCTCCCGGTTGATGCGCTTCAGCTTCCGCACAAGCTCCGGTGTCGCAGCCTCCGCCACATAATAGGCGATCTCCGGCTCGATCACGTTTCTCGCCTGACGCCACTCCCGGAAGGTTTCCTTTGTCATTTCGTCTGTCTGACTCAGCGCATTCAGGCGCAGCTCCTTCGGTCCGGGAATATAGACCTTGTCCGAGCGGACAAAGGTCCCTCTGCCGTGCTGACTCTCAAGTATGCCCAGTACATTAAAGCGCTGCAGTGCCGCCCGGACACTCGTTCTGCTCACACCGAGCAGCCTGCAGAGCTCATTCTCCGAGGGGATTCTGCTGTCCAGCGGCCACTCTCCGCCGGCAATCTGCTCCTTAATGTATTGCATCACCTGTTCCGTTACCTGAGAAGCCTTGTGCATCCTGAAGCCGCCTTTCCATCATCAAACTGGTGTTACAACTTTATTTAAACAGAATTTTCCAGCTTATGCAACCAGCGCAGGAAGGGTCGTGCTGAGCGGCGGGAAGTAAGCGACCAGCATCATCACGATGAAGAAGAGCAGAATCAGCGGCCACATATCCTTAACCAGCTTTGAGAGCGGAATATCTCCCACCGAGCTTGCGATAAAGAGCGTCGCGCCGACAGGGGGGGTAATACCTCCGAAGATAAAGGTTAACACCATGACCATGCCGAAATGGATGGAATCAAAGCCCAGTGCCGCCGCCAGCGGCTGAAAGATCGGCACCATGATGATTGCAGCCGGAGTTGTGTCCATAAAGCAGCCGATGATCATCATTGCAAGTATCATCAGGAAGAGGATCAGGTAAACATTGGTCGTGAGTCCTGTAATCCAGGCGCTCAGCTTGTTCGGAAGCTTCAGAATCGCAACACAGTAGCTGAAGATCGAGGTCGCCGCAAAGATGAGAGAGCTCTGTCCCACGGTGAATGCTGTCGATTTCAGAGTTTCATACATATCCACAACACGGAATTCTCTGTAATAAAAGACACCGACCAGAATACCATAGAGTCCTGCAACCGCACCGGCCTCTGTCGCCGTGAAAACGCCGCTTAGCGTTCCTCCGATAATGATACCGGGCATAATCATCGCCGGAATTGCATCCTTTGCCGCAAAGAGAAGACGCTTTCCATTGAACTTCGGACGATAGTTTCCGTCGCAGTTCACCGGATCACGCTTCGCCTTATAGAAGCAGAAGGCCATCTGGGAGAGGCAAACCATGAGTCCCGGAACCATACCTGCGACAAAAAGCTTTCCGCAGGAAATTCCTGTGATGGAGGAATAAAGCACCATCAGGATGGAGGGCGGAATGATAGAGCCTATCGTCGCAGAAGCACAGGTGATCGCCGTCGAATAGGACCTGGAATATCCGGCCTCCTCCATTCCTGCAATCTCCATGACGCCCAAAGAGGCGACATCTGCAGAGGTCGATCCGGAGATGCCGGCAAACATCGTGGATGCGAGGACATTCACCAGTGCCAGACCGCCGGGCAAAAAGCCCACGATTTCCGATGCAAAATTAAAGATACGCCTTGTGATTCCGCAGCGGTTCATGATCTCTCCCGCAAAAATATAGAGCGGAATCGCCATCAGTGTGAAATTGTCCGCTCCGGCAAACATACGCTGCGGTATTGTGAGCAGATCAGCTCCGCGGCTCAGAAGATAGAGCGTGGAGGAAATTCCCATCACTGCCGCTACCGGAATGCCAAACATTAAAAGTGCAAAAAAAGCCACCAGTAAAATCGCCATTACAACAGTTCCTCCGCTTCCTCTTCGCCGCGTTTCTTTGTCTTGATGCCCAGCTGATACTCAACAACATTGAGCAGTGATTCCAGGCATATTCCAACG
This sequence comes from Moryella indoligenes, assembly GCF_030812885.1. Classification (NCBI taxonomy): domain Bacteria; kingdom Bacillati; phylum Bacillota; class Clostridia; order Lachnospirales; family Lachnospiraceae; genus Moryella; species Moryella indoligenes. The sequence goes on from NZ_JAUSTO010000004.1 coordinate 140,397, forward strand.
CTGCCCACAAACATGATTCCGTACGGAACCGCCATCGGGATCTGCATCGCAGAGGATCTTACCGCTACGTTTGCAATTGTCATGCGGAAGGTCTCATAGCTCAGGAGACCGAAGAACAGAGTCATCAGGACACGCCCCGACTGCTCCGCGATAAAGCGAAGCTTCGGAGACATCATCCCAAGAAGAAAGTCGACCTGAATATGCCTGTCCTCTCTCGTCGTAATAATGGCGCCGAGAAAGATAATCGATACGAAGCAGTAGCGCCCCATCTCAACAGAAAAACTGATCGGCTTATTTAAAAAGTAACGCATCAAAACATTTAGATTGGTGATGCCAAACATCAGGAGAAAGAGCACCACAATGAGATAGGTGACTGCCTTCTGCGTGAAATTCTGAAAACCTTTAAAGCCCTTCATCTCTGCCTCCAAAGTCGGTGAGTGTAATCATGGTCGAACAGAAAGGCCGGGTGAGCGAGCACCCACCCGGCCAAAGTACAGCTCTCTTACTTATTTGCCTGAACCAGCTCGAACAGCTTCTTTGCTTCCTCAGACTGCATGAAATCGTAGTTGGTGTAATCGATCTTTGCTCTCATGGACTCGATATCGGTCTCGACAAAGGTCATGCCCTTCTCCTTCAGCGTCTCACGGTTTGCCTCGTCGGAAGCCTTGGTGCTCTCAAGACCGAAGTGGGAGGTATCAAGACCTGCCTCGATCAGGATCTGCTGCTCATCCTCATTCAGCGCGGAGAAGACCTTGTCCGACATGGAGATGGTGGTCGGGGCATTCAGGTGGTTGGTCATGTTGAAGTACGGAGCCACCTCGAAGAAGGAGTTGTGCAGGCAGGTATCCGGTGTATTCTCCATGCCGTCTACGACGCCTGTATCAATTGCGGTATAAACCTCACCCATCGCAAGCGGAGTCGGTGCAGCGCCGAGCATCTTGAAGGTATTCACATACAGAGTGGACTCCGGAACGCGGATCTTGAGTCCGGCAAGATCATCTGCGGTCTCGATCGGCTTTGTCATGTACATATTGCGGAACGCCATCACATAGTAGCCGAGGTTCTTTACCTTCGCCACATCGAGAAGCTGCTGGTTTGCATACTGCCCTGCCTCGCTCTCAAGAACCTTCTCGACCTGATCATAGTCCTCATATACATAGGGAAGAATGAGCGCGCCAAGCTGCGGGATAGAGTTCGTATAGAACTCAACTGCAATAATAGCCATATCCAGAGTCCCCGCGGTCAATGCCTCAAGGTTCTGCGCCTCGGAACCCAGAGAAGACCCCTCGAATACATCGACGGTCATCTTTCCGCCGGACAGCTCGGAAACCTTGTCTGCAAAATGATGTGCGACATCTGCCAGTGCGCTTCCAGCAGTCGCAGTGGTCGAAAGGGAGAAGGTATGCTCCCCGATATTGTCCAGGTTTACGCTGCTCGCCGCCTCCGTTGCTGCGCCCTCCGCCGCTGCGCTAGTCTCTGCTGCGGTGCTCTCCGCCGGTGCCGCCGTGGTCGGTGCGGACACAGAGCTGCCCAAACATCCGGTCAGAGTGGTAACGGTCATTGCTGCTGTCAGAAATGCTGCCAATGCTTTTTTCATTTGTTTCTCCCTCTCTTGGAAAAATTTGTACTACAGGTTTCGTCAAAACATTAACTTGTATTACATCTATGGAGATTATAATTTTTGCTCAGCGCTCTGTCAATACAAACCGTTCCCGAATCATAATTTTCTATATTTTATCTATTTTTACGCCCGATGTTTGTGCGTTTTTACAGAAGCACTTTTTTACAGAAGGGTTGATCCTTCCTTGGGATAGTTTTTAATCTGAAAGCTGCACTGCGCTCCAATTTTCACAAAAACAGCGGCCTTCCGTTTTTTCGAAAAGCCGCTGTCTATCACTCATTACTTCTTGGGCAGGTCAACAGCCCTTAATTCATCCACGCTCCAAAAGCTCCGACTCTATAGCCGTCCGGCGTCCAGGTATCCTGTAACATATCTCCACTTTCAGAAAGATAATACCACTGATCTCCGTCCTTGATCCACCCAGTTGCCATCGTACCATCCGGATTAAAATAATACCATTTTCCGTTAATAAAGCTCCAGTTTGTTTTCATCCGTCCATTCTGCTCCAGATAGTACCAGCGCTCCCCGCTGTACTGCCAGCCGGTGCACATATGTCCTGCTTTATCAAAGCAATACCAGTATCCCTGCACTTTTCTCCATTCTGCGCAGACATTGCTTTCATCATTTTTCCTCAATTTCCAGCCCTGTCTGTCCTTCGTCCAGCGTGAAACCGTCCACATCAGCGCTGCCCGGCGAAATGCGGAATGTATTCCGCTGCCTCCCGAAGATCTTCTGGTCTCTATATCTTCTTTATTCCCGGACTGAATGTCCTGCTTGTCCTTCGGCACAGCATCTGGTTGTTTGCCTGTGTTTGTCTTTCCCCCTGTATTCGGAAGCTCTTCCTGTTTTGCATCGGAGGGGGTTGCATTAGACGAAGACGCCTTAGATCCATCGTCCTCCCCATCCAGTTTATCTCCGGAGACTTCCTTATCCTTCAGCACCGCCCGCAGCACTACAGCGTGCGCCGGCATAATGAAGCGCATACCCTCCAGCTTGCTTCCATCCAGCAGAAGCTCCTGCAGTTCCTTCCTGCTGTCTGTGATCTCCGCAAACACCTGAATTTCTGTGCCCTCTGCCGCCTCGTCTGCCGGAATGGTGCTAAGCATAACGCCGTCTGTCTCCTCAAGCCTGATCTCATAGCTCTTCGGCTTTTCCCTTTCCGTCAGCAATGCATAATAACTGAAGTGATCCACGGTCGTGCAGAAGCAGCGCTTCGTCTGATCCATTTCTCCGGCGAGCCTTCCTGCGCGATTCGCCTGCCCGGAGAGATAGAAGAATGCCAGTCTTTCTGCCTGCTCCTGCTGCTCCTGATTCAACTGCAGACTGAGCTCCAGACGCTCTCCACGGGGAATCGGAACCTGCTCATGCTTCTCATTTTCGAGATGGATTTCATACAGAACCGCTTCGCCCTCCGGCAGAGAAGCCATTGCCTTTCTGAGCTTCTCCGGCACTTCCTCCACCTTTTCCGCGATGAGCTTCACCTCCTGCCCGGCAAGGCGAGAGCTTGCCGGAATTCTGATACTCACATCTCCGTCTTCATTCTGCAGTTCCCTTTCCACTGCCTGCGGGAATGCAGTCTTTCCATAGCGAAGCTCTATTGTCTGGGTCTTACGGTCAATCTGAATGATCTGTACAGGACGATCTACAAAATAACCTTCCTTTCCGCTGAGATCTGCCGTCAGCCGATAGCGCCCATAGGGAATTCCCGAAAGAACAAGCGGGTCAAAATACGGATCCGGCAGTTCAAAAAGAAGTTCCTCCGATTCATGATCCAGCGCTTTCAGGCGGAATACATAAGGCTTTTGACCATAGGGCCCAAACGCAAATTTTGCTCCGTAATCATCTCCCCAATTCAGTCGGATACGGATACTCCCACTCTTTTCGCTGCTCTCCAGCTTCTTCCAGCCAAAGCGAATATCCGCCGTTCTGTTATCAGGTCCAAGATGCACGACAATCTCCGGTCTTTCCGGTATGTACTCCGCACTGTCATATTTCGGGCGCACTCTCCACTTTCCATAGCTCAGCTTTTCGCCGCTTTCATACGTCTCGCCCTGAAGATTGACAAAGATATAGTCTGTGACAAAGTTCTCTGCTCCCTCCGCCATCGTGGTCACATGAATACTGCCAAAATCCTCCGCACCTTTTTTATAAATATGGAAATCCGGTGTCACAGTCTCACCAGAGGCATCGCGCAGATCGACTCGCTTGCTTTCCGGTACACTATAGTATCCTTCCGGAAGCACCGGGCGCAGCTGGTAAACCGCTGCCGGAAGTATGCTGAAATCAGTGAACTTCATTCCATCCCAGGAATGCTTTTTCTCTGCCCCCTCTTCTGCCTCCGCGTCAAAGACAGCCTCATAGCTGATCTGATCCAGCGTAAGCTCTTCCGTATGCAGTACAGACTTCGGATACATGGCACCGGTCTCCGGACCAGCGAGCAAAATCGGATGCTCCTTGCTTCCCAGATCCCTGACCACACCTACCTCGCGACCATACTGCGTCTGCGCTTCAATCTCAATGACAGGTTTTTCCGGAATCAACTTCCAGGCTCCCGCAGCATTTCTAAGGCGCAGGGTCCATCTCCCCCTGCTGAGCTTGACAGATCCATACGGAAGTCCACTGAGGCTTGCCAGCTGCTTTGTCCCCCCGAAGCTCATGCTTGCCTTTGCAGGCACCTCCGTCCCGTTTTCATCTGTCAGGACCACCTCCGGTCTGAAGCCTGACGGCAGCCTTCCATCCGCCGTAGACACCTGAAGCATAATGTCACGAACCTCCAGCGGCTTCTGCGAAACCAAAAGGAAGGTGAGCTCTGCCTCCGGATGCTCTGCACTGATCTCAAAGCTCTGCTCGAGCTCTTCTCCCTTGAAGAGCAGCGTCCGCAGCTTCAGCTTTGCCGTATAACTTCCGTAGCACAGCTGCTCAGGATTCAAAACAATATGTCCATCCCTCGCATCCGTGACCGTCACACTGTAATCATCCGCTGAAAGCTTCTCAGGATCAATTTCAAGAGTGTTTCCTGTCTCTTCATTCTTTTCCATAATCTTTATCTTCAGCGAGCCAGTCTGCCCCTCCGCCATCAGCGTAGCAAGCTCCTGAAGATATTCATTTCCCGCATAGTCGCGAATACAAAGGTTGACACCTGCGCTCTCCTCTGTGGACAGCACCAGCCTTCCGTCTGCCGGCGGTACGATCCTCTTTATCTCCGTCACATTTCCGCTTCCATCGACCTTCTTCAGCGAAATTTCCGCAACTCCACTCCCGTTCTCTGTTACCTTAAGCGCGAGCTGCTTTTTCCCGGCATCTATCTGTACGTCCGAAACAGCAGGCCTTGTGTTGTCCACAATCACATCGTACGCATAGATCTGCAGCGCGGCATTCTCCGCAACAGGCATCACTTCAAAGATATAGCGGTATATGCCTTCCTCCGCCGTCTCTTCTCCTTTGGTTCCATTCCACCTGTATTTCTCAGATTCAGAGTACAGCATACCAGCAGAGGCATTCTGCGCCGCTGCATAGTTCTTCCTTCCGACCGCTATATTTCCGTTGCTGTCTGCCTTTCCGCTGTAGTTTTCCTCACCGGAATATACTGTTTCGCCCTGTGCGTCCTTCACAGTGATTCTGTCGTGATAGTAGGGAGCAATAAACACGCCGCGGAATTGCACATAGTCGTTTCGTCCATCTCCGTTCGGGGAGATGGCGATCCGCTTTCCATCAAAGCTTCGCTTTGCGCCGGCATCCTCAGAGAGCTTTTCTCCCAGCACAATCTCTTCGTGATCTGCCTCAGAGGTCAGGCAGGTAAAGGCATTCCTTGCATCGCTGTTCTGCGCGTGGAAATATTTCGGAGCCTCTCCCGCAGCTCCGACCGGCTGCGCATAATTGTAAATTGCACTTTCCAATACCGGTGTGTCTGTGAAGGCCTTATTCTCCGGATGGCGGAATGCAATGTAGGGCACGCCGATATCATTTTGCCCCTCCGTCAGGCTCCGGAGGCGCACGAAGCCCTCTACAAAATAGCCGTTGCGGAAGCACTTTTTCAGGCGTTCATCCTCCGATGCAAAGCTGACCGGAACAGAGACCTCCACGCTTCCCATAGCCGGAACTATGTAAACTTCGTTCCCGCTCTTCGGAGAAAGAATCTCCTGCACCCCCGCCGGTTTGATGAGCTTTGGATTTTTCCCGTCCAGCTGATCTGTCTGTACGGTCAGCTCCGACAGCTGAAACCGGAGTTCCCTGCTTTTACTTGCATTATGCAGTGTAAACTTCAGGCTGAAGTCCGTATTGATCGCGCCGAGGTTTATTTTCGCCGTCGGCTCCGCATTCAGTCTGTCCGGCTGCTTCGCTGTAATATAGGCATAGGAACGCAGGGTATTCCGTTTATTCATGACGCCTGCTCCCTGCTTCCGCGGAGAGGTATAGTGCCCCTCTCCATCCCTGTGCGGCACGGCATTGCTCATCAGCATATTTTTCATAAACATGTACTGCGTATTTTTGTCCGTTCCGCCGGCCTCCGGCAGCTTTAAGTCTCCGTCCTTCCGTATCCTCTCGGCAAGAAGCGCCGCGAGAGAGGATACCTGCGGTGCCGCCATGGAGGTTCCACTCTTATCCGCAAAGCCTCCTCCGGGCTGCGCCGCCCAGACATGTCCCCCTACTGCGGCGATTTCCGGCTTGAGATCAAATTCCGGGGTGGGGCCCCAGCTTGAAAAATAGGAGAGATCCCCGGCACTGTCAATTTTGAAGCCTGCGATCTCGCGGTGAAGAACTATCTTTTTCCCATCCATGCCCTTCAGAAGAAGACCATCCCTTTTTCGGATGAATACCGCCGGAATCGCCGGATCATGGATGCCCATGTTGATCCAGTCCCCGGATTCCTGATCGTCGTAAATAATGGCAAGACGCGCGCCGAGATTGGCGACGCTCGCAACCTTTTCATCAAAGCGGCGTTCTCCTCGCTCGATCAGCACCGCCTTTCCCCGCAGCGCTCCCTCCGGAAGAGCTGCCAGTTCCTCAATTTTGGCCTTCCCTGCCTCCGTATACAGCGGAAGCTCCAGCCCGTATGCGCTGCTGGCCGCCTCATCTGTCGTGGGATAGTACGCAATCCTTTCTCCTTCCACCTCCAGATATGGCAGAGATACTGTTTCGCTGTCGATCGAAGCGACGGCTATGACATCCCCTGCAAGTGCAGGGGCCGAAATCGTGCCATAGTTCGGCTGATCCGCAGTCGGAGGCATGAAATCTGCATCCGTCAGACTTTCATTTCCGGCTGAGGCATTGATTGTGACTCCCATTTTTTTTGCGGCAGCTATGGCACGCAGCAATTCACTCCCCACGCTCTTCAGTGTTGCAGCCGGCACACCGAAGCTCAGATTGATGACATCCGCTCCCAGAAGCAGGCTGTCCTCGATCGCACGCGCATATTTCGCGGGCTCGGAATAATCGCTCTCTCCCGCAAGCACACGCATCGCAATCAGCTGTGCCTGCTTTGCATCGCTCCGCACGACAGAGGCAGCAATTCCTGCGACGTGTGTTCCGTGAGAATTGCCGTCTTCATTGATCTCTCTGCTGTTATTGGCATAATTATAGCCATATGCATACTTGTTGCTGAACCACTTTCCCTTCAGAAGTTCTGTTCCCGCAGTTGAATTGATCTGTGCAATTCGCTCTTCCATGCTCTTTGCATCAGGATATTTTGCGCCTTCCGTATCCTTCATGTCGAAATCCGGATGTGAAACGCTGAAGCCAGTATCAATCACCGCAATCACAGTTCCACGACCACTCAGTTCATCGGGTTGAAAGGCTGCACGCTCATGCACATCCAGCGCACGCCTGCGACGGATACGTCTCCCGGGTCTGCTCTGCCAGGCTTCTTCTCCCTCCAGGCTCCCTACGTCAATCGCAGCAAAGTTCGGAGAGATGCGCAGAATTTCACTCATGGGCGCCAGCGCTTCCAGCTCTGCTGCTGTGAGCTCTGTCGCAAGGGTATTTCCAAGGACATAGGTGACTCCCTCATAACAGAACTCATGTCCCAGCCGTGCCTCTGCGCGCATCGCAAAGTGCTTCTGTTTTTCCACTGCCCCTCCAAGCTGACGGAGTATATCCTTTGAGAAATCACCTTCGTCGCTGCCATCTCCCAGCGCTATGATGACCGGAATTTTTCCCTCATAGCTGTCAAGCGACTCTCCTTGTTTCAGAGCGCCCTGCTCCTTCATCCGCTGCTCCAACGCTTCCAGCTTCGGCTCAGATGCAGCAGCCTGCGTCTCCGCATGCACCGTAAACGACTGCGGCCACTGCATTGCTGAAGTCATCGAAACAATCATCAGCGCTGCAAACAGCCGTTTGACCATCCTTTTCATACCCCTGCCCCCTGCTTTGAATGTATTTTTTCTGCTCGCGCATCAACAAAATACATATTAGTTTGCCTTGACTAATTTGTCAATTCAAACTCTTATCACACAGGGCGTTCTGTAACAAATGAGAACGGCTATCTCCAGCTTGTACTATTTCCTGACACAGAACCCCGCCTGAAATACCTGACAGTCCGTATTACCGACAATGGTATTGGCAATTATAATTCCAAAATCTGACAGAACAGAATCTGCTGAAAATTCTCCTTCAAAGGCCCAGAAGCAGCTCCGGAATCCGCCGAAACATCATCTGCAACTCCTCTTCCGTGAAACCCTGCGCGAGCAGCAGCTTTGCATATTCCAAAAGTCCCTCATCAAAATAAGGGGACTTCGGCTGTCCAAAATCAGTTGAGAGATATACATGCTCACACCCCACGGCGCGTATCTGTGCGGCGATTTCCTCAATCGAGGTTCGCCCATAATAGCTTGTGAAATAGCAGTGCTCCACATAAGCTCCCAGCGCGACAGCCTCCTTCTGCTGCTCCAGGCTGTAGCAGTCTGCCGGATTGTCCGCGTGTGTCAGCACTGCTTCACAGCCCTGTGCACGTGCCGCACGCACCAGTGCCATTCCTTCCTCTGCGCTCATGTGTCCCGTCGCGACCACCATGGAATACCGCCGCGCCGCTTCCAGAACCTCTGCCACCTCCGGAATCAGCTCTTCCTGCACATCCAGAATATAGATGCACTTTTGCAGATCTGCCTTCTTTCCGTTTTTTTCTGAAATTCCTGATACTTCAGCGCATCCATGGTCGGAAACCAGACAAAGCGTCCGCCGAGTTTTCCACAGGCTTCCACCGCTGAGGCGTTGATTCCGCCGACTGCCCGGTTTAAGGTAATCCCTCCCGCAAGCTTCAGCTCCGGGCAGAGCTCCCTGAGCAACGCCGCTCTCCCTGCCGTCTCCCCGTAGTGATACTTGATCAGGGCGCCGCCCAGCCCTGCTGTCCGAAGGCGCTCCATAAGCTCTATATCCGTACACTTTCTGGAAGATACGTCCGGCGCCGTATGTACATGCATTTCTATTGCATCCCTCATAAAATCATACTTCATTGTTTTCTCTCCTCTCTGAAACACAGCAAAACTCCGCACCCCCTTATCAATGCTATTGTAATTTGACTCATGAATGTGTCCCCCTTCGGCATACTTACGTTGTAAGCACTCAGTGTGAAGGCTTACCTTGCACCGGTTAGAAACGTGCGCCATCAGGCGCACCATAAAAGTATCGCCCGCAAGGAATGCGGGCGGCACACAAACTGACGATCAAATCTAATTTTTTATAGATTATTGCAATAATAGCTTCCATATGCAGCATAAAACGAAGCGCACACCACTAAATCTTGCTTCCATGTGATTTCATTCGGAGCATGCGCCTGTGCCTCCGCACCTGGCCCAAATCCGATCACCGGTATATTATTTCGTCCCATGATGGAAACGCCATTCGTTGAGAACGTCCATTTATCGACTAAAGGACGTTTTTCTCTCTCTTGAATTGTGCTTGCTGTTCCAAGACGTTTATCTCCATAAAGTGCCTCATATGCCTTAACAGCCGCCTGACAAACTGGATGCTGCTCTGGTAATACCCATGTAGGGAAATAGCAGTCTGTCGGATATGATAAGCCTGTATAAGAAGGCGCATCATATGTATACATGCTTACCTTGACATCCTCACCATATCTCTGAACTGCTGGCAAATTCTTAATTTCTTCGATGCAAGATTGCCATGTTTCGCCAGCTGTCATGCGCCGGTCAAGAGAAATAGCGCAAGCATCTGCCACTGCGCATCGTGAAGGAGAGGAGAAGAATATCTGCGAAACAGTAACGCTTCCCCTGCCAAGGAATCTGGCCTCTTCCCACTCCTTATTATATTTCGGATCCAGCATTCTAGAAAGCCCACGTATGTCCGTAGATTCATCGTATCCATTATTATTTAATGCTCGAATATCCTGGATAATATCGGCCATCTTATAAATCGCGTTATCTCCTCTTTCAGGAGCCGATCCATGGCAGGAAACGCCTTTGACATCCACGCGAATTTCCATTCGGCCTCTCTGTCCACGACAAATACCACCATCTGTAGGTTCAGTAGAAATCACCAGATCTGGAACAACCTTGTCTTCCTTGCAAATATACTCCCAGTTATTTCCTTCACAGTCTTCTTCCTGTACCGAACCAACCACCATCACTTTATACTTTTCATTGAGAAGGTTAAGATCTTTCATTATCTTCGCAGCATATACTGAAGATACGATACCTCCAAGCTGGTCAGATACTCCTCTACCTCCGATTTCCTCGTCATTCTCATAACCTTCATAAGGATCAAATATCCAGTTATCTCTATTTCCGACACCAACAGTATCAATATGACTGTCGAATGCAATCAGTTTCTCACCACTACCCATGTAGCCAATAACATTGCCCTGTGGATCTAATTCCGCTTGATCAAATCCAAGTTTTTTCATCTCTGCAAGGATCGTTTCAGCGTGTTCTTTCTCTGTTCTGGATTCGCCAGGATTTTTAACAATTGCACGCAAAAAGCTTGTCATATCCGGAAGATATTCTTTAGCTGCCTTCTTAATACTTTCGAGGTCTTTCTGCTCCAATATACTCATATTCTCACCTTTCTAATAGAAATGCCGCGGTATATATTCTGTACCGTGGCAAATGCCAGACTTATACGGTATTGCCTTTAATTTAGCTGAAATTGTGACAGATATCTGCATACATTAATGCTGCATCTACCATCATCTGAATATCACAGTACTCGTCCGTAGCATGTGCTTGCTCCATATTACCTGGTCCAAAAATAATCGTAGGAATATGCAGCAATCCTGCCGTAACAACAGCATTTGTACTTGCTCCCATCTGATATAACACTGGATCCTGCTCTTTAATTTCTTTAAACGCACTTATTGCACCCTTAACGAGAGAATGATCCGATGAAATATTCCAAGCTGGTAAAAATGAATGGAACATAAAGTCTGTTTCAGTCCAGCTCTTTCCTGGTATATCCATAAATTTCCAGGATCCCTCTGTTCCTTCCAGTAATCTATTCATTTCCAGGCTGATACTTTCTTCCGATTCTCCATTAGCCAGTCTACGGTCAAGAACGATTGTCGCGTCATTAGGTACAGAATTGTTGGAAGCAGTATTGCAATAAATATTTGTAAGTGCCACCGATCCATTATCTTGACCATCCTGATAATCCAGATCATCCGAAAGTTTCATAATATTACGAATAATATCCGTCATCAAATAAACAGGATTGACTCCATTATTTGGATTACTTGCATGACATGGTGTGCCCTTAACATTGATTTCAATCGAGGTCCTTCCTCTATGGCCAGTTGCTATTTTCAGGCTCGTCGGTTCACAGATGATAACTGCATCTGGTCGAAGATTGTGTTCCTTCAGCATTAACCGAACAGCCTCTCCATCATAATCTTCTTCCATGCAAGATGCAGACACAAGCACTGTAACATCATCTGGAATGCCGATCTCTTTCGCAATATATCCGCCATAAACAGATGCTGCCAGTGCGCACTTCATATCGCATGCGCCTCTACCATAAATCCTGCCATTTTCGATAGCCGCACCAAACGGATCGTGTTCCCACTCGTTTAAATTGTTGACTGTCACCGTATCCATATGCGAATCGAACATCAGAATCTTCGCACCGTTTCCTATACGTCCAAGAACGTTTCCAACACTGTCCACCGTCACTTCATCGTAGCCTAGATCCTTCATCTTCTCTTCAACGAGAAAAGCAACTTCTCTTTCTTGACAAGTAAGGCTCTTTGTCTGAACCAGCTTCTGCGCGAACTTAATGAAATCATCATGAACAGAAGTTTCAATGTTCTTTAAACTCTTTGATATATCTTCATTACTCATTATCATCCTTCCTTTCGGAAACTAAAACATTCCAAACTTCGGATTAGAATGGACCCCACTGAATTACCTGCGCAATAATCATGAATGCTGCAGCAACACATGTCCAGATACCGAATAACGGCAGCATCTTTTTAATCCACTTTTCATATGGCACATGTCCAAGTGCAAGAGTTGCCATAAAATATCCAGAAACCGGATAGAAAATATTAGAGAAGCCATCACCGTACTGCAATGCTAAAACTGCAGTCTGTCTAGTAACACCAACAAGATCTGCTAAAGGAGCCATGATCGGCATCGTAACAACGGTCTGGCCAGATCCTGAAGGGATTAGGAAGTTCATCAGTGTCTGAACGATCAGCATACCAACTGCCGTTACTGCAGAAGGAAGATTCTGCAGAACCATTGCAAGAGAATGAATAATAGTATCTGTTATCTTCGCATCATTCATAATGACAGATACACCTCTTGAAAGACCAACAATAAGTGCGCCTAATAATACCTGCTGACAGCCTTCCATAAACGCGTCACAAATTTCATTACCAGTCATTCCGGCAACAAGGCCGCAGAAAATAGCCATCATGATAAATGTTGCGCCAATTTCCGGCATGTCCCATCCCCAAAGGAATACACCTACAATCATAAGTGCAAACAGAACAAGGAAAATGACTCCGGATAATTTCTGACGAGGAGTCAGATGAACCTCCTTATTAATGGTTTCAGCCATATCTTCACGTAGTTTCAGATCGCTTTCATACACAATAGAAGACTTTGGGTCCTTCTGGACTTTTTTCGCATAAAGCATCACGTATGAAATTCCGCAAATACCCACAACAAGCATCGAGCATAGACGGAATTGCCATCCAGATAAAAGTGGCAGGCCTGCAATCTTCTGTCCGATAATAGTTGTAAACGGGTTTGCAAGGGCAGATGTGAAACCGATACAGGAGCCACAAAGTGCAGTTGCACAGGCCGTCATAGAGTCGAATCCTAATGCAAGCATTAAAGGCAAAATAATCGGCACATATACCATGCAAAGCTCGCACATTCCAATAAAGCAGTCGATTAATGCGAATGTGATCATCAGAATAGGAATGATAATAATTCCTCTCCCTTTCATTTTCTTCGCAATGGCCTGAATAACGCCAGCTACAATTCCACTCTTATTAACAACATAAAATCCACCGCAGACACAAAAAGTTAATACAACAACATATCCAGCTTCTACAAAGCCTTTCGGGAAGGCTTCAAAAAATTCCATAATGGATGTAGGGGTAGAAGCGATTACCTGATAGGAATTAGGATCAATAATCTCTCGCCCTGTAACTGCATCAGCGATACGGGTATATTCTCCTGCAGGAATAATATAACTGAGAACAGCCATAACCAGAATAATTGCGTACAGGATAATAAATATGTGCGGCATTTGAAATTTCTGTTTACTAAGTTTCTTCTCTCCCATCTTTCTATCCTCCAATCAAACTAAAAAGTAACACTTAAATATCGGTGCTATAACAACACTTAAAAGCCTGGATAAAGTCCATCCCAGACAATACGCTTGTAATTAGCTTTATCTGTATCTCCTTCTGTAGAGAAACAAAGAATTTTTGACGTTTCGTCAATTCCTAATTTCTTCTTGAGCTCCCAGAGACTCGGATTACGAAGGAGTTCTGCGACAAATCCTAAAGTAGATGCGCCACTTTCTCCTGAAATCACCCTAGGGTCTCCTGTCAACGGCGCGCCAAGAATTCGCATTCCCTCTGCTGCAACATAATCTGGCATGGAAACGAAATAATCTGCATGATCGCGAAGGACTTCCCATCCTAATGTACATGGCTCACCGCAGCAAAGGCCTGCCATGATAGAATCCATATCGCCTTTTACAAAATGAAGATTGCCATCATCAGCTTCGGCTGTCCGGAAAATGCAATCCGCTTTATTTGGCTCTACAATTGTAATCACTGGACGTTCTTCATCACCATAGAGGTCAGCGAAAAATCCAGTTATACCACCACTCATTGCCCCCACACCCGCCTGAAGGAAAATATGTGTAGGTTTATTATCGCCAAGCTGCTGGATAGCCTCATAAGCCATGGTAGTATAGCCTTGCATAATCCATCTCGGGATTTTTTCATATCCCTCCCATGCAGTATCCTGGACCATCACCCAGCCATACTCATCTGCATTTTTCTTTGCTAAACGAACAGCATCATCGTAATTAAACTCTGTAATTGAGGCATCAGCACCAAGCAACTGAATATTATGAAGTCGCTCTTCAGCACTTCCCTTCGGCATATAAACAACACTCTTCTGATTCAGGCGATTAGCCGTCCAGGCAATACCTCTACCATGATTTCCATCCGTAGCTGTGACAAAAGTGATATTCCCTACTTTTTCTTTTACTTCTGGAGATGTAATTCTCTCAAACGGCATCTCACTTATATCCACTCCGAGCTGATCCGCAATATAACTGCCTATACAATAACTACCGCCCAGAACCTTAAAAGCATTCAGCCCGAAACGATAGCTCTCATCCTTAACATAAATGCTGTTAACACCTAAATCTGCTGCAAGTCCCTTTAAATCCACAAGTGGCGTTGGCTCATACTCAGGAAAGCTTTGATGATACTTAATAACCTTCCTTGCATTCTCCACTCCAAAATCCTTAACAGAAGAAAGGTTATTTAAGCGTCTTTCCTTATGAAAATACTTAATAGACTCCTGCATTATAAATTCCTCCTACATATTTCCACACATTTAGGATACTAGTTGACCGATAAACAGGTCCCTCGGTAACCGGCGGTGGTTTTTCAGTTCTTATTATTCCCTTTTTCATAAGAAAACCTCCAACGAATTAAAATCATTCACGCTTCACGATATCCAGTAGGCAATATATTGCATACTTATTAATACAAGTATATAGGTTTGACTATTTTTTTGCAATATAGAATTAATCAATTATTTATTTTGCACAACGCCAATAATATGATACCATATATGCGATATATCGGATGAAAGGACCATTAATTACTTGGAGGGAAAATATGCCAATTCCAAAAAAAGTATATTCTGCGCCAAAAAGCGCAAAACAAATGATTTATGAATCTCTGAGAGATTGGATTATAGATGGAACACTTGCGCCAGGAGAAAAAATCCTCGATAGTGAAGTAGCAGAACATTTTTCTGTCAGTCGTACTCCTGTACGAGAAGCAATGCAGGTTCTAGCTGATCAGAAACTAATTTCGATTAGCCCAGGACGGGAAAGCCGAGTTACTAATATCGGCGATGTGGATATCATACAAGTTTACAGACTTCTGGCAAATCTACATTCTCTTGCTGTAGATTTCTCATATTCAAAGATAGATAAAGACACGATTCTGCATCTAAAAGAGATTAATAGACAGCTTAGTAATGCAATTCAAGCGAAAGACAATGCCATGAGCCGTGCATCTGACACTGCATTTCACAATATTTTTCTAAATCTTGCTGATAATGATTTCTTATCACGTTTTACAAGCACATTAAGTGCACATGTTGCTCGTGTTGAAAATGTTTATTTCGGCAACATAAGCGACACGAAAGATTCAGTCAAAGAGCATATGAAAATCATCGAAATGTTAGAGCAGCATGATCTCGCAGGGACCAGAGCTGCAATGGAGTATAACTGGTTACACACTGTTGAAATTTATAAGCAAGTTCAAAAGGAATCTACTGAAAATCGTAAGCGCTCAGTGTTAGCTGAGTGCACTAACTTACTATCGTGAGATCTTTGGATTTCCATCCTTGTCTTCGATAGTTGCCTTCGTGTCTATTGCACAGAGTTTCTTCATCTTATCTGACCATGGCATCAGTTCCTCGATGCCCTCGGGCTCATGAACGTAGTCCGGCATGTAAAGGAGCACCGCCTGCAGATATTTGAAGACGCTCAGATTGTTAAGTTTCGCTGTCTGCGCCAGACTGTAGATGATGGCACTGGCTTCGGCACCAGCAGGTGTATCGTGAAAGTAGAAGTTTTTCCGTCCCACTGCATACGGTCTTGCGCCACAGCTCTCGGTGAAGTTGTTTGAAATCGGAATACTGCCGTCCAGGAAATAGTTCTCCATGTACGGTTTCTGATTCTGGGCATACGTCACCGCTTTCCCCAGCAGGCTGGTTTTGCTTGCTGAGATTCGATCTAAGGCATCCCAGATCTGTTTCCAGATCTCGTGCTCCTTAGATGCTTCTCGTCTGATTTTGCGTTCATCCGCGCTTAGATTGATAAACTCACGCTCGATCTCAAACAGCTTCGAGCAGAGATTTACGACCTTTGCGGCAGGTGACCTGGACTTACCACTCTTGCGGTCCTCTGACGGTATTGCGTCATAGAACTTACGCCGGAAATGTGCCAGGCAGCCACATCGGAGGACGCCCTTCGGCAGATGATTGTATCCCTGATACCCATCTGCCCGGAAGTACTTGCCGCTGAACGACTTGTAGAAGTTCTGCGGTACCGCTCCTGCCCGTGAAGAATTGTACTCATAGAGCATGATCGGCGGCAGACCATCGAGATTCGCTGAGCAGTGGATCCACATGTAGGATTTCTGCTGAGCTTTACGGCCATCTTCCTTGAGTACCTGGCACGGAGTTTCATCTGCGCAGGTGACCTCTCGTTCGAGGAGGTGCTCGCCAGTGCGTCATAGAGTGGCTTCATATAATTCTTGCCACAGTAGATGCACCAGTTCGCCAGCGTTGCGTGCTGGATCGACACGCCCATCTGTTTCCATTCCTTTTCCTGCCGGTACAGAGGCATGGAGTTGATGTACTTCTGGTACATCACATACGCAACGGTCGTCGGCGATGCCGGGCTGTGAGGAATCAGTGGAGATGGAACCACGGCACGGGCAAATCCCGCGTATCCAGTCTCTTCGTAGCATTTCTGGCAGCGAACCGTCTCCTGATAGATATTCACGAGACGGATCTGCGCCGGAATGACCTCCAGTTCGGTACGGACTTTCTCCCAGCCAACGCGCTCCATGGTGCTGCCGCATTGTGGGCAGATCTTCGCATCCGGAGCAAGGTGGCACAGAAGGTCTCTCGATGGAAGCTTGTCATAAAGCTCCTTATAAGACGCCTTCTTCTTTTTCTCGCCTTCCTGCTTGCGGATGCAGCCCTTGACGATAGTCTCCTCTGTAGGTTCTTCAGCGTTCGGATCCGCTGCCAGCTCCGCTTCGTTGAAAAGGTCCATCAGCGTCAGCTGCTCAGGGTTATCATAACCAACGTGCTTCTTTTCGGATCGTGAGGCAAAGATCATCCGTTTAAACTCTTCGATGGTCTCCTTGGCCTCAGCAAGTTCCTGACGGAGCTGAGCTGTCTCACGTTCCGTGGCGTTGTGCTCGTCTATGAGGTATTCGATTATTTCGTCTTTGCTTTTATCGCCGAAATCCATAATGCTCATGGTATACGTCCTTTCAAAACTGCTCTGATTATACCGCCGAAAGCACGTATTTTCTAGGGTGCGTGGGCCTTCCCGGAGGATAGCTTTATGCAATTTTTGAAAGTTTGTGCAACATTACCAAGCTCAGAAGTCGTGCTTCTCCCGACTCGGCTGAATGGCATTCGGCTGATCGATGGAAAGGCCATCGAGTAACCAGCGGAACTCCCGTTTCGTAAGGTTGCGAACTTCGGATGCGTGGCGCGGCCACTGAAACCGGAAGTTGTCATTCGCGCCTTTCTCAAGCCGCTTATACAAAAGGCAGAACCCATCCTTTTCGTAATGGAGCGCCTTGATGCGATCGGCACGTCTTCCGCAGAAGAGGGATACAGCATTACTGTACGGATCCAGCTCATAGGTGTCGCGTACGATCGCCATCAGACCATCAATGCTCTTTCTCATATCTATAAGCCACAAACCAGGTAGATGCGGTTTGCGCTGGAGATATCGCCTAGCATCGGCTGTTCAGCATGCTCAGGATACTGGCAACCAGTGCAGTATCTGCCTGGTTGGTCAACTCCAGCGTGCCGCCTTCAAGTGTGATGCGCATCGTCGCTTCAAACGAAGCTGGCAATGGTTCATCGACCATGTGCAAATCCGGATGCATCCGATCCTCTTTGCTGATCGGGAGCTCCGATATATTTATCGGAACAACCTCCTGCTTGTACTTGGGCCTTTCAGCTCTCGCCTGGATCTCACAGGCATGCAGACGTAATCGAGCCAGTGCCCTGTAAAAGGTGCTGCGCGGGATGCCGTTAGATCTGCAGTATTCAAAATCGTTCAAGCCGGATGATCTGGCTGCAAGTATGATTTGATGCCACTCTTCATCAGAGCGGGGATGTGCACGTTTACTCTTCATCAGAGCGGGGATGTGCACGTTTACTCATCATGGGACTTCCTCTCTTCTTAAGTAGAGTAAAATAGTCCCATCGTGGGAAGTGGCAGTGTAGTGAAATGATCCACTACTGTGAATGCCAGCAGGAAGACTGAGACTAAAATACTCTCGTTTTCCACGATTATGGCACATTCAAAAGTGTTAAACTAGCCGCACTGACACTGAGCGCTTACCTTACGTTTTGAGATACATTCATATTACATTTATTTGTATTATATTTTAAGCTTATTTGTATTTTTTGTTCTTTGTTACAATATATATCAATCCTTTTTATGCACCGTGCACAGATCCCTCCTCCACGTGGATTGAAGCAGCTGTGCTCTGCTTTTGTCAATCTGCCTTCAGCTTTCCTCCACCTGTCGTATCTTTGCGATGCGAAGCTCCTTCTGTCTCAGCTCATAGCGGTCCAGATCGCTCAGGGCGAGCTGCTGCTTGCTGCGCTTCACGAAGCGATCATAATACTTTGTCACTGTACAGAGCATCAGTACCTGCAGCACGCCCAGCTGGCACAGCGCAGTCGCAGTAATATTCATTGCATTTCCGCCCGTGCGCGCAGGCGTATATAAAATACAGTCCGCATAGCGCCCCATCAGGGACTCCCGCATAGACGTAATCAGAATGACAGCCGCGCCGCCCTGTCTGGCCAGCATCACGGAATCTGCGCTGCTTTTTGCCTGTCCGTCATAGCTGATCACGATCAGCACATCCTTTTTCCCCAGCGTCGCCGCTGTCCGAAGCTGCAGCAGTCCATCCGAGACAACAAAAGCGTTAAAGCCCATGGACATGAGCAGTCCCACCCCTGCCTGCACAATGCCCCCCGCACTTCCGTTTCCGCACAGCATGATGCGATCCGCATTTCCCATGAGCTCCACTGCGCGTTCCAATGCCTCATTGTCCATGTCCATGAGGCAGCGGTGCAGAGAGTTTTCACTGAACTGCAGGGCCTTCTGCTTGATCACATTGATGCTGTCATTGCGGGTGATGCCGATGTCCTGGCTCAGCGAGACCGCCTGCTGCTGCATATGAAACTTCATATCAGCAAGTCCCTCATAGCCGATCAGCTGGCAAAAGCGCGTCACTGTAGCGACACTCGTCCCGATCTTCTCCGCCATCTCATAGATACTCATCTCCGTCACTGCGCGCTCATCATTCAGAAGAAATTCCGCGATCCGCGACTGCGACGCGTTGAATTTCATCCGGTACATCGCGATGCGGGAGGCGAGCTCGCTCTGTCCCTCAATAATAGCCCTGTCTTCCTGCCGCTCTCTCATGCTTTCTCCGCCCCTTTCTGCTCTTTCAGAATCAGGAATGTACATCCGGTTTTCCCATAAAACCAGACAGAGATCCGGGAAAGCTCCCGAATCTCTCAGCTCAATCCTATTTTATTATTATACAGAAACACCTGCCTCTGTGAAACCGTGTTTTCTTACATTGTTTCACTATTTTTTTGTGTTATATTTCCAACGCAAGTTCTGCTCACCGCTCCGGCAGCTCCTGAAGTCTTTGGTAAACCAGCTTTCCCAGCAGCTCATATCCTCTGCTGTTGAAGTGCAGACCGTCATACAGAAGACTCTCCGGCATCCTGCCCTTCTGCATATCCGCGCAATCCGCCTCCGTCGGTTCCATCTCAGCATCTGCAAGTCCCTGCGTGCTCATATAGGCACGCAGATTCACAAAATGCGCTCCAAAGCGCTCCTGAAACTGCTCCTCTGCCTCCCGCATCTCCGCTGCCGACCCGAGATGCAGCCCCAGAATGAGGTAGCGCCCCGCCGGATCCCTGTAGAAGCGCCTCAGCGTCTCGTGCTGAAGCAGCAGCTCCTCCAGCGTCTCGTACTGCCCGTTCGCCCCCATCAGAATCACCGGAATATAGTCCCTGTAAGCCCAGGCTGCCCGCGGAATGAGCTGCGTCCCTGCCGGAAAATACAGCGGAGCCTCCGCGTCGCTGCCCTCAGAGGACGCGGGTAATGCTGCCGTCCCACCGCTCTCTACCCGTCCGTCGGCCTTTTCCCGTCTCTCCATCGCCGCTCTCACCCGCTCCAGCCGAAAGCAGAGCCGCTCCCCGAAGAAGTATCCTCCCTCACGGCTGAGACTTCCCTCTGCGACGCGTCCGTCTTCCGCCGTAAGCCGCACGCGCTCCAGTCCGGCATTCCCATAGACCAGAGGGCAGATCTCAGGCGTTATCGGAGAGTGAAGCTTAAGCTCCGCCGGATAGCCGTCCTGCCGCAGGATAAGCGACTCTGACAGACAAAAGGGCAGAGCTCCCGTGCGCCCCAGTATCGTGATGCTGTCCTCTCCGTTGACTCCGAGATTCACAACCTCTGTCAGTGAATCTCCCCCAGTCCGCAGACAGGATTCCAGTACCTTCGGATAGCTGCTGCCGCCCCCGCCAAAGCCCGCGGTGAGACTGTCTCCGATGCAGACGATCCCCCTACAGTTTTCAATCTGAGACCGTTCTCCCATCTGTGCCTCCATCTCTGCCGAGCCCTGTTCTCTGACCCGGATCAGCCAAACACCAAAAAGCAGCTCTTCTGTATTCTCGCTGCCCCTCCCTGACCCACGGTTTCTTCGGGAGTAGTGCCTCTGCACGCACTTGCCGCGCCTTCCCGGCTGTGCTAAAATTCACGAAACGGAAATCGCTCCGCCGCAACCCGGCACCTTTTCAGAATCGAGGCAGCAATGCAGAACAGGCTTCAAAACACAAGGGGCTCTGCCCCGGATACAGCGCTCTCAAAACAGCACATCTTCCTCATCGGCTTCATGGCTGTCGGCAAGACCACCCTCGCAGCAGAGCTTTCCTCCCGGCTGAACCGTCCCCGCGTCGACACTGACGAGCTGGTGGTTCAGAATGCCGGCATGGATATCCCCAATATTTTCAGACATTTTGGCGAGGCACACTTTCGCAGACTGGAGCACAGTGCGCTCGCCGCGCTGGCAAAAGCCACCCCCTCTGTGGTCTCCTGCGGCGGCGGCATAGTCCTGCTGCCTGAAAATGTGGCGCTGATGCGCAGTCTTGGCATCGTGGTGAGACTCACAGCGACAGCAGAAACCATCTGGAAACGCAGCTGCGAAAGCTCTGACCGTCCCCTGCTGCCCGCTTCCACCGGAGTTGAGCGTCTCGCCTCCATCAAAACCATGCTTGCGGAGCGGGAAGAGCAATATCGTGCCGCCGCAGAGCTTGCGATCACCACCGATGACCGCAGCGCCGGGGACATCTGTGCAGAGATCCTCTCACGCTGCACAGAGCTGACCGTGCAAAAGGCAAGCTCTTCTCAGCTCAAAGCTTGAAGTATTCCCGTATTCCCTCTCTCCGGCCGAGCACCAGAACAGTCTCTCCCTCAGAAAAGACTGTATCCGGGCTGATCTCCATGCTGAGCGCCCCGTCCTGCTTCCGCGCCAGTATATTCAGCTTCAGGTTCTTTCGTATATTCAGCTCTCCAATGCTTCTTCCGATCCAGCTCTCCGGAACCTCCACTTCAAAAATCGCGTAGTCCTGATCTACCGGAATATAATCAAAAATATGATCCGCGCTGTAGCGGACGGCGGTCCAGTTCGCGAGCTGCTCCTCCGGGAAGACCACCTCATCCGCGCCGTTCCTCTTCAGAAACTTCGCGTGCACTGCACTGGCCGCCCGGGACACAACCTGCTTCGCTCCGAGCTCCTTTAAGAGCGAGGTCGCCTCCAGTGAATTCTGAAAGTCGTCCCCGATGCTGACAATACAGAGATCAAAGTTCGGAATCCCCAGTGATTCCAGAAAATTGCGGTTGGTACAGTCCCCAATCTGTCCGTTTGTCGCGCAGTGCATTGCTGCATCCACGCGCTCCTCAACCTTATCCACCACCATGATCTGGTGACCCATCTCCCGAAGCTTCTCTGCGACCCGCGCTCCAAAGCGCCCCAGGCCGATTACAAGCACAGATTTCATCCCGTTTTCCTTCCCCGGCCTGAGGCCGTTTGTTTTCTCTGCTGATTTTTATCTGTGGCAGATATTCCCGCCCCATGCAGCGCAGGCTCTGCTCCATGGCGGGGCTCTTTCCCTTACCCGACCGGAATCGCCTCCTCTGGCATACGGCCGCTTCCGTTCCTCTGCCTGGCAACCGTCGCGAAGATCAGCGTGAGCCCTCCTACCCGCCCCATGTACATCAGCACGATGAGTATCACCCGTGAGGTCGCAGAGAGCGTCGGCGTGAGCCCCATGCTGAGCCCGACTGTGCCGATGGCGGAGGCCGTCTCAAACATACATAGCTTTAAGGGGACCGCCTCAATTCCACACAGCAGAAAAGAGCCGCAGAGAAAGAGAAAGAGATACATCAGCAGCAGCGCAGCCGCATCGCGTACACCTGCGTCTGAAACGCGCCGCCCGTAGAGCACCGTATCCTTCCTCTGCCGGAATACAGAGAGCGCTGAAGAGATGAGTACGATCAGCGTCGTCACCTTCATACCGCCCGCTGTGGAGCCCGGCGCGCCGCCGATCAGCATGAGACATATCGTCAGCGCCACTCCTGTGTCGCTCATCGCGCTGTAGTCTGCGGTATTAAAGCCTGCCGTGCGCGGCGTCACCGCCTGAAAGGCGGAGAGCAGCAGACGGGCGCGAAGCGGAAGCCCCCGAAATTCCACAAGGAAGAAGTAGCAAAAGGGCAAAAGAAGCAGCAGCGCAGTGGTACTGAGTATCGCCTTGCTCTGAAGGCGATACTCCCGGAAGCGCAGCCTGTGCTCTGCGATATCCTTCCATGTGAGGAAACCCAGTCCGCCTATGACGATCATCAGCATCACAGCCGCATTCAGCATGAGATCCTCAGAAAAATAAGTGAGGGAGGAGAACTGCTCTCTCACTCCCATGAGATCGAAGCCCGCATTGCAGAAACCGGAGACTGCGTGAAAGAACGCATACCAGCTGCCGCGCGCCGCTCCGAACACGGCCGCAAAGGAGGGCAGCATGAGCAGCGCTCCGATGAGCTCCAGAAGCAGCGTGCTGCACAAAATGAAGCGTGTCAGACGGATAATCCCCTGCACATGGGGCGCCGCAATGGAATCCTGCATGACGCTTCGCTGCATAAGACCGATCTTTTTTCCTGAGATCAGCGCAAGAAGCACCGCAATTGTGACAACACCGAGACCGCCGATCTGGATCAGCAAAAGAATGACCCCCTGCCCGAAGGCTGTCCAGCAGGACGCTGTGTCGTAGACAACCAGCCCCGTCACGCAGGTGGCGGAGGTCGCTGTGAAGAGTGCATCCAGAAAGCTCACCGAATACGGCTCCCGGGATGCAACCGGCAGCATAAGGAGCAGCGCCCCCGTCAGTATCATCGCAGCAAAACCGAGCAGTATGAGCTGTGCCGACTGAAGGCGCTGCAATTTCTGTAGTAAAAACCTGTGCATGAATCCTGCCTCCCTAGCTGTGTATTCTTATTCTCCGTAAAACACCTTCACGAGAGGCGAATCCTTGTCCAGAATCAAAGTTTTGTTGCCGTTCTTCATCGAAGTCTTAGCCGCATCCAGCGCGCGCACAAAGCTGTAGAATTCCGCGCGCCCGGCATCATTGTAAGCGCCGGAAAGGATCTGCATATACTGCGCCTCTCCCTCCGCATGAAGGATTTCTGCCTTCTTCTGTGCCTCAGACCTCATGACAGAGACCTCACGATCCGTATTGTTCCGGATCTTCTGCGCCTCAGAATTGCCCTGTGCCGTGTAGGAGGCTGCAATATTATTCCGCTCGGATATCATGCGGTCGTAGACAGCCTGTTTATTGTCGTCCGGCATATCAAGGGACTTCGTCTCCACCGCCAGCACCTCAATGCCATATCCCTCCAGAGAGTTTCCGAGATTCTGCGTGATATCCTGCGCGAGCTTCCCGTTGCGGTTCTCGATGATCGCCGCCTGATCCATATTGGAGATCACGCCCTTCAGGGAGGAGAAGACAGAGGCTGCGATTCTGGACTGTGCCTGCGCAAGCTGGCCATTCAGATAGCGGGTGAATTTCACCGGATCACTGATATGCCATATGACAAAGGCATCTGCAATCATCGTCTTCTTATCCTTGGTGATGACATCCGACTTCGGGATATCGTAGAGCTGAATCGCCTTCGGCAGCGCATCCGCCGTCTGAATAAAAGGAAGCTTGAAGGAGACACCGGGAGTCTCGTCCACACGGACAATCTCCCCGAACTGCCGGATCATCTTATACTCGTTCGGATAGGTCACAACAACAGAGCCCGCCGCTGCAAAGAGCAGAAGAAAAGAAAACAGCAGAACTGTCGTTTTTTTCATATTTTTCATCTTTCCGCTCCTCTCACTGTCCTGACTCTGCACTGCCCGCGTTACTTCCTTTTGCCGCTTCTCCCGACGCCTCTGCCGCCACTCCCATGGGTGCGGAGAAGCTGTCCAGCGGAAGCATGGTCGTCGCACCGCCATCCGTCACATAGACTCTGAGCTCCGGAAGGATATCCTCCATCGCCTCATAAAACATGCGTTGTCTCGTGATCAGCGGATATTTCTGATACTCCGCATACATCTGTTCAAAACGAGCCGCCTGTCCCTCCGCCTCATTGATGCGGGCGAGCTTCTCCGCCTCTGCCTTTTTGATGATCTGGTCACAGCTGGCCTCTGCCTGCGGAATCTTCTCGTTTCTGTCCTTATTCGCGTTATTGACCGCGGTCTCCTTGCCCTGCTTTGCGTTCTCCACGTTCTTAAAAGCGCTCAGCACCTCCTCTGTCGGGGGGAAGGCATCCTGAATTGTGATATTGACCACTGCGAGGCCGATATCCTCCCCAATCATGCGGTTTGTGAGCTTCTCCTTGATCTCCGACTGGATCGCAGCCTTGCCGGTGGTGATGACATCATCCACATTGTAGATTCCCACGGTATCACGGATATAGGACTGCGCAAGCATCTTTAGAGTAGACTCCGGATCCTCCGCAGCGTAGAGATACTTCACCGGATCGCTGACCATGTATTCCAGATAAAAGTCCGTATTGACAAAATTGAAATCCTTGGTGATCATGATCGCTTCCTCGGAGATGGCCTGACTGGTCTCCGGAACATAGCCGATCGGCATTCCCTTGATCACCTTGGACACCTTCCTGAGCTGCTGTACCAGCGGAAGCTTGAAGTGCAGTCCCGCCTGGGTCACTGCCGTCGGGCTTCCGAGTGTCGTGATAACCGCGTAGTTGTCCTCCTCCAGGAGATACCAGCAGCTGTTTGCAAGCGAGAGCGCCAGAGCGATCAGCGCCACGGGCAGAAGGCGCTTAATCCCCGGAAGCTTTAGCTTCTGCCGCTCCTTCATGGGTTCCGGGTTGATGTTCCCGGTATCCATCCCCTGATGCCGCCCTCTCTGCTGGGCCTCTCTGATTGTCTGCTCCATCCTGTCCAAAAACGGGTTTCTCAAAGGCTCTCCCTTCCGCCGCTGTTTCCGGCCTCCTGTTATTTTGCTCTCAGCCTGATGCCGTTCACCGTCACATTGTCCGTGACCGGAATCAGAAAATATTCTCTTCCCTCGATCACACGGGTCTCAATGAGCTCCGCAGATTCCGGCTTCACATCCAGCTTCAGATGATCCGACTGGATCGTGAGCTTCTTCGACTCAGCGATATTGTCTGCGAGCAGCGGCTGTGTGTCCTCTCCGATCAGCTCCTCATATGCCTCGTCAAAGCGCTCTATCGTCTCCTCATCCGCTCCGTTGTCGTAAAGAATGCGGCGTATGTCGTGCTTCTCAATAAGCGCCGGCTCCCCGGCCTCCTTCCCCGCCTCCGCAAGCTGATTCACCGCCTCGTTGACACGCTTCACATTCTCGAAATCACAGTTTTCACCGAGCGATATCTCTATAACCTCGCGGAACACATCCTTCTCCGCGCTCTCCGGCCGGGGGAGCTCCATCCCCAGAAGCTCCTCCGCCAGCTCATCGTGACGGCTCTTTTCATTCTTCGCATACCAGAGTGCCGCGTGAAGATCCGTACTTCTGTCATTGAAGGCCGGATACAGAAGTCCGACCTCCGGCTTCTGGACTCCCCAGTCCTCCGTCCGGCTGAAAAAGGCCTGCTCCGCCGCGTCATAGCAGAGCCCGTCGCGCAGCAGCTCCACCGGACACACAGACAGCTCCAGAAAACTGTATACATCCTCCGAGCCGTCGTCCAAGCCCATATTGTCCGAGGTTCTCCCCGGAATATCGTAGACACCGTGCACCAGAAGAATGAGGTACTTCTCCGCGCTCCGGTAACTGTCGATGATGCGCTGGAAGAGCTCTTCCACCAGCGCCTCGTCCTTCAGCCCGCTTCGAAGCAGAGCAAGCAGCGCAGTCTGATGCCCCCCCTCCCGCTCCTCCGCGAGCGGAAATTCCATATTGAACAGCGTTCTGCCGATACGCCCGGAAATAGCTTTCTTAAAAAGCTCACAGTACTTAAAGAGCTCCTCGTCCTGCAAGCTGTGAAAGCTGTCCTTCAGCTCAGCGATCCGCTGCTTCTTCTCATCCACATAGCAGCCGTACATCCGATCTACGCGGCAGTCGTTCTTATCGAACAGTCGCCGGATCTCATTGACACCCTTTTTATCCATAATGATTTCTCCTCAGAACCTATCATAGCAACTGCGCGAAATCCGCACAAGGGAAGAAATCTTTAAGAACGGAGGGCTCACCGGATCTGCGTAATGAGTGAGAGCAGCTCCTGTTCACTGAGTTCTGCCATCTCTGTCGTCAGAGCAAAGCTGTGTGCCCCGTCCGTCCAGCCTGCCACATAAGAACGGCCTTCTTCGCCCCGCAGTGTGAGCTGCCTGCCGTCTTGAGAGAGCTCCCTCACCGTTCCATATTCGTTATAGTCTCCGCTGACATCCTCCGACCCTCTGCCCTTCCGGATACGATAGCCCTCTTTTCCTTCTGCGTCGCTGTAGATCACCTCGATCAGTTCATCTGGTATCGCGCGATAGGAAATAGCCGCATACGCGGGTAATGCTGGGGGCAGCAAAAGAGAGAAGCCTGCCAGCTGCTCCGCCTCCGCAAGCGTCCCGCAGTCCGTAAAGGGATCCGGAAGCTGTACACACTCCTCCGATGCCGCAGCCCGCATCTCCGGCGCCTCTGCCGCAGCGTCAGCAGCGCGCTCCTTGGCTGCTCCCGCCGCATTTGGAGCAGCAGCCGCTCCGGCTGCTGCCTCTGTTCCGGGCCGCTGCTCCGAATACACAGCAACCGGGGCTTTGGCTCCCATTTGAAGCCGCGGCAGAAGGGCAAGCGCCAGTACTGCTGCCGCAGCAAACGTCCCCGCCGCCATCATCGGAAAACGTTTCCTCCTCCCCGGTGCGGCCTCCTCAATATACTGTTCGTCAACATCACCCAGCTCTTTTAGAAGCTCCTGCTCTGTCACAGTACGATTCCCTCCTCTTCCAGCATTTCCCTGAGCCGCCCGCGCATCCTTAAAAGACTCATCTTTACCCGGCTCTGCCCGCAGCCAAGCTCTGCGGCGATCTCCTTCACCGGGCAGAAATACCAGTAGCGCTGAAGAAACATCACCCGCTCCTCCTTCCTTAGCTCTGAGAGGAAACGCTGCAGTGTATCGTGAAATACCATGCGTTCCTCCGCATCCGCAGGGCTGCCGTCCGCGATCAGCTCCGAGAGCTCCGAGAGGGCAAGCGTCATCTGTGCCCTTGCTCCGCCGCGCTTTTCTGCATGGATATGCTCAAAGACATTCAGCGCGAGGTTTCGCGTGATCCTCCCGAAAAAAGCCCGGAGTATCGTGGGGCGCTGCGGCGGCATGGCCCCCCACGCGTGGAGCCAGGTGTCGCTGACACATTCCTCCGTATCCTCCCGGTTTCGCAGTATGCGCTCCGCAATCGTCCGGCAGTAAGCGCCGTATTTTAACTGGCTCTCCTGTATCGCTTCCTCTCTGCGCGCCCAGTAGAGCCGGATGATCTCACTGTCCTGCATATTGCTCCTCCTATAATAAGAGACAGGAAATAAGCGCTGCGGTCACTGTGTCTTTCCGTAGCGGCAGATATCCTTCAGGCAGCACCGGCTGCACTGCGGTCTACGGGCGATGCAGACCTTCCGCCCATGATCCACCAGCCTGTGACAGAGCTGATTGCCCTCCTCCGGAGGGATGATCTTCCAGAGCAGCTTCTCTACCTTGCCCGGCTCCTTCACATCGTCCACAAAACCGATGAGATTGCTGAGCCGTATGCAGTGAGTGTCCGTCACAATCGCAGGCTTTCCAAAGACATCTCCCATCACCAGATTGGCGCTCTTTCTCCCGACGCCGGGAAGCTTTAAGAGCTCCTCAAAGCTCTCCGGTACCCGGTCGTCGTACTGCTCATGCAGCATCTTCATGCATTTTGAAATATCCCTCGCCTTGCTCGGACCAAGGCCGCAGGGCCGGACTATCTCCTCTATCTCCTCCACCGGTGCCTCCGCGAGTGCCTGTACTGTCGGGAACTTTGCATATAGCTTCGGTGTCACCTGATCCACACGGAGATCTGTGCACTGTGCGGCGAGCCTCACACTCACCAGAAGCTGCCAGGCATCCTCGTAGTTCAGTGTGCAGTGCGTATCCGGATACTCCCGCTTAAGCCGTGCGATCACCTCCAGTGCCAGAGCGGCACGCGCCGCAGTATCCTGATCCTGACTGTTTGTCTTCATCTGTTCTCTTCCTCCGAATACTCTGTTCTGCTGTGGATATTTTTTCATTATCTCATAAAGTACCGATTTTTGCTGATTTTTCCATCATGCGTCTCACACGAGAGTTCCAAAAATTAAAACATCACTTTTGTAAAACGTATTGCTGCCTGCTGTGCGTCGAATTCTTGACAAAAACAATATACAATTCACTTCTCCGTAAAAATGCGCTATACTACTGCTGACAGACGCAAAGTGCAGCTGTAGCTGTGACCGCGCCCGAAAATATATAGAGAAAGAAGGAAAGATTATGGCACGCTGGGGATACCGGGCAATGGAATCTGACACCGGACTGGATATTTTACAATATATAGGGAGCAACTGTATGAAAGAAGGGAAGGAGCTCTCTCTCCGGGACACACTGAAGGCGCTGCAGGACGCCGGGATGCTGGACTCTCCCGACTGTAAGAATACCGAGCCCTTTGACGAGGCCTGCGTGGCCCTCACAGAGCTCTGTGTTCACTGGGCAGAGACCGCTGAGCTCTGCTCCTATCACAACAGCCGCCACGCTCTCACAGAGCTCGCCGGACTGAAGCGCTTCCACATGGAAGCCGATGCGCTGGGCTTTCTCCGCCGCCGCATGGAAGAGATTCAGGACGATATCGACTGCTGCGAGCGCGAATACGCAGCCTTCTGGTTTGAGGCGGCGGATTACTACGACTGGACCTGCTACATCGACCGCATCACCTCAAAGCTTGCCGCACTTCCGGAAGCGTAAACACTGCAGAGGAGGCGAAGCAGCATAAACGCTGTTTCCGTCTCCTCTGTTCTAATTCTCATATTTTAATTATTTCACTAAGTAACCACCATCTACCGGATATGTTGTTACGGAGTCTGAAGCGCACCATCCCGTCTTCTGGTCTGCGTCCAGGTCGTCACTGTCACTTCGCAGGGGTACTTCGCAGCTTCCCGCTCATCAATATCTACACCAAGGCCAGGCTTATCGTTCGCATATACATAGCCCTGCTTAAATTCCAAACAACCCGGAAACACCTCGAGCAAGGCTCCATGAGGTCCCTTCAGCTCCTGAATGACAAAATTCGGTGGCTCTATGCCTGACCACTCCTGTACGCCGAAATTTCTCGCGGCAAGATCAATATGAATATTGGCCGCGTGAGCCAGCGGACTCATATCTCCCGGCCCGTGCCATGCAGTGCGCACCCCGTACTGTTCTGCAAAAATCTGAAGCTTTCGCGCCGGGGTGATGCCTCCAATCTGCGTAATATGTACCCGGATATAATCGATCAGCTGTTCAGAAATGATCCGGCGCCACTCATAGACATTATTGAAGAGCTCTCCCTGTGCAATCGGTGTCACTGTCTTCTCCCGGAGCTTCCTGAGCCATGAGAGCTCCTCCAGAGGAACCGGATCCTCAAGAAAGAAGAGATGATAGGGCTCCAGCTCCCGCGCGAGGCGTATGGCCTCAATCGGCGCGATGCGCTCATGCACATCGTGTATCAGCTCTATCTCATCCCCGAGCCTCTCCCTTATTCCTGCAAACAGAGCTACGGTATCGCGAATATATTTTCCAGAATCCAGATAGATGCCATCCCGCGCGCAAAGCGGCGCGCTCGCCGGAGCTGTACCGTACCCCCCTCCTCCGTAACCTCCGCATTGACAGCGGATATGTGTGAGCCCCATCTCCCGGAAGCGCTCTATATTTTCACAGAGCTCCTCCAGATTCTTTCCGTCCGCATGGCGATAGACCGGAATTCCCTCTCTGCATTTTCCGCCGAAGAGCTGATACAGCGGCATACCAGCCATCTTTCCTTTAATATCCCAGAGCGCCATATCAATGCCGGATATCGCATTGTTTTCGATCGGTCCGTTACGCCAGTATGCATTCTGGTGCATCAGCTGCCAGAGCTCCTCGATATCCTCAACGTCTCTTCCCCTGAGAAGCGGTGTCAGATATTCCTCGATGAGATGCTTCACAGCGAGATGCCGGTAGGCAAAGGTCGCGCAACCCAGACCATAGAGCCCCGGCTGGTTTGTAATGAGCTTTACAACCACCAGGTTGATGCCTTCCGGCGCGGTACGGATGACCCTGATATCTTCTATTTTTACAGACATAGATCCTCCTTTTGATATGTCATAATAAACACTCGTTTCCTCTTCATCTGATATCCACAATTATATTCCAATCACATATCATGAAAAAGACCGCTTCAGACAATAATCCGAAGCGGCCTCAGTGTGCGCCTTCAGGGACTCGAACCCTGGACAAATAGATTAAGAGTCTACTGCTCTACCAGCTGAGCTAAAGGCGCAATGTGAAATTATAAAGCACAGAAACATATCTCAGAAAACGAAAGCTCCGTCCCAGCAGCTCGCAGTCTGCCAAGTCAGAGCTTCAACTGCGCCTTCAGGGACTCGAACCCTGGACAAATAGATTAAGAGTCTACTGCTCTACCAACTGAGCTAAAGGCGCTTTTTAAGGGCATTTCTGTGACACGAACAGTATTTTAACCGCACAGCCCGCTTTTGTCAACCGGGCTATGCGATTTTTTCAAGAAAATCTTTTCTCACAGGGCCTTTTCAATCAGGGCCTTCAGCGCATCGAGATTCTGTGCTCCAATGGCGCGCGTCACAACCTCTCCATTCTTAAATACTACAAGATTCGGGATCGTCATGACCTGATACTTCGCCGCAAGATTCTGATTTTCATCCACATTGATCTTCACAAAGCTGACATTATCCACCATCTCCGCAAGCTTATCCAGCACCGGAGCTGTCATCTTGCAGGGACCGCACCAATCCGCATAGAAATCCACGAGCACCGGCTTCTCGCTCTTCAGTACCTCTGTCTCAAAATTCGCTTCAGAAAGCTGCTTTACCATCATGATCCTCCTTATTATATGCCTTCCGGCTCTTCCGTACCGCGATCAGCTTACAGATCTTCTGACCCTTCGCGGAAAATTTCTCCTCATATTCTGTCATGACATTGTCCGCTGCCTCCGGCTCCGCATGGAGATCATGCGTCACATAGCGCAGCTCCCAACCGGCCTCCGGAATGGCTTCAAGCGACCACGCAAAGAGCGCCTGATTGTCGGTCTTGAACTCCACCTGTCCCGCTGCCGCCAGCACGATATCATACAGCTTCATGAATGCAGGCGAAGTAAGCCGTCGCGGCGCATGAGAGGCCTTCGGCCAGGGATCCGAGAAATTCAGATAAAGCTTTGATATCTCTCCCTCAGAAAAAAGCTCCGGCAGACGCCTTGCATCCTCACAGAGAAAGTAGAGATTCCTCCGGCGCAGATACTCCGGAAGCTCTGCCTCTTCCCGTTCCTTTCGCTGAATCGCCTTCATCAGCACTGTCTCATAGCGCTCCAACCCCAGAAAGTTTACCTCCGGCCGACGCCGGGAGAGCTCTCTGATGAACTGTCCCTTTCCCATGCCGATCTCAAGCTCAATGGGATGTGTATTACCAAAGAACTGACTCCATCTTCCCTGATACTGCTCCGGACTGTGAACCACGCTCGTACTGCCCGCAACAAAATCCTCGCAGCCCGGGATATGCCTTAAACGCATACAGTGCTCCTTATCTCCTGCTTTCCGGGGCGGAGGCAAAGAGCACAGAGCTCTCTTAGCGCCGGTATATCTCATCTGTACACCAGCTGCACCAGCCCTCCGGATGGTCACATCATAGCAGTTTTCCTCCCGAAACACAAGGATGAAGCCGGAGACATAAAACGGCTGGAAATTCACGTCATATCTAGTATAATATACACAGTAGCTATGGAAGGAGGCAGCGATGGCAGAAGAAAGAAAGACAGTGAGAGAGCTCATCGAGGAGGGTCTCCGCGACACTGAGCGCCTCATTTCCCAGAAGCAATACAACCTGTCCATGATTCGCTCCCGGCAGACACTGGAGTATATCGTAAAAAGTCAGTGCAGGCGCAGCAATATTCCCGATGGTGATCTGATGGTCATGATCGACGAGCTCTACCGCAAGGGAATCATTTCCCGTGATTCCTGTACAAGCTACCACAAAATCCGTATTTTAGGAAACAAAGCAGCACATGAGGGGGATAATAACGCCTATAACGCAAATAACTCCTACCAGCTGCTCAGCAAGGAGGTCTACTCCTACCACAGTGCGAGACCAGCACGAAGCAGCTCCACCTCCGGGCGCAGACCGAAGAGGCGGCGTCCCCGCTTTGAGCTCGCTGACCTGCTGAAGCTCCTCATCCCTGTTCTCGTGATCATTCTGGTGATTTCGATCATCCGCCTGTTCCATCCGGCGGACAGCGCAAAAAAAATGAGCAGCAGCGCAGCAGAGACCACACTCGCAGAGGAGAGCTCCGCGCCGGAAACCAGTGAGGCTGCTCCGGAATCAGTGATGATCTACACCACCACCAGTGCCCTGAATGTGCGCTCTGCTCCGACAACGGACGGTGAGCTTCTCACGACTCTGCCGGCCGGCACGGTACTTGACTATGTCGGCGCACACAGCGACCAGTGGGCCATCATCAATTATAACGGCGGTCAGGCCTATGTCGCCTCGCAGTATATCAGCGCTGCTGAGGTACCGGCAGACACGACTCCCACGGACAACAGTGCGGAGGCGGAGCCCGCGGTATAAGCCGACAGCTGTGATTTCAGTATCAGTCTGACGAGAAGCGTTTCTGTCGCTCATCTGTACCGACACCTTCACTTCGCCGAGTGAGTGTCGGTTTTTCTATGGAGGACATAAATATGGACAATATTATCGAACAGCTGAATGATATTGAACACCGCGCCGCTGCAATTATGGAGGCTGCGATCCGGGGAAAAAAAGCTCTGACAGAGCGCTATGCCGCGGAGAGTGCCGACTGGGATGCGAAGCTTGCTGCCGACAGCGAGGCACAGATCGCCGCATTGCGAAAAAAAGCCGCAGAGAACACCGAGGCACTGCTCTCTGCGGAGCGAGAGTCCATCGACAGAGAGCGCAGGAAAATACTCGCTTCTTATGAGCAGAATCACGCGCTCTATACTGATCGTCTGTTTGAGAGCATGACACAGGAGTGACAGCATGGGGAACCTATATCGCTACAGCGCAATATCCACCAAGCTTCGTGCCATGCGCCGGCAGCTCATTCCGGACAGCGCATTCCGCGAGCTGGCTCACTGCGGAACAGTTCCGGATATTATCCGCAGTCTGGAGGAATATCCGCAGTATCAGGAAATCTTCTTAAGTGTTGATCCCGAGACTCTGCACCGCGATGAGCTGGAGCGACTGCTCCTGACCGATCAGTACGCAGATTTTCTTCGTCTCTACCGCTTTGCAGACGGCGCACAGCGAAAATGCCTCGATCTGGAGCTGATGCGCTTTGAGACGGTGCTCTTAAAGCGCTGCCTCCGCTGCCTCTTTGGACAGCTCCCGGCACTGGATCTCTCCCACTTTCACGACTTCTTTCTGCGGCACGGAAACATCGATTTTTCCCGGGTGACTGCCGCAAAGAGCTTTGATGAATTTACGGAAGCTCTGCATGGGAGTCGCTACGCCACTGCTTTTCAGGCACTTTCCGGAAACACTAAGGTGCAGCTTCTGGACTGCGAGACTGCCCTGGACATCTGGCATTTTCGCACTGTCTGGCATATCGCACAGCAGGGATTGTCCAAAGAGGATGCCGCATTCTTCTGTCAGATGAAGGGCGCGCAGATTGATCTTCTGAACCTGCAGTGGATACGTCGCGCAAAGCTCTACTACCACATGACAGCAGAACAAATACGTCCGCTGCTCATCCCGCTCCGCGGAAGATTAAGACGGGGGGAGCTGGAACACTTCCTCAGCACAGATACGGAGGCCGCCTTCCTGTCCGCACTCCACGACAGCGCCTACAGGCGCGAGGCAGCCGCCCTCTCCTCCGATATCCCGGATATGGAGGTTCTCTGCAATACCGTACTGGATCACCTCTGCCGTCTCGCCATAAAAAAAGAGCCCTACTCCTGTGCAGTCATCTTTGAATATCTGCGCGCAAGAGAGGAAGAAATAAAGCGCATCATAAGTGTGACTGAGGCCGTTCGCTACGGACTCTCTCCGGAAGAAACCGTTTCTGATATACTGAAGCTGGATCACAGGAGGTCATTTGCATGATTGAAGCTATGTATTTTGTCACTGTCACCGGCCCCAAGGAGGATCTGGAGCGCGTGACAGATCAGTATCTCAGCCAGTATTCCATCCAGCTGGAGAATGCACTGACTGTTCTTCGAAATAACGCAAAACTCGTCCCTCTGACGGACAAGGATCCGTACCGGGAGATCTATGCGCAGTCGGAGAATATGCGCCCCGCCTTTGGCGACCTGCGGACTGCGAAACTTCACACTCTCTCCGCCGATCGCGCGGTAGAGATCGTTCATGAGCTCTCTGACGCGATGGACGGCCCAAACCGGGAGCTGACAGCGCTCCGGGAAGAGAAGCAGGCCCTGGAGGAGCGTCTCTCTCTGATGGAGCAGTTCATCGGCCTGAACTACGACCTTGACACCATCCTCCATTTCAAGTATCTCCGCTACCGCTTCGGCCGTATCTCCAAGGAATATTACGCGGAGATGATGGAATATGTCATCTCCCGCGGCGATTCTATCTTCACCACCTGCCGTAGCTATGATGACTATGTCTGGGGCGTCTATTTCGTTCCCGAAGCGATCAGTGCCCGTGTCGATTCCGTCTACGCCTCCCTGCACTTCGAGCGCTTCTTCCTCCCGGACGAATATACCGGCACCCCGCAAGAGGCAAGCCGGGCTCTGCAGGAAAAAATCGCAGACACTGACCAGAAAATTGCAGCCGTGAGCCAGAAGCTCTCCGCAATGCTGGAGGAGTGGAAGTCCGACTTTCTCTCTGCCAATCGCCTTCTGGAACAGAAATCCCGCTTCTTCGGAGTCCGCCGGCTCGCAGCCTTCTCAAAGCACGACGGCGGAACCTACTACATTCTCTGCGGCTGGATGCGGAAGAAAGAGGCGCTCTCCCTGAAACGGGAGCTGGATCCGGATCCGCTGACTTACTGCGTCGTAGAGAAGGACAGACCGGATGTGGTAAAGCCCCCTCCCACTCTGCTGAAAAACGGACCGCTGACGCGCCCCTTTGAGCTTTTCGTGGAGATGTACGGACTGCCGAACTACCGCGAGCTGGATCCGACCTCTCTGATTGCGTTCTCCTACTCCTTCTTTTTCGGCTTTATGTTCGGAGATCTGGGACAGGGACTCTGCCTCGCGCTGATCGGCGCCATCATCGCCAGAAGAAAGAACTCCCGGCTCGGCGCCATCATTGCCCGCTGCGGTATCTTCTCCGCGGTCTTCGGCGTACTCTTCGGCTCCGTCTTCGGCCTTGAGGATATGATCCCGGCGCTCTGGCTCCGCCCCGCCGAGGCACTGATGCAGCTTCCGGGCATAGGAAAGCTGAACGCCGTCTTCATCATAGCGATCTTGATCGGCATGTGTATGATCCTTCTGATGATGGGCTTCAGTGTGGTCAATCATCTGAGACTCCGCGAGCCCGGAGAGGCATATTTCGACACAAATGGGCTCGCCGGAATGGTCTTCTACTTGAGCCTCCTGTCTGTGGTGCTGCTCGCCCTCACTGGCCGCAGCATTCCGGGACATCAGCTCATGGCGCTGCTCTTTGCGCTGCCGCTTCTTCTGATTTTCTTAAAGGAGCCGCTCTCCGCAAGGCTGCTTGGCCAAAAGCACGAGGAGAAGGAGGATCCGGTTATGTTCATCGTACAGGGCTTCTTTGAGCTCTTCGAGGTGCTGCTCAGCTACTTCTCGAACACGCTCTCCTTTGTCCGTGTGGGTGCCTTCGCAGTGAGCCACGCCTCCATGATGGGAGTGGTGCTGATGCTCTCCGGAGCCGGAAGCGGCCAGATCGGGTGGCCCGGCATCGTCCTCGGAAATATCTTTGTCTGCTGTATGGAGGGACTGATCGTCGGGATTCAGGTGCTCCGGCTGGAATATTACGAGCTGTTCAGCCGCTTCTATCGCGGCGACGGACGCCCCTTCAAGCCCTATAATCTGAAGCAGTCTGTGTAGACTGTACGCACGGAACGGAGTGACCTGCACCTTGGCAGATTTTCTGAATTATCTTAAAAAGACAGGAGAAAAATCATGACTACACTTGTAAAGCTTACGCTCGCCGCTGCACTGATCTTAAGCATCGTTGTTCCTTTTGCCGCATTTTCCGCAGGTGCCAGAACAAAGGGACGCTATAAAACTGCTCTCGCAATGAACCTCTTCGCCTTCTTCGGCATTCTCTGCCTCACGACTGTGCTGCTCTTAAATGGCAATGCCTATGCCGCAGAGACAGCAAAAGAAACGGGCAGTGCTCTGAGCAGCGCGGGTCTTGGCTACATCGCCGCGGCGCTCTCTGTGGGCCTCGCCTGCATCGGCGGCGGCATCGCCGTCTCCTCTGCCGCAAGCGCCGCTCTCGGCGCCATCAGTGAGGACTCCTCCGTCCTCGGTAAGTCCCTGATCTTCGTGGGACTTGCAGAGGGCGTATGCCTCTACGGCCTCATCATCGCTTTTATGATCCTCGGCCAGCTGTAAGTATGCGAGGCAGGCCATGAAACTATATCTCATCAGTGACAGTCTGGACTCCCTCACCGGAATGCGACTCGCAGGCGTTGAGGGCTGTCTGGTACACACCGAGGCGGAACTCTTAGAGGCGCTGACCAGAGCGGTGAATGATCCCTCTGTGGGTATCGTCCTCCTCACCGAGCACTTCAGCCGGGAATACCCTGCGCTTGTCGCAGAGTTCAAGCTGAACCGCCACCTTCCGCTGTTTGTGGACATTCCCAACCGCAGCGGTACGGGAAGAAGCGCCGATTTTATCACGGCATATGTCAGCGACGCCATCGGACTGAAGCTGTAGGGCGCACAGGGAGACAGCAATGAATACAGAAGAAAAACTGAAGCACTTTAAGGAAATCTGTGAGTCGGACGTCCGCATTCGGGCGGAAAAGCTCCTGTCCGAGCAGCGGGAGACACTGGAAAGCCGTTTTGCCGCACACAGGGAGGCGGCGCTCCATCACCAGAGCATGCAGCTCCAGCTCGAGGAGGAGCGCATTGCCCGGGAGCAGAACAAGGAATATTCTCTGAAGCTCACAGAGCTGCGGCGCGAGATCGGCGAGCTGCGACGTGAGCTGAAGGATCAGCTTTTTGTAGAGCTTCGGGACCGCCTCGCCAACTTTATGGAGACGCCGGCCTACCTGACTCTTCTGAAAAAGCAGATTAGTGCCGCAAAGGAATTCGCAGGAGAGGATGAGATCCGCATCTATCTTGATCCCGCCGATGAACCTCTCCTGAAAAAGCTCTCACTTGCACTCAGCACGGAGCTCACCCTGAGCCGCTACTCCTTCCTGGGCGGTACCAGAGCGGTGATTCCCGCCAAAAATATTCTGATTGACAATTCCTTTGAGACAAAGCTCGAGGATGCCCGTGCATCCTTCCGCTTTACGCTGGAGAGCGAACACGGAGGTGAGGCACAGGATGAATAAGACCGGAGTTATTTTTTCAATCAACGGGCCCATCGTAAAGACCCGCGGCGACAGCGGCTTCACGCTGCACGAGATGGTCTATGTCGGACCGGAGCGTCTGGTCGGTGAGATCATCGGTCTCGACACAGAGAGCACCACTGTCGAGGTATATGAGGAGACAAGCGGACTGAAGCCCGGACAGACAGTCTCGGGAACCGGGGCGCCGGTCTCCGTCACGCTCGCCCCCGGCATCCTGCACAACATTTTCGACGGCATCGAACGCCCGCTTACAGAGATCGGCAGACGCAGCGGCTGTTTTATTGCAAGAGGCGTCTCCGTATCCAGCCTTGATGAGGAGAAGCTGTGGCACGCACATCTCACCGTATCCGAAGGCGATACCGTGCGCGGCGGCGAGGTGATCGCGGAGGTACAGGAGACCGCCGCAATTCTCCACAAAGTTATGCTGTCCCCGCTGCTCTCCGGGCGTGTGAGCTCCGTCGTTCCGGACGGCAACTACCGCATCTGCGATACGCTCTTCACGCTCACAGAGGATGATGGCACGGAGCACCCCGTCACCATGACGCAGCACTGGCCCATACGCCTCGCCCGCCCGGTCTCACGGCGCTACTCCGCCACAGAACCGCTGGTCACGGGACAGCGTATCCTCGATACCGTATTTCCCATCGCGAAGGGTGGCACGGCAGCGATTCCGGGCGGCTTCGGAACGGGAAAGACCATGACGCAGCATCAGATCGCCAAGTGGGCCAATGCCGACATCATCATCTACATTGGCTGCGGCGAGCGGGGAAATGAGATGACACAGGTACTGGAGGAGTTCTCAGAGCTCATGGATCCCCGCAGCGGGAATCCGCTTCTGGATCGCACCGTACTCATCGCGAATACCAGCAATATGCCGGTCGCAGCCCGTGAGGCGAGCCTTTACTCCGGTCTGACTCTGGCAGAATACTACAGAGATATGGGCTACGACGTCGCCATCATGGCGGACTCCACCTCGCGCTGGGCAGAGGCGCTGCGCGAGCTCTCCGGCCGTCTGGAGGAGATGCCCGCGGAGGAGGGCTTTCCCTCCTATCTCGCGAGTCGCCTCTCCGGCTTCTATGAGCGCGCCGGAGCCATGCGTAATCTGAATGGAAGCGAGGGCTCTGTCTCTATCATCGGCGCAGTTTCACCGCAGGGCGGTGATTTCTCCGAACCGGTGACACAGAATACCCGCCGCTTCGTGCGCTGCTTCTGGGGGCTCGACAAAAACCTCGCCTACGCCAGACATTTTCCCGCGATTCAGTGGATGGGCAGCTACTCTGAGTATCTGAGTGACCTTGCGCCCTGGTACAGCGCCCATGTGGACAAGCGCTTCATGGATTACCGCAATCAGCTGGTGCGCATACTCACAAAGGAAGCCTCTCTGATGGAAATCGTAAAGCTGATCGGCTCTGATGTGCTGCCGGATGACCAGCGCCTCACGCTGGAGATCGCCCGGGTGATACGCCTCGGCTTTTTGCAGCAGAACGCCTTTCATGCGGAGGATACCTGTGTTCCCCTGAAAAAGCAGTTCCTCATGATGGATACGATTCTGTATCTCTATCGCCGCTCTGCGGAGCTGATTCGCATGGGTATGCCGATGTCCGTTTTGAAGGCACAGGGCATCTATGATAAAGTGATCGCTATCAAATATGACGTGCCGAACGCGCACCCGGAGCTCTTTGATGACTATAAAAAAGACATTGACCGCTTCTATGATGCTGTCGTCGAAAAGAATGCATAAAGGAGGCTGATGCTATGGCAATCGAATATCTCGGCTTGAGCTCGGTCAACGGGCCCCTCGCAGTACTGAAGGGTGTCCGCAATGCAGCCTACGACGAAATCGTGGAGATGAAGATGAATGACAGCGAGCGGAAGCTGGGCCGCATCATAGAAATCCATGATGATACGGCTGTCATTCAGGTCTACGAGGGCACGGAGGGCATGGCGCTGAAGAACACGCACACGCGCCTCACCGGCCATCCCATGATGCTTGGAGTCTCCGAGGATATGCTGGGCCGCAGCTTCAACGGAATTGGGGAGCCCATTGATGATCTGGGCCCCATCCGCACTGAGAAGCTTCTGGATGTGAACGGTCAGCCCCTGAATCCTGTGATGCGTGAGTACCCGCGGAACTATATCCGTACCGGGATCTCTGCAATCGACGGACTGATGACGCTGATCCGCGGGCAAAAGCTCCCCATCTTCTCCGGCAACGGGTTGCCGCACGATCAGCTCGCGGCGCAGCTGGTGCGTCAGTCCTCTCTCGGCGACAGCGCCGGGGAGAGCGACAAATTTGCAGTGATCTTTGCCGCCATGGGAGTGAAGCACGACGAGGCAGCGTATTTCCGCCGCACCTTCGAGGAGAGCGGCGTCTCCTCTCACGTCGCTTCCTTTATCAATCTGGCAAATGATCCCGTCGTCGAGCGTCTCATCACGCCGAAGGTCGCCCTGACGCTCGCGGAATATCTCGCCTTTGAGCGGCATATGCATATTCTCGTTATTATGACAGATATGACAAGCTACGCCGAGGCCCTGCGTGAGGTCTCCTCCTCCAAGGGAGAGATCCCCTCGAGAAAGGGCTTTCCGGGCTATCTCTACTCGGATCTCGCGACCATCTACGAGCGCGCCGGTATTGTGAGCGGGGTGGAGGGCTCTGTCACCCAGATTCCGATACTCACCATGCCAAACGACGACATTACCCATCCTGTCCCGGACCTCACGGGTTATATCACAGAGGGGCAGATCGTGCTGGATCGCGAGCTGCATGGGCAGAGCATATATCCGCCGATCGCAGTACTGCCAAGCCTCTCCCGTCTCATGAAGGATGGTATCGGAGAGGGCTATACCCGCGCAGATCATCAGGATGTCGCAAATCAGCTATTCTCCTGCTACGCAAAAGTGGGGGATGCGCGCGCACTGGCCAGTGTCATCGGCGAGGATGAGCTGTCCCCCGGCGACCGGCAGTACTTAAGCTTCGGCGAACAGTTTGAGCAGCGCTTCCTTCAGCAGCGCCCCGATGAAAACCGAACCATACTTACAACCCTTGAGATCGGCTGGAAGCTGCTGGGACTGCTGCCGCGCACGGAGCTGGACCGCATTGACACCAAGGTGCTGGATCAGCACTACAGGCCCACCGCTCTGGACGAATTCGGCGAGCTGAACTATACTCAGGGAGACGGAGATTGATGTTATGAATCTGAACGCAATCCCTACCAAGGGCAATCTGATTAACGCCAAAAATACGCTCTCTCTGGCCCGCATGGGCTACTCCCTCATGGACCAGAAGCGCAATATTCTGATTCGAGAGCTCATGGCGCTTATTGAAGAAGCCAAGGACATACAGTCAAGAATAGACCGCAGCTTTACAGAGGCCTACCATGCGCTGCAGCGCGCCAATATTGAGCACGGCGTGGACTTTATCCAGAGTGCTGCAAGCTCCGTGCCACCGGACAACGGCGTCCGGATCAAGGTTCGCAGCGTCATGGGCACAGAAATACCCCTTGTGGAGCACGAGAGCCTGCCGCCGCAACTCAGCTATTCCTTTATGTCCACCCGCGAAAGCGTCGATCTTGCCCGGCAGAAGTTCGAGCAGGTGAAGGAGCTCACGGTACAGCTCTCCATGATTGAGAACTCAGCCTATCGTCTGGCTTCCAATATCAAGAAGACACAGAAGCGGGAGAATGCCCTGAAAAACATCACAATTCCGCGGCTCACAGCCCTCACAGCCAGTATGTCCAATGCGCTTGAGGAGAAGGAGCGCGAGGAGTTCACCCGCCTGAAGGTCATAAAGCGGCGGAAAACAGACTGAGACCCGTATGATATCTACCCGATCGGAGGTATTTATTTTGCTGATATCCCATACCCGACGCAGAGCGGCGGCATTCTGTCTCGTCCTGATGCTACTGTTCACAGCTCTCTCTTCGGGCAGAGCACTGGCAGCCCCTGCCTGGCCCTCCAATCTCCTGATTCAGGCAGATGGCGGCATTCTGATGGATGCGGACTCCTCCTGCGTCATCTATGGAAAAAATATTCACCAGCGCTACTACCCGGCCAGTATCACAAAGATCCTCACCGCTCTAATTGTAATAGAGCGCTGCGATCTGGATGAAACCCTGACCTTTTCCTATGGCGCTGTCCACAACGTGGAGAGCGGCTCCAGCAGCGCGGGCTACGATACCGGTGATCAGATCACCGTCCGTCAGGCACTCTACGCCATGCTCCTGAAGTCTGCAAATGAGGTAGCCAATGCGCTCGCCGAGCACTGCGCCGGCAGTATCGAGGCCTTCGCCGGGCTGATGAACGAAAAGGCTGCTGCCCTAGGCTGTACAGATTCTCATTTTGTGAATCCCTCCGGCCTGAACGATGAAAATCACTACACCACACCCTACGACTTTGCCCTGATTGCACAGGCAGCCTTTGAAAATCCGACTTTTGTCGAATTTGATTCCACCACCTACTATGAGCTGCCTCCAAACGCGACCAATCCGGAATCCTTTATGGTCTACTGCGGGCACAAGATGCTGAAAAAAAGCTCCGGCCAGTACTACAGCGGTATCATCGGCGGAAAGACAGGCTACACCCTGCTCGCCGGAAATACGCTTGTCACCTGTGCCGAGCGCGATGGTCTGAAGCTGATCACTGTCGTTCTGAACGGACACCAGACGCACTACAGTGACACCAAGACCCTGCTGGACTTTGGCTTTGAGAACTTTAAAAACGTAAATATCCAGGCGAACGACAGCCGCTACAGCGCAGCGGAGACAGATATCAATCTGACCGGGGAGCACACGCCCCTGCTCACTTTGGACGACATGCGCTCCGTGACGCTGCCGAAAACTGCGCAGTTCTCCGATACGCGCAGCGAGCTGAAATACAAACCCTCTGACTCAGCTCCCCCGGGGGCAGTTGCCGAGCTGAGTTATTACTATGAGGACCGCTTTATCGGAAACAGCTGGCTCTGCTCTGCTGAGACAGCCGGCGCCGAAATTAAGAGTGATGACAACAGCGCACACGCCGACTCCGCAAGTCTGCTTCACAGGCTCTCCACATCTGTCTCTGCACTTCAGGCAAAGACGCCGCTGCGCAGAGCTTCCTTCGCAGCGCTGATCGCTCTCATGGCGGCTCTTCTGGTTCTCCTGATCCTCATTATCTTCCTGGTTCAGAACTTTCTCCGCAGTGCACGCAGGAGTAAGACTGTGGAGCTCTCCAGAGCTGTACCCAGATCCCGGAACACAGATCCCCTGCTTCAGCAGGAGAAGGGAACTTCCGACACCCCTCTCTCCATAAACCGATACCCACAGAGCTTACGTCCGCGTTCCCGCAGGCGCCGGCCGCGGCGCAATTGGTTCAGAAAGGGATGAGTTAATTCTTATACTGGGACTGCCGCACTAATTCCTTAGTGCGGCAGTCTTTTATACGAAATATCATGGCTATTATCAAATCAAACTT
Organism: Moryella indoligenes; assembly: GCF_030812885.1. Classification (NCBI taxonomy): domain Bacteria; kingdom Bacillati; phylum Bacillota; class Clostridia; order Lachnospirales; family Lachnospiraceae; genus Moryella; species Moryella indoligenes. Next base: position 184,250 of record NZ_JAUSTO010000004.1, read on the forward strand.
CCTCTTTCCATGGAAATCATAATTCCGGCTGATGACCCGGTCTGTTTTTTCTCCTCTTCTGCCGCGCCTTTTTTCTGCGCTTCCCCAGTACCGCCTCCTTCTTTCCGAGCAAGGCCTTTACACCATCATCATCCGTGAGCTTGATCGTCTTCAGGCAGTAGATCTCTCCCTCTGCCGTACGCCGCATACGAATCTTTCCTCTGGCAAATCCATGCTCCGGACACCACGCAAGGCAGTAATAATTTCTCTGGTTTGCAGTGAACCAGCGCACCCGCTTTTTTAAGAGACGCTTACATCTGTAGCAGAGCATATCCGTAACTGTCTTATCTGCTATCGCTTCCTCCCTGCTCTGAAATCTTCGGGATACATATTTTGAGTAATCCGGAAAGACCAGATAGATCTCCTCCTCGCTGCTCTCAGGAAGCTTGTAATAGTCCAGCGAGAGATACGCCCGCACCGCCTCAAATTCCATATTTTGCAGGATCTCAGCAGTATAGCGCGCATCGTCCAGCGCCCTGTGAAACTGCCCGGCGGCTGGAAGCCCCATCTCCTGTACGGCCCGATCCAGCGGAAGCTTGTCCTTGCTGTTCTGCTTGTACAACAGATTATAGAGCTTCTGCACATCATAATAGAGCAGCGGATAGGGGAAGGGATTTTCCATCCCATAATATGCCATATTTCTCTGGAGCTCCGTGAGATCCATATTTCCCCAAGTACAGAATACCGGCTGCCGCGCCTCTCCCTCCCGACACCAGGACAAAAAAGCCTCCATTACCTCCGGAAAAGGCTCACCTCTATTTCTGAGCTCCTCCATCCCGACCCGCATGATCTCAAGCACCTTAAAGTGCAGTTTTTTATAGACGGTCGGACAGATAAAGCGGGAGAACTCCCCGATCTTATGAAATGTTTCATCCAGCTTCACTGCGCCCAGCTCTATAATTTCAAACGGAAGGCCGGGCATCTCCCCGGCCTTTCCCTCTGTACTCTGGTTCCACTCAAGATCAAAAACAATGTAGCGCGTGCTGTCAATGCAGTCCGCTGCAACTTCCGAAAGCTGAATGCTCATATCTTCTTATCCTCTGCCTGCAGCAGAGCTTCATACTCCTTAAGAATCGCACGCTGCATCATCTCTCTGACTGCGGAATTGATGGGATGCGCGATATCTCTGTACCCTCCGTCCCCTGCCTGACGGCTTGGCATCGCAATAAAAAGTCCCCTCTCTCCCTGTATTACCTTCAAATCATGAATCACAAACTCATTATCCAGGGTGATGGAGGCAACTGCCTTCATTGACCCCGGCTTCTCAATGCGTCTGATGCGGACATCTGTAATCTGCATGGCGCCTCCTTCGGCACAACGCGGACTCCATAGGGCTGTGCCTTAAATCGTGTACCTCTCATTTTTCTCAATTACGATTTTCAGATCATCGGGCTTGCCAATATAGGTCGTATTTGCCCGGATCGTGTCCCGGCTCTCCACAATGCAATTTTCTATTACCGTATTATCTCCGATATAGACATCATTCAGAATGATAGAATTTTTGATCACACAGTTGTTTCCCACATAGACCTTACGGAACAGTACGGAATTCTCCACTGTCCCATTCAGTATGCAGCCACTGGATACCAGTGAATTTCTCACCTCTGAGCCCGGATTATATTTTGCGGGCGGAAGGTCATCCACCTTGGTATATACCTCCGGATAGCTGCGGAAGAAGTAATCCCGTATATCCTTTTTCAGGAAATCCATGTTGGTCTTAAAATAACTGTCCACGCTGGCAATATTACTCCAGTAGGAATTTAATTTATATGCATAGATCCGCTTCAGGTTTTTATAGCGCACCAAAATGTCCCGCACAAAATCATAGCGATCCTCTGCCGCACAGCGCTCAATCAGCTCAATCAGCTGACGTCTCCGCACGACGTAGATGCCGCAGGAAATCACATTCGACTCCGCCACCATGGGCTTCTCATCAAACTGCGTGATCCGCCCGTCTTCATTCAGCTCCAGAACCCCGAAGCGTGTGATATCCTCCTCCTCGGAGGCCTCCTTGCAGACCACGGTGATATCGGCCTTCTTCTCGATATGATATTCCAACACCTTATTATAATCGAGCTTATAGATGCCATCCCCGGCTGCAATCACGACATAGGGCTCATGACTGTTCTTCAAAAAGCTCAGATTCTGATACAGTGCATCTGCTGTTCCCCGATACCAGTCACTCGACTTCGCTGTGATGGTGGGCGTGAACACGTACATTCCACCATGCTTTCTTCCGAAATCCCACCACTTTGAGGAGCTCAGATGCTCATTCAGAGAGCGGGAATTGTACTGCGTAAACACCGCCACCTTCTGGATGTGTGAATTTGACATATTGCTCAGCACAAAATCAATACTCCGATAGCTTCCCGCAATCGGCATGGCTGCGATTGCTCTCTTATTAGAGAGTTCCCTCATCCTCTTGGAGTTTCCCCCTGCTAAAACGATTCCGACAGCTCTCATCTCAGACCACCTGCCTTTACTATCGCTCCGCCGCTGTTCAGCACTCCGTCGGGATAATCCTCCGCGTTCGTGTTGCCCCAGATCGCAGTATTCTTGCCGATCTGAACCCCATCCGGAATCACGGATTTCTCCCCGACAGTTACAAGGTCCGAATTGTAGACCCGGGTATCATAGCAGCTGTCATGATACTCACCCACGCCCAGCACGCAGTTCGCGCCGATCTCGACGCTCTGCGCAAGTATGGCCTTATTGATCTTCGCGCCCGCCTTGATAACAGATTCTCTCATGATGATAGAATCTCTCACCTCTGCCCCCTCCTCGATGATGACGCCTGCGCCGATCACCGAATTGTAGACAGAGCCATAGATCTCGCAACCCTCACCGAGGATGCTTCTCTCTATGTGCGCATGCTCCGCAATATACTGCGGCGGTATAATATCGCTCTTCGTGAAAATTCTCCAGTACTCCTCATAGAGATTAAATTCGGGGATGATGTCGATCAGCTCCATATTGGCCTCCCAGTAGGAGGAAAGTGTTCCGACATCTTTCCAGTACCCCGTAAACTCGTAAGCAAAGAGACGCTGCCCTTTGTCGCGACAATAAGGGATGACATGCTTGCCGAAATCGCACTCCGGTACCTCGCGGAGCTTTAACAGCGCATCCTTCAGAACCGGCCAGGAGAAGATGTATATCCCCATGGATGCCAGATTGCTTCGCGGAACTGCCGGCTTTTCCTCAAAGTCCGTGATGCGGTTCATCTCATCTGTAATCATGATACCGAAGCGGCTCGCCTCCTCAATCGGAACCGGCATAACCGCAATGGTAACATCCGCCCTATTTGCCTTGTGGTAATCCAGCATCACCTCATAATCCATCTTGTAAATATGATCCCCGGAGAGGATCAGGACATAATCCGGATTATAGGAATCAATATACTCTATATTCTGATAGATCGCATTGGCCGTTCCGCTGTACCAGTCACTCCCCTTTGCACTCTCATAGGGTGCGAGCAGCGTGACACCTCCCACATTGCGATCCAGATCCCACGGAATTCCAATTCCGATATGTGCATTGAGGCGGAGCGGCTGATACTGGGTGAGCACACCGACAGTATCCACACCTGAATTAATGCAATTACTCAAAGGAAAGTCGATGATACGGTACTTTCCTCCGAAAGATACGGCCGGCTTTGCAACCTTCTGTGTGAGAACGCCAAGCCGACTGCCCTGACCTCCGGCAAGAAGCATGGCAATCATTTCTTTTTTAATCACGGTATCACCTCGCAACTGAATTTCAGCCTTTCACTGCCTGTTTCCTTAATCTCAGTTTCTATATTTAGTATAGCACATTTTGTACTAAAGTATACAAAAAATACCCCTGCTTTTCCAAAAATCATGTCCACATTTTACATTCGCCTTCAAATATAATTCTTCCTCGCGCACATTGCGATTCCGCCTGTTATTTTTATTGAAAATGGGGTAGAATAGAACTAATCAGGCGCTTTTGCGCCTTCTCATATTTCAAAAAGAAGGGACGTATCCAAATGAAATTTACTACAGTCCGGGATATTCAGAAAGACAAGGAGCGCTACCTCGGCAGAGAGATCACCATCGGCGGATGGGTGCGCTCCAACAGAGACTCAAAGACCTTTGGCTTTCTGATGATCAGTGACGGAACCTGGTTCGATCAGCTTCAGGTCGTATACCATGACAGCATGGAAAATTTTGCTGAAATCCGCAAGGTAAATGTCGGCGCTGCGCTCATCATCCGCGGCACGCTGGTTGCGACGCCGGAGGCAAAGCAGCCCTTTGAAATCCAGGCAGAGGAGATCTCCATCGAGGGAAGCTCTGCCGCCGACTACCCCCTGCAGAAGAAGCGCCACTCCGCAGAATTTCTCCGCACGATTCCGCATCTCAGGCCGCGCACCAATCTCTTTCAGGCGACCTTCCGTGTCCGCTCCCTGATCGCCTATGCGATTCACAGCTTCTTTCAGGAGCAGGGCTTCGTCTACGTGCACACACCGCTCATCACCTCCAGTGACGCTGAGGGGGCCGGGGAGATGTTCCACGTCACAACGCTGGATCTGAATCATGTTCCGAAGAACGAGGACGGCTCTGTAAACTTCAGTGAGGATTTCTTCGGCAAGGAGACCAATCTCACCGTCAGCGGACAGCTAAATGCTGAGACCTTTGCCCAGGCCTTCCGGAACATCTATACCTTCGGACCGACCTTCCGCGCCGAAAATTCCAACACAACCCGCCATGCGGCGGAATTCTGGATGATTGAGCCGGAGATCGCCTTCGCAGAGCTCTCCGACAACATGGAGCTCGCCGAGGCGATGCTGAAATATGTCATCCGCTATGTTCTTCAGAACGCTCCGGAAGAGATGAATTTTTTCAATACCTTTGTGGACAAGGGCCTTCTGGAGCGCCTGAATCACGTCGTAAATTCCGATTTTGGCCGCGTGAGCTATACAGAGGCGGTCGAAATTCTGGAAAAGCACAACGATGAGTTTGACTACAAGGTCAGCTGGGGCTGCGACCTGCAGACCGAGCACGAGCGCTATCTCACGGAGCAGATCTACAAACGCCCTATCTTTGTCACCGACTATCCGAAGGAGATCAAGGCCTTCTACATGAAGCTGAATCCGGATGGAAAGACCGTCGCAGCGATGGACTGTCTGGTTCCCGGTATCGGAGAGATCATCGGGGGCAGTCAGAGAGAGGACGACTATGAGAAGCTCCTCTCCCGCATCGAGGAACTCGGCATGAATAAGGAGACCTATGACTTCTATCTGGATCTCCGCAAGTACGGAACCACCCGCCACGCAGGCTTCGGACTCGGCTTCGAGCGCTGCGTCATGTACCTGACCGGCGTCGGAAATATCCGCGACGTACTGCCCTTCCCGCGCACGGTCGGCAACTGCGAGCTGTAAATACAGGCAAGGAGTGCGGTATGAAATTTGTTCACACCGGCGATATTCACTACGGAATGTGCCCGGACTCGGATAAGCCCTGGGCCAGAGAACGCGAGCAGGCTGTAAAAGCCTCGCTCGCTTCGATTGTTGCGACTGTAAAAACAGAGCAGGCAGAACTGCTTCTGATCGCGGGGGATCTCTTTCACCGCCAGCCGACACTCCGAGAGCTGAAAGAGGTCAATTATCTCTTTTCTGTGATCCCTGCGGTGCAGATTGTCATCATTGCCGGAAATCACGACTATATTCGGGAGAGCTCTGCTCTCCTCTCCTTTACCTGGGCGGAAAATGTCCACTATATCACAACTGCAGAGCTTGACAGTATAGCTCTTCCCAAGCTGCACACGGAGGTCTATGGTTTCTCCTACCATCAGAAGGAAATCACAGAGGATCTGCTCGCTTCGCTTCATATTCCCGAAAACGAGAGCATCCGCATCCTTCTCTGCCATGGCGGCGACGCTAGACATCTCCCTCTGAACCCCAGTACACTTGCCGCTGCCGGCTTTAGCTACTGTGCCCTGGGTCATATTCATAAGCCTCAGGCTCTTTGTTCAGACAGAGTCGTTTGGTGCGGCTCCCCGGAACCTCTGGATCTCACGGAAACCGGTGCGCATGGATGCTATGTCGGCGAAATAGACGACAGCACGCGACAGCTCTCTTCGCTCCGCTTCATTCCCCTCTCAAAGCTTCAGTACATCTCACTGAAAATCCAGGTCACGCCCGAATCTACCAATGAGGAGCTGCTCATGAATGTAGAGGAGGAGATCCGCCGCCGGGGTGCTCACAACATCTACAGACTGAAAATTCAAGGGATGCGCGACCCGGATATTCTGTTTGAGGCCGATCGCCTGAAGGATCGCTATCGCATCGCAGAGCTGATCGACGAATCCGAACCAAGGTATGATTTTCCGCGTCTCTTCGCGGAACATCCCTCCGACATGATCGGCTTTTTCATCCAGGAGCTCGATCGTCCGGATATGAGTGAGCTCGATCGCAAGGCGCTCTACTACGGCGTCAACGCCCTGCTTCGCACAACCGATGAAAGGAGCTCAGGCACATGATTCTGAAGGAGCTTACGATTCGGGGTTTTGGAAAAATACATCATTATCACATCGCTTTCGGCGATCATCTCAATATCATTTACGGGGGAAATGAAGCCGGAAAGTCCACACTGCACGCTTTTCTCCGCGCGATGCTCTACGGCCTGGAGCGGGCGCGCGGAAGGGCCGCCCGGAACGATCTCTTCTCCCGTTATGAGCCCTGGTTTGGGGATGGCGCTTACGGGGGCAGTCTCAGGCTTGAGGCTCAGGGACAGCTGTACCGCATTGAACGGGATTTCAGAAAAAATCCGCTGGATCTCTCTGTCACAAACGAAAGCAGCGGAACCCCGGTTGAGAATCCACAGCTTTTCATGCAGCAGCTGCTCGGAAATCTCAGTGAGACCGCCTACGCCAATACAGTGAGCATACAGCAACTGAAGAGCGCCACAGACGACGGCATGGTCAGCGAGCTGAAAAATTATATTGCCAATATGAATACGAGCGGAAACCGTGCGCTCAACATCTCAAAGGCCAGCGCCTTCTTAAAAGAACAGAGGAAAGGCTTTGAAAAACAACTCCTGCCGGATGTCACCAAAAAATATACGGCCACGCTCTCTGAAATACGAAAAATAGAAGACTTCATCTCTGCACCTGAGAATAAAAATCAGATCAGAGCCCTCACCAGCTCCCGGGATGAGACAAAAAAGCTGCAGAGCGAGCTTCAGGGAAAAAAGGAAGCGCTGCTTCAGCGACTCTCCGCGGAGCAGCAGACACTTCTTGACAAGCACTTTTCCGGTCGCGAAGATATCCTCGCCTTTCGTGAGCGGCTGGATGCGGCCTTTCAGCAATATCAAAGTGCTGCGCAGCGCTCCGCCGCAGCCGGATTCCGGATCGGAGCCATTTCCTTTGCGCTCACTGCTCTGCTTCTAGTGATCGCAGCTCTCCTTGCCTCAAAAAACAATACTATCCTGTATACGCCGCTCGCTCTGCCGCTCAGTGCACTGCTCGATGCTGCAGCGGCAATCTCCGCCCTGATCGCCCTGCTCCTCTACTGCACAGACAAGCAGAGAAAGAAATATTGCAGCGCTGCTCACGGCGCATTGCAGACGCTCATACAGGAGCACTTCCATCTTGCTTCAGAAACTGCCACGGACACAAGCCCTGCATCAGAGCCGGAGAAAGCAGAGACAATACGCGATACCCTGAACGCGCAGATTGACAGCCTGCTGCAGAGCTGTGCGCAGACAGAACAGCATGAAAAGACAGTCACACAGATAAGCGAGCGCCTTGCACAGCTGAGTAAACTGCAAAACCAGACCGACGCCGCGATCAGTGGACAGCAGAAAAACCAATGGCTCCTGGAGCAACAGCTGGAGCTCCTGTCTCAGCGAAGGGCAGAAGCTGCGGGGCTCAAAAATCTCGTCGCAGAGAATGAGCGCCTGCGCGGAGAAATTGAAGCGATCACGCTGGCTCAGGACACGATGACCCGCCTCTCTACCACCATACGGGATTCCTTCGGACTGTATCTGAACCAGCGAAGCTCTGAGCTGATCCGCGGTGTAACCGGGGGCATCTACAGCTCTCTAAGCATAGACCAGAATCTGAATGTCTATCTCAACACCAGCGAGAAGCTGATTCCTCTGGAGCAGGTCAGTGCCGGAACTATGGATCAGGTCTACCTCGCGCTGCGCCTCGCTGCTGCCGAACTCATGCAGAAGGGGAGCTTCCATCTCCCGCTGCTCTTTGATGACAGCTTTGTAAACTACGATGAGGAACGACTGCGCACGGTTTTAAACTGGCTGCCTGATGCTTTTCCTGATATGCAGGTGCTAATCTTCACCTGTCACCGCAGAGAAGCGCAGCTCCTCAGTTCCTCCATGACAGAGTATCAGCTGATTGAACTCTGAACCATTCCGGAAAACCAGAATTCTGGTTTTCCGGTCTTTTAATTTTTGTCACCTGCACTCTGTTTCGAAATCGCAGAAAAGCTGCGCTGCCGCTCCGCACGCCGGAGTGCTCTGCGTGTACAGATTCTCTCTGATATTGCAAAGCTGAAGAGCGCGATCAGCAGTGATACGAAGATCATACGCACTCTTGCAGCGCCTCCACTCTGATTCTTTTCATACAGTGAGAGAAAGTGCAGCTTCCTGTGCCCTTCCTCTCCGCTCTGCGCTGTAAACAGCGCAGGTCTTCTCCGGCTGCTCTTCCCATAGGCACTTTTTTCAAGCCCCGCCAGAGACCCTATGAGCATCAGCTCCTGCATTGGAACTTTTCCTGACTGCATCAGATTAATCACCAGTATTCCGCTGCGCCTCAGCTGTACAGCCCGCTCTCTCAATGGAATATCAAATAACTCCCGGTTTGAATGCTCCAAACCATAGCCGCGCAGAATCAGTGAGATCTCCATCTCCTCCGCAGCGCTGAGCTCCCCGTCCTGCACTTCGACTCCCTCTGCTCCGACAGTATTTTCTATTTGCTTCTCTGCACGGACAGCACCTCCTCTCTTTGCCCTGCCCGCCGCCGTCACTCTACAGATTGCCTGAATCGGAAAATCTGAGACGAACAGCTTCATGCAGCTTTGATCCTGCTCCAGATTCAGCCTGACATCTGTTTCCCCTGCCTCTGTGAGCTCGCAGCTATCAAAACGCAGCACTCCGGTTTCCGGGAAGCAGACGCAAAGCTCCGTCTCCGGAATCACCATATCACTCTGATTCGTGACTGTATAACTCAGGCGGAAGCTCTCCTGTTTCTCATCCAGCCAGGAGAATTCCGGCTCCACACAGACCTCGCCCTCTGCCTCTGTCAGTTCTGTGACTGAAAGCTGTTCCGGTATAATCTCCGTCAAATCCTCTGTCTGATCAGCTGCTACCGTTTTCATATCTGCAAGGGCCTCTGTACCAATTACGGCAGAAAATGTACAAAGGCAGAGAAGGAACAGGAACTGTCTCTTATATCTCTTCATCCGCTGCCTCCTCATCCTCAAAATATTCTATCGTGTTGCGCTGCAATGCATAAACACTGTAGTTCCCGGCCATATCCTCGACCTGAATCTCCAGCGGAAAACAGTCCGCCGGAAACAAAACTTCGCCCTTTTGTCTGTCAATCGCTGTCGCCTGAATCTGCTCTCCATCCACATTTCTGAATTCTGTCCGCTCCCAATTGATGCCGGACAGCGCGTCCTGAAAGCGCAGCCGCATATGGCTGCCGTGCTCTTCTCTGTACGTGCAGTAAATCGGTGCCTCAGAGTCAATATTTGTGATCTCCAGCGGCTGCTCTGCCCTCTGCCCTGCCACATCTGTCACAGTAAGCATATAGCTGCCATTTTCCGGGATATTCACCCTGTACAGTCCATTTTCTTCTTCAATCCTCCAGCTCCTCCCCTCAATGCAAACTTCCTTAATCGGCAATACACTGCTCACAGTCCACTCCACGGTCTGTTCGTTGACATAGTGCGTATCGCCATAGTAGTAAAGCTCCTGTATGGACGGTCCCTGCATCACTACAGCTGCCGCAATTCCCGCCGTCACCCCGGTCGCAAGCGCTCCTCTCTTCCACAGTGCTGCCGGTACTGCGGCCTCTGCGCAGCCCAATGCCCTGCGGCACTGCTTTGCTGCAGAATGACGAAGAAAGAAATACGGAAATACAGAATACATACCGGTGAGCTTTCCGGACAGCTGTTTTTTGGCAATCATCAGGCGCCGTTTTACTGTACCAAGCGGCACATCCATGATCTCGGCGATCTCTCTCTCCTTCAGATCATTAAAAAAACGAAGCAGCACAGTGGTGCGCAGCATTGGATTCAGCTGATCCACTGCACTCATAACCACATTATGCCGTTCTGTCGCAAGAATCTGTTCTCCGGCATCAGAGATCTGCTCCTCCAGCTCATCTGTCTCCAGCAGCGCATCCAGATCGCAACCGGCTGTGCTGTTCATGCGCCTTGATTTCAAATAATCTATGGTGCTGTGCCAGGCGATGCGATTGATCCATTTTTTGAAGCTCTGCGGTTCTTTCAACTTCTTCAGGTTCTGATATACTGCTACGAAGACCTCCTGTGTGATGTCCTGTGCCTCGTACTGATCTCGCACCATTTTTAAAACAAAATAATATATTCCTGGATAGCTCAGAGAATAAATTTTATTATAGGCTTCCAGATCTCCAGACTGATAGCTCTGAACCAGCCCCACGACATACTGCTCCTGTGCACTGAGTCCTCTCAGCTCCTTCTGCATTTCTTCTCTCCTCTCCCCTTTCCCAGCCTGTCCCGCAACGCTGTAGTCAGCAGGTACAGAAACACTGCAACAGCCCAGATCAGCGCCAGCCTCAGCATGGGATTTCCTGCCTCTTCTCCCATCTCAGGGACACGGGCACGCACTCTGCGGACTGCATCCTGCCCTTCTACTTCCCCTATTCTTCCATAGGGCAGTCCCACAAGCCGCTTTATAATACGATGCTCCTGCGGCTCCGGCCTTGGGGCTCCCGGATGTTCCGGCAGCTCTGAGACAGGCGGCTGCTCCGGAGGCACCGGGCCATGTGGCTCTGTTGATCCTCCCGGACGTTCCGGCTTTTTCGGCCTGCCCGGTTCTGTCGGCTTCTCCGGCTCAGTCGGTTCATCTGGTTTATACGGCTTCTCCGGCTCTGTGGGCTCATCCGGCCTTTCCGGTTTTCTCCTGTTCAGGACCAGAAACATGGCATTTCCCTGGCTGTCCAGACGTCCTTCGCTGTACTCGGCTGACCAGCCTTCCGGAGTATCTACCTCCTCAACCCGTATACCGAGAATCAGATCGTCCAGAACCATTCCATCCAGAAGTACACCATCCTCATCGTAAAGTCTGGCATTGGATGGGGAGGCATTGCTGTCACTGCCCTTGCCTGCCCCCGGCTTCAGGGCGTCGGAGCTCGTTCCGACGAGTTCGCGCCTGATCTCCCTGAAACTCCACTCCGCCGTCCAGCCATTCTGCATCTCTGCTTCTTTTGTCTTCCCGACGACACGCGTGCTTCTGTCTCCGAGAATCAGCAGCAAACGAAATAGAGCTCTCGCCGGGTGATGCTCCTGACTCCATATCTTCTTTACACGCACCTGCTTCAGACGCTCAATCGAAAGTGGCTTCGGCTCATCCTTTCCCGGTGGCGTATTCTGCTTTGGCTCATTGACCTGCCGAACAACCGTAAACCGGGACGGATCTGTCTGCTCATAGACAAAATGCGCCTCGATACGGAGATTCCCAAAATCCTCATCCATCCCTTTTTCCGTCAGAATTTGATTCAGCGCTGCTCTGAGCTCCCCGGCGCTGTGGTATACTCCGAGCTCTGCGCTGCCTGCATAGAGTCTAAGCTCTGTCCCACTTCCTTCACTGTAACCCGTTCCGGGATTCAGCTCGCCCTTCAAGTTCTGTATGCCCTCTCCGCCGTTTCGGATAAAGCAATCGACACCGAGCGCTTCCGCGCGAAGAAGCCTCGTACTGCCGCTCTTCATTCGCATGATATGCTTCGTATGTGTATGTCCCGCTGCGTCCTTCTCTTTTATGCTGTCCCACTGCGGCTGAAACTCGGCGCCGTCCTCCGTGATCGTGATTTCTGAATAGCCGCCAACGATACGCTCCGCTGCTGTCGCTGGCCCCGGCTTAACTTCCACACTGATCGGCCTTTTGTCCAGCAGATAGCCCTCTGGCGCATCCGTTTCCACAAGCTCATAAGTTCCCTCCGGAAGTGCGGAGATCACAAGGCCTCCTCCGGCATCTGTCGTAAAGAGCGTGTCCGCATCCGGATAGCGGCTCCTCACAGCCCCCTGCACCCGATACAGCTCGTAGCGCGCATCTTCCAGCCCCTCTCCCTCCGGATTTGTCTTAGTCAGAACGATGCCGCCGCGCAGCTCTACCTCGGTATTCTGCCTCAGGCTTCTGTAAAACAGGGTCTCAAAGGGATAATTCCAAACCAGGTTCAGCTTTCTCTCGACAAGATTATCGGACCAGTAGTGCACTGTCGCAGGCATATAGGGAGACAGATTTTCATTTGCATTTGCAGCGATCCTCAGGCTTCCATCCAGGCCAGGAAAACGAATTCTGGTTCCTGTGTAGCGCTTGGTATAATCTGCATATGTGGTCCAGCTCGCCTTTACCTTGTTTTCTGTCTCAGCTTCCGAATATGCCTGATTGAAGACACCTCCTGCAGCGCCATGCAGCTGCAGCCCAAAATCCAAGCCGACCTCTTTCGCCTGTCCGTCATAGAGATAATTCAGCTGCACCGGCTCAAAGGACATTGTGCTGTCCACAGTGATATTTCCATTGAAGGTTCCAATGAGTTCGGAAGGAATGATGTTTTGGAAGTTACCGCCATCTATCAAAATATTCGTTGTATTGAAATATAATTTTTTATTCAAATCATAGCCATTCCAATATAAAGGAGTTAAATCGTGTATTTGATTCTTAGATAAACGTATTTCACTGCAATTTTTTAATAATATTATTCCCTTTATACTTCTAATATCCTTATTTGAAGCCTTGATAATTGAAGAGCCTTTACTTAAATTATCATTACTATAATTTTCTAAAATATCTTTAACACTCCACGATGTATTTAATTGAAAATGATCTTTTTCTATCTTTTCTGCAATGCTCTCATAGATCGCCTCTGCAAAATTCTCATCTTCAACGCCTGCCGCCATGATGGCTTCCTTCGTAAAATGTGTGGGTATCTCTGCCGCACAGCAAGACACATTTTCTGCTACAGCTATCAAAAGCGACAGCAGTAAAATTGCTACCCCCTTCCAGCGCCAATATCCTTCTCTGTTCCCCATTTCTCTTTCAACCTCCCTCCCTTTATTCCACATCGGAATGATCACAAAACTTTATCTTTAGCAGTTCTCTCAGCTCATGACGCCCGGTAAAATAAGATTCCTCCCCTTCACTGCTGCAATAAATACGGCCCTTCCATGTCCCATCTGGAAGTACGGAAAAACAAAGCGCGGCGCTTATATTTTCCGGCAGTCCCCTCTTAATCCAGCGATTGCAGCACTTCACCAACTCACCTCGCCTATCCTGCTCCTGCAAACAAATAATCAGTCTTTCTATCTTCTGTTCCAGCTCCTTACAGCTCTGGAACATTGTCAATCTGTTTTCCTCATAGGGATCTATATAAAATCCTTTCTCTACAGTCCCCTCAAAAAATAATAGAAACAGATAATTTCTTCCATAAGAGAGATCCATAGTCTCGCGCACCATGGAGTATAGAGGCATTCTGCTATAGGCTATATCTTTCATCTGTACTGCTCCTTTTCCGCTCTTTTATAAAATGACGACATTCTCAGATGAAAGGTTCATTAAAATCTTTATTTTTTTCTTATATCATGCCGAGGATACTATTTTTTATGATTATTTTCTATTTTTTCTCATTTTTCTCTGCATTATTTCTTTCATTTTTCCTGAAATATATTTTTTGACAAATAAAAGAGACCAAAGTGATTTTTCTCTATCACTAAGGTCTCTCCATTACAACTCTGACATTCATCCAGCTACATTTTGATTCCATAAGTATAAAATTTTCGGCCTTCCCAGCTCCCCGTAAGAATACTGTTCCTGTACCTTTCCCATCCGAACCAGATACAAGAGATAGCGATGCAGCGTCTTTTTCTTGATACCAATCTGTTTCTCCAGCTCCTCGAGCTCAAGAAATTTCTCCTGCTTCTGCAAAACTTTCTCTACCTGCTCCAAGGTGACAGCACTGATTCCCTTCTCGTGTTCTCTCAATGTAAATACCTGTGCTGTGTAATTCAAATGGGCCTTGATTCTGGCAATCAGATCTATCACTTTTATTGGCTTCAATGCATAATCACTGGCTCCCGCCTGCATTGCCCGCCTGAAAATATTTTCCTGTTCTGCCACTGTGAGCACTATGATTGGAATTTTGGGCATTTTTCTTCGAATTTTTCTGATTACCTGCACTCCATTCATCCCCGGCATATAATAATCAACCAAAACCAGATCTATCTGTTCGTTTTGTAAAATCTCAACGGCCTCATCAAAGCAGCTTGCTAAAAATGGCTGCCAGTTCTGAAACAAGCACAGCTGCTCCAATGTATACAGTATATCTCTGCTATCATCAAGCACAAGTATTCTCTTCCTCCGCATCCTTGCTGTCCTGTCCCTTTAAATATATTTTAAATTCTGTATACTCCCCCAGGGTACTTTTAACTGCAATCCATCCCCCGTGCTGATCGATAATTTGTCGCATAACAGGCAGTCCCATGCCACTGGAATGATGTCCGGAATAACCGGGCTTAAAAATAAAATGTTGTTCCCTCTCAGAAATACCTGTTCCATTGTCCCGCACAGAAATTTGAATGTATCGATCCTTCGCTTTTACACAGATATATATCTTTCCACTTTGCTTGTCCACAGCCTGAATCGCATTCTCCACAATATTGTGAACTGCATGGGCAAGCTGCAGCTTATTTCCCCGTATTTCCTCCTTCGGGCTGATATTTTGATACTCAATCAGTTCTTTTGTATGTCCTGCCATCTGCAGTCCCAGAACAGTTTCCATCAATTCCGCTGTTGTAAAGATTCCAACTTGATTCTCATGCAGACAGAGCGAAATAGTCTGGTTCATACTTTTCATTACAGAGGCGGCTCTTCTGATATACTCATGAGACCTCACATCATCTGCCGGCAGAAGGGCCGTCAAATCGAGCAGTCCCTGTGCTGCACTGAGTGGCGTCTTGAGATGATGTATCATTAGCTGCAGCTCCGAGCGGTGTTTCTGTTTCATCTCCTTCAGCCGGGTTTGATATTGCCTTTGCTCTGTCTCCCTCTTACTTGCATATAGGAAACTCTGTCGATTTGCCCATCGCAGCGCCTGAAATTGTATCGCCGCAGAGAAAAAACAGGATCCTGACATCCATAACGCGAAATAATGCAGGGCCTTCTGTACTCCGAGTATGCCCGCTACCATCTTGATTTCTGCTTCGATTCCCTCCAGTCCGAAACCATAATGCGTCAGTGCAGGTGCCACTTCCAGCCACTGAATGCTCATTAAAAGGCAGAACAGCATCATAAGTCTATGAAAAACTCTGGTATACGACAGCTTTAAATACAGAATTGTGAGAAGCAGAACCCAGATGACAAAAGATGAAATGCCCCACTCACAGGACCGTCTGTATAGCTGAAAGATGAGCCAGCGAAACAGAAGCATCAGAAGTAATGTAAAAACAAATGTGCAGCCAAAACTTCTCCTGTTCCTTTTTTCAATGCGAATGCCTTCATGTAAGAAAAATGCACCTATATAGAGTGGAAACTTTTGTACTCCCCTTACAGCGACAGCTTTTATACTCACAATAAAAAGAGAAGCGGCATGTCCAAACAGGAGTACCTCTTGTAAACCTCGATAAATCCCAAGAAATTTTTCTGTTAAGACTGCCGTTCCCAATAATCCCAATACTATCAGTGCACATCCCCACAAAAGCAGGTTCAAATTGCATTGTATTTCGTATCCATAGTAGCGTCTTCTGATGCCTCTCCCCATAACAGCATCTCTCTCCGTGCTCTATATCTTATCGATTCAAGTATCCCAACGCCTGTTCCAGGGCTTCCTTTTCTTCCGCACTGAGCAATATTTCTGTCTGCCCGCAATCTACTGTTTTAATATACAGATAGCATCCCTCTCTCGAATGAACTGTATTGATAATAAAACCTGAATTTGTATAATCCAGCTCTGCAATTGCAAAGCTCATATTACCGCCCATATCCTTAAATGCATTGTAACGGACGATTCCAAACTTCTGAAAGGATGCCCTCTGATTTTTATTTAGAACACGTATTGCATCCTTATTTGCCCTGTCTTCAGCTCTGAGATCTCTGATCTCCTCTCCCAGTGCTATAACCGTGTCCTCAAGACTCTCCGCATCCTTTCCCCGCATAAACAGATCGTATGCGTGGTACAGTTTACGATATTTCAGGTACAGCAACAGACCAAGTATAAGCAGTATCCCTTCCCCGGCCATACCCAGTATCAGAAGCCAATTCTGCATATGTTTGCCTCCGAATATTAATGACGAATGCTCCTCAGCAGATCCATGATGCGCTCCAGCTCCGCTGCAGAATAATAATCAATTTCAATTCTTCCCTTATTTTTATCTCTCCGGCTGATATGAACCTTTGTTCCAAGAATACTACGCATGCGGTCCTCATACTCCTGATAGAAAATATCATAGGAAGCCTGTCTATTTTCTTTTGTACCTTCTGTCTTCTTCGATTTTCCCGCCTGCTTTACCAGTCGCTCTGTCTCTCTCACGCTGAGGCTTTTTTCTACTACTATGGCGGCGATATCCCGCTGCAGCTTTGCATCCTCAAGACTCACCAGTGTACGTGCGTGACCGGCGGATAACGCCCCCTCTGCAACCATTTCCTGCACTTCTTGGCAGAGCTTCAGAAGGCGAAGTGCATTTGTTATCGTGGTTCGGTTCTTGCTGACGCGCTCTGCAATCTCTTCCTGCTTCAGACCATAGTCCTTCATCAGCATCTGATAAGCCATTGCTTCTTCTAGAGGATTCAGGTCTGCACGCTGAACATTTTCTATGATAGAGATTTCTGCCGCCTGCTGACTGCTGTAATTTCGGATAATGACAGGAATTTCTTTCAATCCTGCTGCCTTTGCCGCCCGATATCTTCTCTCTCCTGCGATAATTCGATATCCTGTCCCCTCCTTTTGAACAAGAAGGGGCTGTAAAATTCCATACTGACGTACAGAAGATGTCAGTTCCGCCAGGTCGGATACATCAAAGTTCTTTCGAGGTTGATTTTCATTTGCATAGATCTCTGAGAGCTTTACCAGTCTCTCCCCTGTCTCTGTTGCAACACTCTTATGTGCCCCTGTATTTCCAGAGACTGTTTCTTCCTCTGCTTGCTTCTCTTCTGTATCAGTCTTCAGATTTTCTTCCTCGATGTCTCCCATAAGCAGCTTCAGACCTTTTCCAAGCCCTCGCCTGCTTTTTGCTGCTGTTTTCTTTACACTCATAGCCCATCCTCCCTGGACAGAAGTTCCGCGGCAAGTTTCCTGTAGTTTTCAGCGCCGTTGGATTTGGGGTCATACTCTGTCACCGGCATCCCATAGCTCGGTGCCTCTGCGACACGAACATTTCTTGAAACTACTGTCTCGTAGATATACTCATGCAACGCCTCTCTGACACTATCTATCACCTGCTGAGAAAGGTTATTTCTTGCATCATACATTGTAAACACAATACCGTTGATGCGAAGCTCCGGATTCAGTTTTTTCCGGATCAGCTGTATGCTCTTCAACATCTGATTCAGTCCCTCCATCGCATAGTACTCACACTGAATGGGAATAAGCACATCCGTCGCAGCTGTCAGGGCATTAATGGTCAATAAACTCAGAGAAGGCGGACAATCAATCAGAATAAAATCATAACGATCTGCCACCAGATTCAGACAGTCCTTCAACCTTGCCTCTCGTTTTTCCATATCCAGAAGTTCTATCTCTGCCCCGGAAAGATTGATATTGGAGGGGATAATATCGAGATAAGGCGAATAACTTCTCTGAATTGCATCTGCAATCTCGCAATGCCCCATGATAAGTTCATACACTGAGCTGACAGTTTCATCTTTCTCTATGCCCAATCCACTGGACAGATTCCCCTGAGGATCAAAATCGACAGCGAGCACCCTCAGCTCTGCTTCTGCCAGAGCTGCAGCAAGATTGACAGCAGTTGTGGTTTTTCCAACTCCGCCCTTTTGATTTGCCATCGCAATAATCTTTTTCATTTTTCCTCTTTACTGTAAATGCTGACTCCATCACTGAATCATATATGGGTCAGCATTTGTGCAGATATCTCTTCTTTCCTTATGGCAACTATTTTGCTTTGCTTTTACAAATTATTTCTATATAACCATCTCTCGCCGCTCGATAATTTTGTTGTCATCACTCAGTTTGTGCAGGTCTTTTATGGAACTCTTTGCTATTATGATATCCCTGCGGCTAAACTCCTGCTTCGCTCTGCTCGCACTCGTTAAGTCTCCGGGTATGACTCGCTCTAGGCTCAACCTTCGCCTGCGGCTCGCTTTCGCCAAGTGCTCCTATTATATCACAGAATAGGTTTCACGTGAAACGTTTATGCTTTAAGAGACATTTCTTCTTCCATTAACACTCCGAATGCTTCATACTTGATTGTTTCATCTTGTACCTGCATCCAAATTTCAGGATGCATAATGTTTCACGTGGAACCTTTATAACTGAGTCTTGCTTTTAATGCTGCAATCCCTATTTGGAAAACTCTGATTTTTCCAAAATAATTGTTCTTTCTTTGTCCTTTCGCTTCATGCAGCAGCGATGTTTCACGTGAAACCTTTTATTCAACGCAGAGGTTCCTTTGCCGGAAGGCCCGCCTTCCTTGGGTATTTTTGTGGTGTCGCTCTGATTTTTTTGATTCGAAGTAAGCAGCGCTCACCCTCCTCCTCCGGTAATGAAAAGCGAATGATTGCATCCTCCACTCCCCCCAGAATGCTGAGTGCTTTCTTTGCTTCTCGTCTTTCTTCTTCGACTTGTCCAGATTTAAATGGGATAAAGGTTCCGTCTTTGTGGATAAATGGCAGACAATATTCCGAAAGTGTGGATAAGTTTGCCACTGCGCGTGACACGCAGAGGTCATATTGCTCTCTGTAGGAACTGTCTTTAGCAAGATCCTCCGCTCTGCTATGTACCGCTTCAATGTTTTTCAGTTCCAGACGAGCTGCTTCCTCCTGAATAAAGGCAATTCTCTTATTCAGACTGTCCATCAGGGTAAAATGAAGTTTTGGCCACATAATTGCCATGGGAATACCTGGAAAACCCGCCCCCGTCCCGATGTCAATGACTCTCCATTCTTTTTCTCCAAGGTCTGAAATTGCCTTAACAATAGAGAGGCTGTCCACGAAATGCTTCACAATCACCGCATGCATCTCCGTGATTCCTGTGAGGTTCATCACCTTATTCTTTTCGATCAAATCCTCATAAAAGCGGTAAAATTGCGCCTCCTGCCTCTCTGTGAGCCGGAGCGAAAGGCTCTGAAGCGCCTCCCTCATCCACAATGAAAAGTATTCCCGCTCTGTCTTGGCGCACTCCTTATTTATCTCCTGCCTCTGCATCTGCACTCCTTCCTCTTGCCTCCAGCCAGACAAGCAGTACACTGATATCTGCAGGTGACACGCCGGATATTCTGGAGGCCTGTCCCACAGACTGCGGCTTCACCAGATTCAGCTTTTGCGCCGCTTCAATGCGCAGACTGCTGATTTTACTGTAATCAATCTCCACCGGCAGCGCCCTGTTCTCCAGCCGTTTAAACTGCTTCACCTGCTGTTCCTGACGCCGAATATAACCTTCATACTTGATCTCGATATTCACCTGTTCCCGCACAGCCCTGGAAAGCATCGGACGCTCCGGATCCAGCTCGGTGAGTGCATCATAGCTCAGCTCCGGTCTGCAGACCAATGACGCCAGTGTCACTCCTGTTTTCAGCGGAGAGGAGCCCTTTTGCTCCAATATCTCATTAACCCGTGCATTGGCTCCCAGATAACAGCTCTTCAGCCGCGTAATTTCTGCTTCAATCTGACTCTTTTTCTCCCGCAATCTCTGAATACGCGTCTCGGAGACCAGACCTATGCGGTAGCCAAGCTCCTCCAGACGCAGATCTGCATTGTCCTGCCGCAGCAGCAGACGATACTCTGAGCGGGAGGTCATCATACGATAGGGCTCATGACTTTCCTTTGTCACGAGATCATCAATCAGTACGCCGATATAACCCTGAGAGCGGTCTATCACAACCGGCTCTCGCCCCTGTATGCACATGGCAGCATTCACCCCTGCCATAAAGCCCTGTACTGCCGCCTCCTCATACCCCGAGCTTCCGTTGAACTGTCCGCCCGCAAAGAGTCTCTCTATCTGTCTGAACTCAAGAGACGATTTCAATTGTCGCGCGTCAATACAGTCATATTCAATGGCGTATGCGTTCCGGACGACCCTTGCGTGCTCCAGTCCAGGCGTTGAATGTATGATCTCATATTGCACATCCTCCGGCAGTGAGGACGACATTCCACCCAGATACATCTCATGTGTATAGAGCCCTTCCGGTTCGACAAAGATCTGATGTGCATCCTTATCTGGGAATTTCATTACCTTATCTTCAATGGAGGGGCAATAGCGCGGTCCGGTGCTCTTTATACTTCCATTATAGAGCGGAGAGCGGTCGATATTTGCGCGAATAATCTCGTGCGCTTTTTCTCCGGTATGTGTGAGCCAGCAGCTGACCTGCGCCTTCTGTATTTTCTCCGGATCTGTGTCAAAGGAGAAGGGGATAATGGGCGTATCTCCCCTTTGCTCCTCCATCTTGGAGTAATCGATGCTTCTTCCGTCCACACGCGCCGGCGTACCGGTCTTAAAGCGATACATGAGAATTCCGTTTGCCTTCAGAGAAGAGGTCAGATGATTTGCTGCCTTCAGACCGTTTGGTCCCGTATACTCACTGATCTCTCCATAGATACAGCGCGCATTCAGATAGACTCCTGTGGCCAGAACAACTGCCTGTGCGTAATAGCGCGCGCCGGATACTGTAGTGACCCCTGTACAGCGCTTCCTGCCGAATCCATCCGCTATTTCTTCAGTGATGAGCTCTGCGACCTCCGCCTGACGTATGGTGAGATGTTCCGTCTGTTCCAGTGTCCTTCGCATTTCTCTCGTGTAATCCTGCTTATCTGCCTGTGCGCGGAGAGAATGTACAGCCGGTCCCTTCGACTCATTCAGCATTCTGGACTGTATAAAGCTCTTATCTATATTATGTCCCATCTCCCCGCCGAGTGCATCCAGTTCCCGCACCAGATGTCCCTTTGAGGTTCCGCCGATATTTGGATTGCAGGGCATCAGTGCAATGGCATCGACACTGACAGTAAATATGATGGTCTCCAGCCCCAGTCTTGCGCAGGCAAGTGCAGCCTCACAGCCGGCATGTCCCGCGCCGACAACTACAACATCATAGCTTTCTTCTACTACTCGCTTCATAAAACTCCCTTATTTTCCGGTACAGAACTTCTCAAATATGCGGTTTACAACATCATCCTCCACTGTCTCTCCGGTGATGATGCCGAGACTTTCATAGGCATCCTGCAAATCAATAGAAAAAAAGTCCTCCGGCAGACCATTTTTGATACTCTGCTTCACTAATCTGACAGAGGCAAGCGCCTGCTCCAGTGCCTCTCTATGTCTGCTGTTTGTAATATAAATCTGATCGTTAAAATTGATATTCCCATGATAGAACATTTCCCTCATCGTCGTTTCCATCTCGGAAAGGCCGGTTCCATCTTTTGCGGAGAAGAGTATGACCGGATGAGAGCTGAGTTTTTGAAGCTCTTCCAGCGATATCTGCGTATCCAGATCGGATTTATTGAGAAGCACAATGGCATTCTTTTCTTCGATCTCATGCAAAAGCAGTCTGTCTGCCTCCTGAAGCTCGCTGCTTCCATCAATCACAAGCAGGAGAAGATCCGCCTCCTCCGCAGCTTTTCTGGCGCGCTCCACTCCGATTCTTTCAACAATATCCTCACTCTCCCGTATTCCCGCCGTATCGGTGAGATTTAAGGACAATCCCGCAAGGCGGATGTGCTCGGTCAGAATATCTCGCGTCGTTCCTGCGATATCTGTCACGATCGCCCTGTCTGCGCCGGATAAGAGATTCATAAGAGAAGATTTCCCTGCATTTGGTCTTCCAAGTATAACGGTAGAAATACCTTCCTTCATGACTCTTCCATTTTCTGCATTTCGGATCAGAGTTTCCAGATCTGCAATCATTGCATCTGTTTTTTTCCCCAGTTCCTCCGGATATCCGGACAGATCATAATGTTCCGGATCATCCAGAGCAGCCTCGATCCATGCTGTCTCGTCAAGGAGCTGATTTCTGAGCTCCTTAAGCTTTTTTGAGAGTGTGCCACTGAGCTGACTCACTGCTGCCTTCAGGGCAAAGCGATTTTTAGCCTGTATAACGTCCATCACTGCCTCGGCCTGACTCAAATCAATGCGCCCGTTTAAAAAGGCTCTCTTGGAAAATTCTCCGGGCTCGGCCAGAGAAGCGCCTGCCTTCAGTACCTCCTCCAGCACACGCTCTACCGCCAGGACGCCTCCATGGCAATTGATCTCAACGGTATTCTCTCCTGTATAGCTTCGCGGTGCAAGCATAACAGAAACCAGCACCTCATCAATGATTTCATTTTTGCAGACTGCATGCCGGTAATGAATCGTATGTGTCTCTGCCTTCCGTACTCCTCTGTCCAGAACACGACTCGCAATATCCACTGCGTCTGTACCACTGATTCTGATGATTCCTATTCCGCTCTCCCCCAGTGCTGTGGAAATCGCGGCAATGGTATCATTTTCTCTCTGATGCCTCATTTTTTCTGCCCTCCATCTCCCGAAGCTTTTCCTGTCAGGCTTACAAGCTGAATATTATCTGTATCATTAAATAAAGTCCAGTACCTTATTTTCAGAGAATCTGTAAAGAAAGAGAAGGCAGGCGAAAACAAATGTTCCTGTTTTCGACAGCCTTCTTTCACAAAGCCATCCATATCTATGCTCTTTTATAGCAGCAGAGGCAGAATTCTGCGATTCCGGCTTCCGCCAAAGCCTTACTCCTCGCTGCTCTTCTCCTCACGCCGCTTAGATCTCTGATCCTTTTTTAAGACAACCACAACGTGGCGATAGGGATCTTCCCCCTCGGAACAGGTTGTGACATAGGGATCTCTCTGCAGCGCAGAGTGGATAATTCTGCGCTCATAGGGATTCATCGGCTCCAGAGTGACAGAACGTCTCGTCTGTTTCACCTTTCTTGCAATATTTCTTGCAAGAGATCGCAGCTTCTGCTCGCGGCGCTCACGATAATTTTCTGTATCCAGCTTGACACGAATATAGACATCTCGATGCTTATTCACCACAAGGCTCACTAAATACTGAAGGGAATCCAGAGTCTGACCTCTCTTACCAATCAGAGCTCCCATATCATCGCCGCTCAGGGTGACAGCGAGCTCATTTTCCTGATAATTAAAGTCTGTATCAATCTGAATCGTTTCTTCCATAGCGCGGAATATTTCTGAGAGAAACGCAGCTGCGGTGCTTTGAATTTCCTCTGCTTCTTCCTTCAGTACTTCTCTGCCGACATTTTCCTCCCGGCGCTTCTCAACGCGGTTTCTTCTTCCATCTCTTGATCTGGATTTTCTCTCGGAGCTCTCTTTTCTGCCTGACTCCTTTTTTTCCTGCAGCTCTTTCGCTGTCTCCGGCTGTACCCTTACAGCTTCTTCAGCAGACTTTGCAGCTTCTCTCTGCTCCTCTTCCCTCCTGCGGGCAGCCTCCTGTTCAGCCGCTTCCTTCGCCTTTCTCTCCTCGGCTTCCCTTGCAGCAGCTCTCTCGGCCTCTTCTTTTTCTTTTTTTTGCTCCATTTCGGCCTGACGCTTTGCTTCCAGCTCTCTGGCCTCTTCTTCCTCACTCTTCACATGAGCCCGTATGGTCCAGGGTCTGCCCCCGATCATACCAAAAAGGCCATTGCTTCCCTTTTCTAAAACCTCAACAATCAGATGCTCACTTGTTGTCTCAAGCTGAATCAGTGCCTTTGTAATTGCTTCATCATAGGTCTTGGCAGATACCGTAATATTATTCATCCTGGCTCTCCTGCTTTCCCTTATTTTTCTTTTTTTCCATCTGGCGCTCATCAAACAATGCAACCATATTTGCCTTGGATGCAAGTGAACCAGGCCTTGCATTCTTATTATAGTACGCTGAAGAATCTGCCGCCTGCTTTGCCGCCCGATCTATCTTCTTCTGCAGCGCT
This sequence comes from Moryella indoligenes, assembly GCF_030812885.1. NCBI lineage: Bacteria > Bacillati > Bacillota > Clostridia > Lachnospirales > Lachnospiraceae > Moryella > Moryella indoligenes. Next base: position 208,620 of record NZ_JAUSTO010000004.1, read on the forward strand.
TCTTCTTCATTTTCTGCTTCCTGCTCCTGCTTCTTTACATTGCGAAGAACTTTGTCCGTATTACTCTTAATCTGCGAGGGGCTCTTTCCCTCCTTCAGCGCCTTGGCATTTGCCTTTTCAAGATTCTTTTTTACAATTTCATCAATATCCATCTTATTCAGCTGGCTGTTGATAATCAACTGCTGAATCATGCGGCACAGTCCGCTGGCAACCCAGTAAATACCAATACCAGCGGGCAGAGTGAAGCAGAAGAAAAGAGACATCAGAGGCATCATAGTGTTCATGCTCTGCATCTGCTGCGCCATAACATTTTCTTCATCTGCCCTGGAACTTTTCCTGTTTCTGGTCGCATCCGTCATGAGTTTTGCAGAGTACCACTGCACAGCCGCAGAAACAAAGGGAATGATCCATGCCGGGTTCGGCATAAAGCCTTGGAAAGGTGCTGTTGAGAGGTTTACGCCGAGGAAATAGTTCATCTTTCCAATTTCCGCAGCTCCTGTCGCAATGGTAGCTGCAAGTGCCGGGAATTTCCCCTCAAGCATGGTCCACTGCTCCGGTGTGAACTTATACAGGAAATCGATAACCATATTTAAGCTGGCTTCATCACCCAGTGCCGGCTTAATTTTCGTCCCTATCTCATTCAGAACAGAAATATAACCGTTCTGCCGCATAAGCGGATCGGCTATTGTCTGAAATACATTGTACACACTGGGCACATATGCTGGAATCTTATAAATAACCTGATAGAGAGCAAACAGAATGGGCATCTGAATCAACAGGAAAAGACAGCTGCCGCTCATACTCGTTCCGTACTTTGCATACACCGCCTTTGTCTCACTCTGCATGCGCATCACAGATGCCTGGTCTGTCTTGTTTTTATATTTTTTCTGAATTGCCTGAATCTCCGGCTGCATCACACTCATCAGCTTGGAGGATCTCTGCTGTGAGACCGTCAGAGGCCACATTAAGAGGTTAATGATGATGGTGAAAAGAATGATACTCAGTCCTATATTTGTAATGCCAAACTGACTGGTAAATTTAAAAAGAGCATCCATAATCATACCGAGTATATAAGCAACCTGTCCTATTACCGGTACCGAAGATTTTGTCAAAAGAATAAGTTCCAAGGCCTGGCCCCCCGATGTTCTTTATGTTTATTTTTACACTCTGAGTTTCTTTTCCTGTTAAGGAACCGGATCATATCCACCCTTTGAAAAGGGATTGCAGCGCAATATCCGCCAAAGCGCAAGCCTGCCGCCCTTCCATGCACCGTACTTCTCAATTGCTTCTATTGCATACTGAGAGCAGGTTGGAATAAATCTGCAGTGTGTACGCCATTTCAGCGGTGACAGAAATATCTGATAAAAACGAATCAATCCTATCATTCCTGCCTTTACAATTCTTCCTATCATAAAGCATCAACCATTGATACTGACAGATTCATGTTTCTCTGTCAGTCCATGCAGCTGCAATAAATGAAGATATGATCTCTCAATTTCGTGAAAGCTCTGTCCGACCGCAGCGGCCCGGACTACGACTACTATATCACAGCAGCGCTGTACCTCTGCTCTGTGAAGCCTGAATGTCTCCCGCAAAAGTCTTGCCATATGATGTCTTACTACACTGTTGCCTATCTTTTTGGAAGTACTGATTCCTATTCTGCAACAGGGCTTTTTCTTGTTCTCTTCTTTATATAATATATACATAACCAGAGAACGATTTGCCTTTGATTTTCCCTTCTCATAAACGGTACGAAAATCTATATTCTTCTTTATAGAAGGAAAACGTTTCATTGATCAACCTCCGGATAAAAACAAAGTCCGCAAGCGGACATCAACTCTCATTGTCCCTCACGTATGAGGGGAGCTTGCCGGATTTTACCCGCTCACAGCTGTGTATGCAGTCTGTCTCTGTGGGCACTATGTATTTCCTGGAGAGTTTTAATAGTACAAGTAATTCTTTTGAATATCCTATACTATAAAATAATGAGGTCGTCGTCAGACAACCTCATCGTTCTTCGACGTTTATGCCGATTAAACTGTTAATTTTGCTCTGCCCTTAGCTCTTCTGGCAGCCAGAACTTTTCTGCCTCCCTTAGTAGCCATTCTGGCACGGAAGCCATGAACTCTGAACTTCTGTGCGTTGTGCGGCTGAAAGGTCATAGTACCTTTTCTCATAGTCGGAACACCTCCTCACTCATTTCAATTTTCCCGACCGGTCCTGACTGCGAACGATCTTTTCTTCACACGGATTCTCTTCCGGATATACTTTTTCTGGGAACATTCCCGATTATTATACGGAAATCAAAGGCTTTAGTCAAGGTATTTCAAGCTCCTTTCCACCTGGTTTTCCAATCTTTTTTTGTTGCTTTTAATATCTCCAAGATATAGAAATTTCTTTTCTATATTTTGTATCTCCATAAGTTTTATTTTTCCTCATCTACATAGGTTTTCCACATTTTTTTGTGGATAATTCTTTATTTTTCTTTCATCTGCTCTAAATTTTACTTTACATAATTTTATCCACAACTTGTGGATAGTCAGTGGATAACCTTTCTCTTTTTTCGGCTTTCTATCCTTAACACTCCCATTTACAGGCTTTTTTCACTGTGTATTTCCGGATAACTCCTTTTCTGAGCTTTCCACAGAGATTATGCAAACAATATTATTTCAGCTGTTTTTCCTATTCTCCACTTAAAATCACATAAAATAAACTACTTATCTACAAAGTTATCCACAATCCCTTTTCTTATAATGTTGATAAAAGTGACGTTTTTTGCTATATTAGGAATGTCTTTTACCAATCTTTTCAGGAGCAAAACATGGCACAATCGTCCTTCCAAACAATCAAAGATCACTGGGATGAAATTCTTAGTTTTCTCAGAGAGAATTATAATATTATTGAAGTTACCTATAATTTATGGCTGGCACCACTGGTTCCACACCACATAAGCGGAAGCCCCGAAAAGGGGCTTACTTTGCATATATTGATTCCAGAGATTTCTTCCAACAGTAAGGAAAAGTTACCGCTCCATTTTCATATCAGCTTTCTCACAAGAAATTATCTGGCTGGTCTCATGGTAGCAATTCAGGAATGTACCGGTGTAAACTGCTCCATTCATTTTATCTCTGAAGATGACAATAAAGCGCAGGACAAATCCATCATCAATAAGGTACCGGAGCATGTCGATCCTGCAACACTTTCAAATGCAAATTTAAATCCACGTTATACCTTTGACACCTTTGTCGTCGGAAAAAATAACAATCTGGCACATGCTGCATCACTCGCAGTAGCTGAAAAACCCGGAGAGGCATATAATCCCCTCTTTATTTACGGAGGCGTCGGTCTTGGAAAGACGCATCTCATGCAGTCAATTGCCCATTTCATACTTCAAAATAATCCGAAGGCCAAGGTTCAGTATGTGACCAGTGAAGCTTTTACAAACGAACTGATTGATGCCATTCGAAATAAAAATAACTTCACCACCACAGAATTTCGTGAAAAATACAGGACCAATGACGTACTTCTGATTGATGATATTCAGTTTATTATAGGAAAGGACAGAACGCAGGAAGAGTTTTTTCACACCTTCAATGCCCTGCACGGCGCCAAAAAACAGATCATCATATCCTCTGATAAACCTCCAAAAGATCTGGAGACACTGGAAGACAGACTTCGCTCCCGCTTTGAGTGGGGTCTGACAGTCGATATTCAGCCTCCGGACTACGAGACCCGCATGGCTATCCTAAGAAAGCGTGAGGAGCTGGATCACATCAATATAGACAATGAAGTAATCCAGTATATTGCTGCCAATGTAAAAAGTAATATACGTGAACTTGAAGGTTCCCTCACAAAAATTGTCGCGATGAGCAAGCTCGACCACAGAGAGATCAATCTTGAGATGGCACAGGATGTATTGAAGGACCTCATTGATCCGAATGCCAAACCTGAGATTACACCGCAATTTATCGTTCAGGTTGTAGCAGAACACTTCAATATCTCTGAGCTGGATATTATGGGACAGAAACGAAACAAGGATATCGTATTCCCCCGACAGATTGCCATGTATCTCTGCAGAGAAATGACAACTGCTCCGCTTCAGCAAATTGGAAGCTGCCTCGGTGGAAAGGACCACACAACAATTATCCACGGTATCGATAAAATATCCACAGAACTAAAGTCAAAACCTGAACTTGAGAGCACCATCACTGTGCTGAAGAAAAAAATATCCGCACAATAATCCACTCTCATTCACATTGTTTCAGGACGGTATCCACTGGTTTATCCAAGCGTAAAAAGCCTTATTTTATCAGCTTCTTAAGCCTGTATCTACAAATTCACAGTCCCTATTATGATTAATACGGAATGATTTTAAAGAAAGGACCTATACCATGCGGCTTGAATTCAATAAAGAAAAACTGATCAGTGCAATGGGGATTGTTTTTAAAGCGATCCCTTCCAGAACCACCAATCCCATACTTGAGTGCATTTTATTTGATGCCAGCGGAGACAAAATCAAACTGACAGCCAATGATACGGAATTGGGGATCGAAACAGTAGCAGAAGGGATCATTGTTGAAAAGGGAAAAGTAGCGCTTGATGCACGGCTGAGCTTTGATATCATCCGGAAACTTGAGGGGGGAGATGCTCCGGTTGTGATAGAGAGCGACAGCTCTTTTACGACAACAATTTCCTGTGAAGATGCAGTATTTCACATCCAGGGACGAGATGGAGAAGAATTTTCATATCTTCCTGTGATAGAAAAAGATAATTATATCTGCCTGTCTCAGTTTACCCTGAAGGAGGCAGTAAGAAAAACTATCTTTTCTGCTGCTCTGAATGATACGAATAAAATGATGGGCGGCGAGTACATAGAAGTTAAGGATCATATCGTCAAGTTCGTAGCACTTGATGGTCATCGAATTGCAATACGAAGCATCGAAATGAAGGAAAATTATGGCAGCGCAAAGGTCATAGTCCCGGGAAAGACGATGAATGAAATCAGCAAGATTATGACGGATGACAATGAAAAGGAGGTATTGATTTACTTCTCTAAAAATCATATTCTCTTTGAGTTTGATGAGACCACTGTTATTTCCCGTCTGATTGAGGGAGAGTATTTCCGTATTGATCATATGCTGTCAAAGGATTATGAGCTGAAGCTCAGAGTAAATCGTACGAAACTCCTAAACAGCATTGATCAGTCTACGATACTGATCAAGGAGAGTGATCATAAACCGATCGTGCTGGATATTTCAGAAAACAATATCAATTTAAAGGTGAAATCTTCTTATGGCACGATGGACGGAAAGGTTTCCTGTGAAAAGACAGGTAAGGATCTTCTTATTGCCTTTAATCCAAAGTTTTTGCTGGATGCATTGAGAGCAATTGAAGATGAGGAGGTCGATCTGTATATGACAAATGCAAAGACCCCCTGTTACATACGCGATGAGAAAGAAAGCTATATCTATCTCATATTGCCTGTAAATTTTATTGCATAAGTCCCTGTGCGGCAGCAAAGCCTGCGCAAGAAAGCTTGCAGGCAGGCTTTGATATCGCACAGGACAACAAAAATGAGCAAAAAAGCAGCGCAAATGAAATGAGCGCTGCGATTTGCGAATTTTTGTGAGCACTGTGAGAGCGGCGGAGCCGCAAAACAGTGCGAGACTTATGCAGTGCAGTAATGAGCTGCAAATTTGAAGCACTGTGAGAGCGGCGGAGCCGCAAAACAGTGCGAGACTTATGCAGTGCAGTAATGAGCTGCAAATTTGAAGCACTGTGAGAGCGGCGAAGCCGCGAAACAGTGCGAGACTTATGCAGTATAGTAATGCGCTTTAAATGCAAAACAGTAATGAGCTGCAAATATCGAAGCAGTGCAAATGAAATGAGCGCTGCGATTGGAGAGTCCATGACCGATATAAAAATAAAGGATGAATATATCAAGCTGGAGCAGGCCCTGAAGCTCTCAGGTGAATTTTCAATGGGTTCAGATGCAAAATATGCGGTGAAAGAAGGAAAGGTTCTGGTAAATGGTGCCGTTGAGACACAGCGGGGAAAAAAGCTGAGAGACGGAGACATATTTTCCACAGGCGGACATGATTATCGAATCATTGGAGCTTAAAAATTTCAGAAATTATAAGGCATTGAGTCTCTCTCTGGATCAGGGAACCAATTTGCTCTATGGGAACAATGCGCAGGGAAAAACAAATGTGCTGGAGGCTCTGTATGTCTGTGCTGTGACGAAGTCACATCGGAGCAGCAAGGACAGAGAAATGATACGCTTCGGTGAAAACGAGGCACATATCAAGCTGAAGCTTTTAAAGCAGGAAATTCCCTATCGCATTGATATTCATCTCAAAAAAAATGCTGCAAAGGGAATTGCAGTTAATTCTATTCCAATCAGACGTGCAAGTGAGCTCTTTGGAATATTAAATATTGTGCTTTTTTCTCCGGAGGATCTGAACATCATCAAAAATGGTCCTGCTGAGCGGCGCAAATTTATGGATATGGAGCTGTGTCAGTTGAATCGTTCCTATGTCCATGAGATGTTGAGCTACAACAGAGCACTGCTTCAGAGAAATAAGCTGCTGAAAGAAATCAGCTTTCATCCGGAGCTCATGGAAACGCTTGATATCTGGGATGAACAGCTGGTGCGCTATGGTTCGGAGCTTATTCGCTGTCGAAGAAAATTTATTGATGACCTGAATCCGATTATTTCTGCATTATATACAGGAATTACCGGAAATGAAGAGTGCATAGAGCTCTGTTATGATGAAAATATTTCGGAGGAGAGATATCGTGCAGCACTGCTGGAAAGCAGAGAATCTGATCTGAGGCAGAAAATAAGTTCAGTTGGTCCACACAGGGATGATATTGGTTTTTTTGTGAAAAAAAGTTCTGAGATCCAGAATACAGAGTCTCAGGCAATGGATCTGAGAAAGTTTGGTTCACAGGGACAGCAGCGGACGGCAGCATTATCCTTGAAATTGTCTGAATTGGAATTGATGAAAAAAGTAACGGGTGAAGATCCGGTTTTGCTTCTGGATGATGTGCTCTCAGAGTTGGACACGCAGAGACAGAAGCAGCTTTTGAAGGTAATCAGTCAGACACAGACAGTGATTACCAGTACGGGCATGGAAAATCTGTTAAAAAATGATTTTCAAATTGATAAAAGATTTAAGGTCACAGATGGTGCGATCTGCACAGTCGAATGACAGGGATCTAAGGAGGACAGTAAATGAGTACGGAATATAATGCAGATCAAATTCAAATTCTGGAGGGACTGGAGGGAGTCAGAAGAAGACCCGGAATGTATATCGGTTCCACTGCTGCAAAGGGACTGCACCATCTGGTTTATGAAATTGTAGATAATTCCGTTGATGAAGCTCTTGCAGGATATTGCAGTGAGATTATTGTCACAATTAATCCCGATAATTCCGTGACAGTGGAGGATAATGGGCGCGGAATTCCAGTTGATATACAGAAAAAAGCAGGAATTTCAGCGCTGGAGGTCGTATTTACGATACTTCATGCAGGTGGAAAATTTGGTGGTGGAGGCTACAAGGTGTCCGGCGGTCTTCATGGAGTGGGAGCATCTGTTGTGAATGCGCTCTCTGAGAATCTGGAGGTTCAGGTATTTCGGGATCAGAAAATATACGAAGTAAGGTTTTCGAGAGGAAAGATCACGCAGCCTATCGGGATAACAGGCAGCTGTGGCAGTGAGCAGCACGGAACAAGAGTTCATTTTCTTCCGGACAAGGAGATCTTTGAGGAGACAGTGTATGACTATGACACACTGCGTCTTCGCCTGAGAGAGACAGCTTTTCTGACCAAAAATCTGAAAATAATTTTACGGGATGAACGTGAGGAGAATAGAGAAGATATCTTCCATTTTGAGGGAGGAATTCGCGAATTTGTCAGCTACCTGAATCGGGGAAAGACTGCGCTCTATGAGCAGGTTATTTATTGTGAGGATGTGAAGGATAAGGTTGTTGTGGAGGTAGCACTGCAGCACAATGACTCCTATAACGAGAATATTTATACCTTCGTCAATAATATCAATACGCCGGAGGGCGGTACACATCTCACAGGTTTTAAAAATGCGATCACAAAGACCTTTAATGACTATGCGAGAGCCAATAAGCTCCTAAAGGACAGTGAGGATAATTTAAGCGGAGAGGATATCCGTGAGGGTATGACCGCAATTGTCAGTGTCAAGGTGGAAGATCCGCAGTTTGAGGGTCAGACAAAGCAGAAGCTTGGAAATTCAGAGGTTGTGGGTGCAGTGAGTTCTGTGGTCAGTGAGCAACTGACATATTTTCTTGAGCAAAATCCGACTGTGGCAAAGCTGATTTGCGAGAAAGCCATACTTGCGCAGAGAGCAAGAGCAGCGGCAAGAAAAGCCCGTGATCTTACAAGAAGAAAATCTGCGCTGGATGGTATGGCACTTCCCGGAAAGCTGGCAGACTGCTCCAGTAAAAATCCGGAGGAATGCGAGATATTTATCGTCGAGGGAGATTCTGCAGGAGGCTCTGCTAAGACTGCAAGGAGCAGAGCGACACAGGCCATACTGCCCCTGCGCGGAAAAATTCTGAATGTCGAGAAGGCAAGAATGGATCGTGTCTTTGGTAATGCAGAGATTCGCGCCATGATCACGGCCTTCGGTACGGGAATTCATGAGGACTTTGATATTTCGAAGCTTCGCTACAATAAGATCATTATCATGACAGATGCCGATGTCGACGGTGCGCATATTGCAACCCTGATGCTTACCTTCATTTACCGCTTTATGCCTGAGCTCATAAAAGAAGGGCATGTATACCTTGCACAGCCGCCGCTCTATAAGCTTGAAAAGGGACAGAAGCTTTGGTATGCGTACAGCGATGAGGAATTAAATTCTATTATCACTGAGGTCGGAAGAGATCAGAATAACAAGATTCAGAGATACAAGGGACTTGGAGAGATGGATGCAGAACAGCTCTGGGAGACAACGATGGATCCGGAGAGAAGAGTGCTGCTGCGTGTCAATATGGATGAAGAGTCTATCTCGGAGCTGGATCTTACCTTTACAACTTTGATGGGAGATCAGGTAGAGCCAAGAAGAGAATTCATCGAGGCAAATGCAAAGTATGTGACGAATCTTGATATTTGATGAACGGGGGCAGTAAATGGAACCGAATGTATTTGATAAAGTTCAGGAAGTTGATCTGAAAAAAACCATGGAGAAATCCTACATCGACTATGCGATGAGTGTAATTGCCGCACGCGCACTGCCGGATGTGAGGGACGGTCTGAAGCCGGTTCAGAGAAGAATACTCTACTCCATGATAGAGCTGAATAACGGTCCGGATAAGCCACACAGAAAATGTGCCCGTATCGTCGGCGATACCATGGGTAAATATCATCCGCACGGTGACTCCTCTATTTACGGTGCTCTTGTTAATATGGCGCAGGAGTGGGCGATGCGCTACACTCTGGTCGACGGGCATGGAAATTTTGGCTCTGTAGATGGAGACGGAGCAGCGGCAATGCGTTACACCGAGGCAAGACTCTCCAAAATTGCGATGGAGATGCTCTCCGACATCAATAAGGACACAGTCGATTTTGCTCCGAACTTTGATGAGACAGAGAAGGAACCTGTCGTTTTGCCGAGCCGCTTCCCGAATCTGCTGGTCAATGGAACCCAGGGAATTGCGGTCGGTATGGCAACAAATATTCCACCGCATAATCTGCGAGAAGTGATCTCTGCTGTGGATAAGATCATTGAGGATCGCATGGAAGAGAGGATAACTTCGCTCGACGATGTTATTTCCCTCGTAAAAGGACCTGATTTCCCAACCGGTGCGATGATACTCGGAAAATCCGGAATTCAGGATGCCTATCGCACCGGGCGTGGCAAGATCAAGGTGCGGGCAATTACAGATATTGAGCCCATGCAGAACGGAAAGCACAGAATTATTGTGACTGAGCTTCCCTATATGGTAAATAAGGCGCGTCTCATCGAAAAAATTGCAGATCTTGTAAAGGACAGAAGAATTGACGGAATCACAGACCTGCGCGATGAGTCAAACCGTGAGGGAATGCGCATTGTAATTGAACTCAGAAAAGACGTTAATCCACAGATTGTTCTGAACAGACTTTTAAAGCACACACAGCTGGAGGATACCTTCGGCGTGATTATGCTGGCACTCGTGAACAATGAGCCTCATGTGCTGAATCTGCTTCAGATGCTGGAGTATTACCTGAAGCATCAGGAAGAAGTCGTCACAAGAAGAACCAGATATGATCTCAACAAAGCAGAAGAAAGGGCTCATATTTTACAGGGCCTGCTGATTGCTCTGGATCATATTGATGAAGTGATCAGAATTATTCGTGGAAGCGATACAGTTGCAATTGCAAAGCAGGAGCTGATGCAGCGCTTTGGTCTCTCAGAGGTGCAGGCACAGGCTATTGTGGATATGCGGTTGCGTACATTGACAGGTCTTGAGAGAGGAAGGCTTGAGGCAGAATTCAAGGAGCTTGAGGAAAAAATCGCATATTATAAGAGTATACTTTCGGATGAGAAGATGCTGCTTGGCGTAATTCGAGATGAGATCAATCTGGTAGCAGAAAAGTATGGAGACGAGCGCAGGACTATATTCGGAATTGATGATGAAATGGATGCAGAGGATCTGATTCCGGATGAGGATATCGTTGTTGCGATGACAAATCTCGGCTATATCAAGAGAATGAGTCCGGACAATTTCCACAGCCAGAACAGAGGCGGCAAGGGAATTAAGGGAATGCAGACCATAGAAGATGATTTTATGACAGATCTGCTGATGACGACCTCACATCATTCCATTGACTTCTTTACCAGTAAGGGTAAGGTTTACAGGCTTAAGGCATACCAGATTCCAGATGCCGGAAGGACCGCAAGAGGTACGGCAATTGTAAATCTTCTGCAGCTGCAGCCGGATGAAAAGATTACAGCAATGATTCCTTTTAATAATGAGGGAAATGATAAATATCTCTTTATGGCAACCAGATCCGGTATGGTAAAGAAGACCAAGCTTTCGCAGTATGCAAATGTGCGAAAGAACGGTCTCACTGCAATCGTACTCCGTGAGGGAGATGAGCTGATAGAGGTGAAGGCCTCCAGTGGCGATGAAGATATTATCCTTGTCAGCAAAAAGGGAATGAGCATCATCTTCTCTGAGAGAGATGTCCGAAAAACAGGCAGAAGCTCTATGGGAGTCAAGGGGATGAAACTCGCTTCTGATGATGAGGTTGTCGGCATGCAGCTGACCAGACAGGGAGAGGCTCTTCTCACTGTATCAGAATTTGGTATGGGGAAGCGAACTCTGCTCAGTGAATTCCGGAGACAAAATCGCGGTGGGCGCGGACTGATCTGCCATAAGCTGACAGACAAGACAGGGGATCTTATCGGAGCAAAGCTCGTAAATAATGAGAGGGAGATACTTCTGATTACAAATGAGGGGATACTGATTAGAATTGCAGTATCGGATATCTCTGTTATAGGAAGAAATACTTCAGGCGTAAAGCTGATGAGCATAGACAGAGAGTCAAATATCCGTGTTGCGAGTATCGCTAAGGTGAGGGAGTCAGCAGAAAAGGATGAAGAAACAGAGAATTAAGATTTTTCTGAAGCTATTACTGGGGCTTTTCTTCTGTACTCTGTCACAGCTCATGACAAATCGAATGAACAGCCTGAGCAGCACTGCCGGACTGACAGACTATATATATGTAGGAGTACCAGGCGTAGCTGCAATATATTGTTTCATAAATATGTATTTTTCATATAAAAAATACATAAAGGAAACAGGAACAAAATGAACTAAAATAAGCGGCAAATCAGGTTGACAAAGCAAAGGAACATCCTGTATAATTTGATTTGCACTTTGGAGAAATACTCAAGAGGCCGAAGAGGCCCCCCTGCTAAGGGGGTAGGTCGGGTAATACCGGCGCGAGGGTTCAAATCCCTCTTTCTCCGCTGAAAAGCAGACAGAAAAAAACTGTTGACAAATTGCTTTTCACTTGATAGACTGTCTAAGTTGCCTCTCACGGAAGGGGCGACGCAGAACCTTGAAAATCAAAGATCAGACAGTACACACAACCCTGAAAATTCTAAAAAGAATTTCAAAAGAAGAACCAAACCAAGTAAAACGGGTAA